>NZ_SIHJ01000007.1 GCF_007859765.1 Posidoniimonas corsicana
CCACCCGCTACGGGCAACGCGCCCAGGCCGAGACCACCATCAGCATGCTCAAACGCCTCCTCGGGCCCCAGCTGCGAGCACGAAAAAAGCCCATGCAGCGACGCGAAGCCGCCCTCAAGACCCTCACTCTCAACCTCATGATCCTCTAAACATCTAGAAGCTTTCTACAGAGCTACTTTTGTCCCTAAAAATCGTGTGCGCAATGAGGGACAAAAGTCCCCCGCCGGTGGGACGCTCAACAACCTCAGGGGGAAACGCCATGCAGATTGTGTCCCAGCTTGCTGTGCTTAGCGTCGTGGTGATCGCGGGCGGTGTGGTCTCGCAAGCGGCGGAGCTGCCGCGGTCGACGCCGGCCGCCGAGGGGCTGTCGGCCGAGAAGCTGAAAGAGGTCAGTGAAGCAATGAACCGCCTGGTGGCGGACAAGCACATCGCCGGCGGCGCGGTGATGATCGCCCGGCACGGCAAGGTGGTGTTCGACGAAGCCTACGGCCTGCGGGACATCGAGCGGAAGCTGCCGGTGGAGTCCGACACGCTGTTCCGCATCTACTCGATGAGCAAGGCGGTCACGTCGGCCGCCGCGCTCGTGCTAGTGGACGAGGGGAAACTTGAACTCGACGCGCCGGTTGGGCGGTACCTGCCAGAGCTGGCCAAGCCGCAAGTCTTCGTCAGCGGGAAGGAAGCCGAAGCACGGTTGGGCAGGAGTTTTGATGGGTTCCTCGATGTCCATTTTGTTGGCGACCACGTCCCAGCTGTCGCGGAACAAACGCTGACCGTGGCAGATCTTTTCTTGCACACTTCGGGCATCCCGTATGGATCTAAGGGGGGCGATCCAACAGAGCGGATGATGGACGCCAAGGGCGTGCTGGATCGGGATTCCAGCCTGGCTCAGATGACTACCAAGATCAGCCAGATCCCGCTCACCTTCGAGCCCGGCACGGATTGGAAGTACGGCGCGTCGGTCGACGTGCTGGGCCGGGTGGTGGAGGTCGCGTCGGGGCGGCCGCTGAATGAGTTCCTCCAGGAGCGGATCTTTGCGCCGCTGGGGATGGTCGACACCGCGTTCTACGTGCCCGACGGGAAGCAGAGCCGCTTCGCCGTCAACTACGCGCCGGACGGCGAGGGCGGCCTCAAGGTGATCGACTCGTCAACCGACAGCGACTACCTGACCAAGCCCGGGCTGTTCTCCGGCGGCGGCGGGCTGGTGGGAACCGTGCCCGACTACATGCGGTTCCTGCTGATGGTCGAGCGGGGCGGCGCGCTCGGGGGCACGCGGGTGCTGTCCGAGGAGTCGGTCAAGCTGATGACCACCAACCAGCTGCCGGAGGAGGCCGGCTGGGTCACCTTCGGCGACGACGTGCGGACCGGCGTCGGCTTCGGGCTGGGGTTCAACGTGATCACCGACGCCGCCGAGGGCGAGCGGCCGGGCGAGTACGGCTGGGGCGGCGCCGCCAGCACGCACTACTGGGTTTCGCCGCGGGACGAGCTGATCGTCGTGACGATGGAGCAGCGGATGCCATACTCCTCGGAGACCGAGGACCTGGTGAAACCGATTGTGTACGGGGCGATTGAGGAGTAGGTGGTCGCGTTGTAATTGGTCATCAACGCTAGAGGTTGGGGGAGCTAAGGGTCTTGCTGTTTGCGGAACCCCTAGAGCTCTTGCTCAGGCATGTGTTTGAATCCAAGTATTCCGGAAACGCATTGCGTGGTGACGGAATTGTTCCGAGGACGGCTAAGATCGTCGAATTGCAGCCAGAAACGGAGGTGCGAATGAGTGTGACACCGAAGGGTCTTAGTGTTCAAGCTGCCTATCGAGACTATACGGATGGGAAATTCGTTGTTAATCGAAAGTACCAGCGTAAGTTGGTGTGGACGAGAGAAGAGAAGCAAAAGCTCATCGATAGCATTTTGAGGGGATTTCCTATTCCCTTGATTCTACTCGCCACCGAAACACTACCTGACGGATCAAAGTCTTATGAGATTCTTGATGGACTACAGCGATTGAATGCGATTTTTGAATTCATCGAGAATCGGTACGGGGTTGAGGGCAAGTACTTTAGGGTTGAGGAACTATCGCGCGCACAGCAAAGACTGGAGAATGGGGTTTTCCCCGCCATCCCACGTGAATTCGAGAAGCTAGATCGCGAGGCCTGCTCTAATCTCCTCGACTACACTTTGGCGATTACTGAGTTTCCAGCTTCTGACTCATCTGCGGTAAACGAAGTTTTCGGAAGAATCAATGCCTATGGACGAAGGCTGAGCGACCAGGAACAGCGGCAAGCTGGGGTCGTATCGGAGTTCGCATCGCTCGTTCGTACGTTATCAGCAGAGATCCGGGGCGATGTCTCACGAGAAACTCTAGATCTCTCAGAAATGCCGTCCATAAGTATCGAACCAGACGAGTTTCACGATACCTATGGAATTGCTGCGGACGAGACGTTCTGGTGCAATCAAGGAGTGCTGCGCAAGAGTCAGCTGCGCGAAGCCGAGGACGAGCAGTTCGTTGCGGATTTGGTCATTTCCATTCTTAATGATGAACCCTTTGCATTTAGCGGTGCGAACCTCGATGCGCACTACAACCTATTGACGGACGAGGCGCAGCAGCTTGAGCGGAGCGTTCATCACGTCGGTGCGGACACGATAAAGGCCAATGTGCTGGCTGCGCTGAACATACTTCTTGATCTCTTTCGAGAGCACGACGCTAACCCAGGATGCATGAAGAGAGTGCTTAACCCGAACGCGGGTAGCAACCCGATTAAGGCTCCGTTCTACGCAGTATTTATGGCGTTCTACGAGCTCTGCGTAGAAGATGAGAAGTCTCCAGGCGACGTGGACGCGATAGTGGCAGCACTCACAGACTTACAGAACAAGCTCAATGTGGCCCGAGGGCAGGTGACTGCACAAAAGCGACGCGAGAACATCGATCTGACGAAAGGGTTGATATCACGCTATTTCGATGATCGCCGGCCTCCATCAGTTAATACTGGTGCTGGGCTCGGCATTCAGTTCTGCAACGCGCTTCGGCGATCAAAGGTGGAAACCGCCGCGTTCGAATGCAAGCAGGGGGTTTTGGAGCTCCACGGAAGCAGGCAACATAACGAGGAAGTCCTTCAAGATGTGATTCAGACAATATGTGCGATCGCGAATCTGGGACCAGACTCGGATGGTGCAGTGTTTATTGGAGTTGCTGACTCTCAGCGCGACGCTAGTCGGATTCACGAACTTGACGAGATTAGCGAAACCAAGATCGGTGCCAGGTATGTCGTAGGTATCGATAGAGAAGCGAAGCTGCTTGATATGGACGTTGATACCTATGTTCAACGGGTATGCCAGGCCATTGCGACGTCGCCTTTGAGTGAACCGCTCAAGAGTGCAGTTATGGCAAAGGTGGACTGCATTGACTTTAGGAATCACTCTGTGATCACAATTTGGATTCCATCGCAAAAGGTGGCGTCGACGTTGAGCGATCAGATGTACATTCGCGAAGGAAGCAGTACGGTGCACGTTGATCAAATATCAAAGATCACTGCAGTTCAATCGCTGTTTCAGCGCGGTTGAAAGGGTCAGTGCAGCTTCCTGTCGCATTCTGTATCCTGAATATGCTTGATTACATGAGCGTTCTGCCGACATCTCTCAGCTCAACAACTCACGCACTACGTGCCCGTGCACGTCGGTCAGGCGGAAGCGGCGGCCCTGGTGTTTGAAGGTGAGCCGCTCGTGGTCGATGCCGAGCTGGTGCAGCAGTGTGGCGTTGAGGTCGTGCACGTGCACGCCGTCGGACGCGAGGTTGTAGCCGAAGTCGTCCGAGGCGCCGTAGGTCATGCCGGGCTTGAAGCCGCCGCCGGCGATCCAGCCGGTGAAGCAGCGGGGGTGGTGGTCGCGGCCGTAGTTGTCGGCGGTGAGGATGCCCTGGCTGTAGGAGGTGCGTCCGAACTCGCCGGCCCACACGACGATGGTGTCCTCCAGCAGGCCGCGTTGCTTGAGGTCGAGCACCAGCGCGGCCGACGCCTGGTCGGTCTCCTTCGCTTGGCCGACGATGTCTTTGGGCAGGTTGGAGTGCTGGTCCCACCCCTGGTGGTAGAGCTGGATGAACCGCACGTCGCGTTCGGCCAGCCGGCGGGCCAGCAGGCAGTTGGCGGCGAACGTGCCGGGCCGGCGGGCGTCCTCGCCGTACAGCTCGAACGTGCTCTCCGGCTCGTCCGACAGGTCGGTCGCGTCGGGCACCGACATCTGCATCTGGAACGCCATCTCGTACTGCGCGATGCGGGAGTTGATCTCCGGGTCGTGCTCGGCGGCGTGCTGCAGGCGGTTGAGCTGGTTGATCGCGTCGAGCTGCCCGCGGCGCCGCGAGCGGCACACGCCGTCCGGGTTGGTGAGGTACAGGACCGGCTCCTTGCCGGAGCGGAACCGCACGCCCTGGTGCTTGGAGTCGAGGAAGCCCGAGCCCCACAGCCGCGCGTAGAGCGGCTGGCCGCCCTGGCCCGACGAGACCAGCACAATGAAGGCCGGCAGGTCGGCGTTCTCCGAGCCGATGCCGTACGACAGCCACGCGCCGAACGACGGCCGGCCGGCGATCTGCGAGCCGGTCTGCATCATCGTGATGGCCGGGTCGTGGTTGATGGCCTCGGTGTAGAGCGAGCGGACGAAGCACACGTCGTCGACGATGCGGCGGTGGTGCGGCAGCAGCTCGCTGAGCCATGCGCCCGACTGCCCGTAGCGGCCGAACCGGAACATCGACCCGGCCAGCGGCAGCGACGACTGGTTGCCCGACATGCCGGTCAGGCGTTGCCCGCCGCGCACCGAGGGGGGGAGCTCCTCGCCGTTGAGCCGGTTGAGCAGCGGCTTGTGGTCGAACAGGTCCTGCTGCGACGGGCCGCCGGACTGGAACAGGTAGATGACCCGCTTGGCCTTGGCCGGGTAGTTGGGGAACTCGGGCGACGACGCGGTGGCGGCGGACGCGCTCGTCACGCCCGCTGGCAGCCCGGCCAACGCGGCGGCGCCCAGCGCGGTTGCGCCGCCGCGCAAAAAGCAGCGGCGGTTGGCGGCGAACGGGTCGGCGGGTGGTTGGCGGTGCGGCATGCTCAGCGTTTCCAGACCGTGGCGTCGAGGTTCAGGATGGCCTGGCAGACGGTGGTCATCGCGGCCAGGCGGGGCGCATCGGTTTCGCCCGACGACTCGGCCGCGCCAACGCCGACTAGCTTGCCGGCCTCGTCGGGGTGGGCCTGGTAGTACGCGAGCTCGTCGGACAGCAGGCCGAGCAGCAGGCGCCGCTCGGCGTCGGTCGCTTCGCGGCCGGTGAGGCGGACGAACGCTGCGGAGACGGCGCCGGCGTCCTCGGCGTGATCGTCGACCACTTGTTCGGCCAGCACCCGGGCGGCCTCGACGAACTGCGTGTCGTTCAGCAGCACCAGCGCCTGCAGCGGGGTGTTGGTGCGCGAGCGGCTGACGGTGCACACCTCGCGGGACATCGCGTCGAAGGCCAGCATGTTGGGCAGCGGCGCCGTGCGCTTCCAGACCGAGTAGACCGAACGCCGGTAGAGCGACTCGCCCACCGACTCCTTGTACGCGGGCGACATGGCGTTCGCCTCGCGCCACAGGTCGCCGCCCGGTTGGTAGGGCGAAACGGGCGGCCCGCCCCGCTCGGGGTTCAGCAGCCCGGACGCGGCGAGCGCCAGGTCGCGGATCTGCTCGGCGCTCAATCGGTGCGAGGGTCCGCGGGCGAGGAGGCGGTTCTCGCGGTCGGCCTCAAGCAGCTTGTCGGTCGCGGCCGACGACTGGCGGTAGGTCGCCGAGAGCACGATCTGCTCGCACAGCCGCTTTACGTCCCAGCCGTGGTCGACAAAGTCGCGGGCCAGCCAGTCGAGCAGTTCCGGATGGGTCGGCTGGGCGCCCTGCAGGCCGAAGTTGTCCGGCGTGTCGACCAGCCCCCGCCCGAAGAAGTTGGCCCACAGCCGGTTCACGAACACTCGGGCCGTGAGCGGGTGGTCCGGCGCGGTGAGCCACTGCGCCAGGCCCAGCCGGTCGCGCGGCGCGTCGGCGGGGAAGGGCGGAAGCATGTCGGAGAACGTGTTGCGGCCGACCAGCGTGTCGGGCCCGGTTGGCGAGTCGTACTGCCCGCGGGCGAGCACATGAGCGGGACGCGGCTCAGGGAGCTCTCGCATGACGGGGACCTCCTGCACCGGCTCCTCCGCCATCGCGAGCTGTTGGCGGGCCTCGGCGAGCCGCTCGGCGGCTGCGCGGCTGGCTTCGTCGACGGCCGAGGTGAAGTAGTCGAGCGAGGGACGGGGCGGGGCGCCGGTCGCCAGGCTGTGGACCTCGCCGTCGGTGAGCTGGCGTGAGTAGAAGCGGACATCGTCGATCAGCCCGCCAGCCAGGCCGCGGGAACGGAATCGCTGCCCCACCACCAGGTCGCCGCCCGGGCCCTGCGGTACATTGGCCCGCTTGTGGATGGCGTCGCGGACAATTTTCGTCGGCAGCGGTTGGCCGTTGAGGTACAGCTTAAGCCCGTCCGCTTGGGACGAACCATCGTACGTCGCGGTGACCTGGTTCCACTGGTCGGCGGGGATCGGCTCCACCGTGCGGACGCCGATCGCGTTGCCGGGCCAGACGCGGTACAGCCGCGACGCGACGTGCCCGTCTTCGATGGTCAGGTCCCAGCCGCTGAAGCCGGGGTCGGCGCCACGGCAGTAGTGGGCCAGCACGGCGCGGTCGGGTGAGCGGGCGGTCTCGCGGAAGGTGAGCACCAGGCTGAATGGAGTCCAGCGGTCGATCGGTTCGACGCCGAGGATGGTGGCGCCGTGGTCGCCATCGAGCCGCAACGCCCGACGCGGGCCGTCGTGGTTGGTTGGTCGGGGGAACGGCGAGTCGGCGACCTCGGCCCGCGGCAGGTCCGCGGTCCGCGCACGGTCGTCGGTGGAGGGGCGCCAGGCGTCGCGCTGTGAGTCGTCAAACGGCTCGTCGAAGTCGATTGCTGTCACCAAACCGGGCGTCGAGAGCTCGGCTCGCTGCTGCTCGGCTTCGGCGAGCCACTGTGAGTAGCGTTCGCTGGCGCCGGCGAGGGTTTGTTGGAGGTCACGCTGGGCGGCGTCGACGCGTTGCCGGGCGGCTTCGAGTTGCGACTGCTGCTCAGCCGTGGGCAGCAGCATGCTGGGCGCCGGCACTTTGGCGGTGCGGTCGTACAGGCCGCTCTCGTCGATGGAGTTGAAGAACGCCGAGAGCGCGTAGTAGTCGCGCATCGGGATGGGGTCGTACTTGTGGTCGTGGCAGCGGCAGCACTCAAGCGTGAGGCCCAACGCGGCCGTGCCGAAGGTGTGCACCCGATCGGCGACGTTCTCGATACGCCACTCCTCGAATACGGCGCCGCCTTCGTTGTTAAGCCGGTGCAGCCGGTTAAACGCGGTGGCGAGCAGCTGGTCGGGCGTGGGCGATGGCACCAGGTCACCGGCCAGCTGCCAGGTGAGGAACTGGTCGTACGGCAGGTTCTGGTTGTACGAGCGGATCACCCAGTCGCGGTACGGCCAGAGCGTGTTGAGCATGTCGGACTGGTAGCCGTACGAGTCGGCGTACCGCGCGGCGTCGAGCCAAGCGGCGGCCATGTGCTCGCCGTAGTCGGGCGAAGCGAGCAGCCGCCGGGTCGCGTCGCGCTGGGCGGCTTCCGGGTCGCCGGCCGCGTGCTGCTGGAACGCTTCGATCTCGGCCGGCGTGGGCGGCAGCCCGGTGAGGTCGAGCGTCGCCCTCCGCAGCCAGCGGGCGTGGTCCGCCTGTGGGGTAGGCGAGAGTCCGTGCTCTTCCAAACGCGACAGCACGAAGCGGTCGATCGGTGATTGCGGCCACTCGTTCTGCTGCACCGCCGGTGGCGGGACTTCCGCGGGCACCGGCTCGAACGCCCAGTGGCGTTCGTAACCTCCGCCCGCGGCGACCCACTGGCGGAGCGTCTGCTTCTCGGCGTCGGTGAGCGCGAGCTTCGACTCCGGAGGCGGCATCATCACGAACGGGTCGTCGCTGGTGACCCGTTCGACGAGCTCTCCCGAGCCGATCGCGTGGCGGGCGTCGGCGCCGATGTCCAGCCGCAGGCCGGCCTGCCGGCTGCCCTCGTCCGGGCCGTGGCAGAAGAAGCACTTGTCGGAGAGGATCGGCCGGACGTCGCGGTTGAAGTTGGGCTCGGCGCAGCACGCGACGCCAGCCGTTAAGAGCGGCGCGAGCAGCAGCGGGATGAGCGACAACCAACGCACGCGGTCAGCCCTCGGGGAACTCGATCTGGATTTTGGTGAACCGCTGCGGCGCCTCGGCCCACTCGGCCAGCAGCCCGCCCGCCTGGTCCAGCGGGCCGCGGTGCGACACCACCTCGGCGGTTGGGAACCCGCCCGCCTGCAGCATGGCGATCACCTGCTCGAAGTCAGTCCGCAACGCGTTGCGGGACCCGCGGATGTCCAGCTCCTTCATGACGAACAGCTTGGTGTCGTACGACACGGCTTCTTTAGCATAACCGATGTACACCACCCGGCCCGCGAAGCAGACCTCTTCCACCGCCGAAACGAACGTTTGCGGCAGGCCCACCGCCTCGATCGCCAGGGCCGGGCCGTGCCCGCCGGTGAGCTCTTGCAGGCGGGCGTGCAGATCCTGGGCGGCCGAGTTGACCGCGTGGGTCGCGCCGCACTTCTGCGCAAGGGCGAGCTTGGCGTCGTCGATGTCGACGGCCGTCACCACCGCGCCGCGGTACGCGGCGCCGGCGATCGCGCCCAGTCCGATCGCCCCGGCGCCGAACACCACCACGTGCTCACCCTCGGACGCCTGGCCCCGCGCGGCCGCGTGGGCGCCGACGGTCAGCGGCTCGACCAGGGCGAGCTCGGTAGGAGAGAGCCCGTCGGCCGACAGCAGCTTGCCCTGCGGCACGCACGCCAGCTCGGCCATCGCGCCGTCACGCTGCACGCCGAGGGTCTTGTTGTCGCGACAGCAGTTGGGCCGCCCGGCGCGGCAGGCGGAGCACGCGCCGCACTCGGTGTACGGGAACACCAGCACATCCTGCCCGACGGTCCAGCCGGCGACCCCTTCGCCGAGCGCCGCGACCGTTCCGGCGATCTCGTGCCCCGGGATGCGGGGGTAGCTGACCAGCGGGTTCATGCCGCGGTACGTGTTGAGGTCGCTGCCGCAGAACCCAACGCAGCGGATCCGCAGCAGCACCTCGCCGGCGGCGGGCTGGGGGTCGGCGAGTTCGGTGAGCCGGGACGCCCCGGGCTCGGTGATCTGAAACGCTTTCAAGGACGGCTCCTAGAGCTGGTAGACGTTGATCGCGGTCTCGCCGAAGAGCGAACGCTGCTCGGCTGCGGAGAGGTCCGACGCCCAGTCGCGGACCGTCTGCAGCCAGCGGGCGTAGTCGCAAGCCAGCAGGCAGACCGGCCAGTCGGAGCCGAACATCAGGCGCCCCGGCCCGAAGCCCTCCAGCACCGCATCGAAGTAGGGACGCAAGCCATCGGCGGTCCAGCCTTGGAGGTCCGCCTCGGTCACCATGCCGGAGACCTTGCACCACACGTTGGGCCGGCGGGCGAGCTCGGCGATATTCTCTTTCCAGGGCGAGAGCTCGCCGGCCTCGATCCGCGGCTTCGCGATGTGGTCCAGCACAAACCGAGTATCCGGGTGGCGGTCGACAAAGGCAATCGCGGCGGGGAGCTGACGCTCGAAGATCAGGAGGTCGTAGACAAGGCCGTGGCCTGATAGCAGCGACACCCCGCGGTTGAACGCCTGCCCCTCGAGGAATCGCTCGTCCGGCTCGTCCTGCACTACATGCCGCAGGCCCTTGAGCTTGGGGTGACCGGCGAGCTCCGCCAGCACGCCCGCGATGTCGTCGCTGGCCAGCGGCGCCCAGCCAACCACGCCACGGATCAGGTCGTGTTGGTCGGCGAGGCCGAGCAGCCAGCCGGTTTCCTCCAGCGTCTGCCGCGCCTGGACACTCACCACGCCGTCGACCCCGGCCGTCTGGGCCTCGGCGGCCAGGTCGGCGGGGGTGAAGTCGCGGGCGATAGCCGCCATCGACTCGTCGATCCAGCCGTACGCCGACGGGCTGTAGTTCCAGAAGTGGTGGTGGGCGTCGATGACCATGGGCGGGGCGTCGGGCTGCGTGGGCTAGCCAACAAAGTCGCAGGCGGGGTCGACCAGGCCGGCGGCCTTGGCGTCCTGCCAGAACGCGGCGGGCGCCTGCTGCTCGACCGACCGCGCGTTGTCGAGCACGCGGCTCGGCGCGCTGGTGTTGAGCGCCACCGCGGCGACGCCCGGCGCGGCGAGGCCAAACTGCACGCACGCCACCGTGGGCGGAACATCGTGGCGGGCGCAGAGCTTGTGGAAGGTCTGTCGCCAGGCGAATGCCTGGCTGTCGGTCTCGGGCGTCGCGACGCGGTAGTCAAGGAACCTGCCGCCCACGAGGAACCCGGCGTTGAACACCGCGGAGTTGATGACGCCGACCCCGCGGCCGGCCAGCCCGCCGACGAAGTCCAGCAGCTCCGGCGGGTGGCGGTAGATGGTGAGGCTGTTCGCCAGCATGACCCAATCGAAGTCGATCTGCTGGGAGAGCTCCTCGATAACCCGCCAGTCCTTGGCGCCGACCCCAACGGCCGCTACCTCGCCCCGCTCCTTGAGTTCGTGCAGCGCGGCGTACGCGCCGAGGACGTCGTCGAGTCGCGACCGGCGGTCCTCATCGTCGGTCGATGCGGCGAGGTACTCGTCCGGGTCGTGGACGGACGCGAGCTGCGGCCGGTAGGGCGCGCCGAGCAGCTGGAGCCCTTGCTCCCAGCACTCGAGGATGCCGTCGTGGCTAATGCGCTGCACGGCGTCGTGCCGCAGGTCGGCCCATACGCCGGGCTCGAAGGTCGGCTCCTCGGACTCGAGCGGGACACGCAGCCAGCCGAGCTTGTTGCTGAGCAGCACATCCTTGGGCGGTACGCCAAGCCCGCGGAGCGAGTCGCCCACCACCTCCAGGGCCAGGCCGGCGCCGTACTTGCCCGCGGCGTCGATCGCCACGGGCCGCGCGTCGGACGCCTGGAACCACGCCGCGGCGATCCCTCGCTTGGTCTCCAGCGGCAGGGCCTCGTACAGGTTGCCCAGGCAGCTGACGCCGTAGACGATGCGGGGGACGCTCAGGCCGGTGCGGCCGAGGGGACGCAGCGCGCCGTCTTGCCCCGCCGCCCCCGACATCAAAGCCCCTGCTTGAGCGCGGACAGGTGCCGCCCGAAGTGCTCGGCCAGGATCTCCGAGTAGGTCTCGGGGTGGTCGAGCAGGCACTGCCGCAGCGCGGGGCCGAGGCGATCGTGCGTCAGCACCGAGCCGAACGCGCAGTGCAGGATCTGCCGGCCGGGCTTCGTAAAGCCGAGGCCGTCGGGCACGGTCTCCCAACGCTCCAGGTAGACGTCCTGCAGTTCCTGGTTGCTGCCGAGCTCGGACGGCGCCGCCACGGTCTCGAGGGTGGCGTGCACGTGGTAGGTGGCGCGGTCGGTGTTGTAGCGTTCGCGGGAGTACTCGACCATCTCGCGGAACAGGTCCGGCTCGCAGACCGCCACGACCCGCAGCGCCTCGAGGTACGAGGTGCCGGCAGTCTTCACGTGGAAGCGGCCACGCGTCGCGCGGGCCAGGGCGGGGTACATCGAGATCTTGTCCGAGCCCGAGTGCAGGCTCAGCTTGTAGGGGCCGAGCGCCTCGGCGATCGCGGCGTGGTCGTGCAGGCTGGCCTCGAGCTTCGCGACGTCGCCGATGTAGTCGACGCCCTTCTCCAGGTCGCCGATGAACCGCGGCGCGAGCGACACCAGCTTCATCCCCGCCTGCAGGCACTGCTCGGCGATGATGTAGTGCTCCGCAAGCGTGGTCGGCTGGTCGGTCTCGTCGACGCTCAGCTCGATCTCGAAGTCGCGGTTGGCCTCGGTCTGCACGAAGCGGATGTGGTCCGCCAGCGCGATCGCCTCGCGGATGGCGGGGCCATACTTTACGGCTGCGCGGAGCAGGGTGATCTCGTCGAAGTTGATTTCAGCGTCGGTCGAGAGCTTGACCGACTTGCCGAGGTAGCCGTCGAACCAAGGTGCGGAGTCCTTGATCTTGGCGAACAGCTCACGGAGCTGCGATTCGCTGTAGTCGTCCGCCTTCTGGTCGACGTGGTCGGATGGGTCGATCGTGAAGAACGTGAAGCCCGCCTCAGCGGTGCGGTTCACGTCGTCGGGGGTCTTCAGGTGGTCGGCGTCGGCGCCGTGCTGCGACTCCCACTTCGCGGCGCCGAGCGCGTCCATCGCGTCGCCCATCACGCCCTGCGGGTCGCGGCTGGTGCGGGTCATCTCGCGGATGGACTGCTGGGCGAAGATTGGCGCGATGCCGGTAGCGGACAATCGCATCGCCGCGATGTGGCCCGGAGTGGCCAGGCCGATTCGGTCACCGAACCCGAACGAGGGCGCCAGGCCGAGTTCGCTGGCGGCGGGGACGGAGCTAGTTTGGGGAGCCTGAGAGAAGGTTTTCTGAGACATGAGGAGAACGCACTAGGGTTTACGACGCAACATTCGTGGAACCCCAGTATGACATGAACCCGCGGTATTTCCGGGGCGCCGGGACTGCATTATCGACGCAATCCGCCGCAACTGCATTAAGCCGTGCGGCCAATCGGTCGGAGATTGCCAGTCCGCAGCCCGCATCCTCCCCATTTTCGCCCTGCCGAAGCCTCGTTTCAGGACACCCCCAACGCCCGCGGCCTAATCGCCCGATGGCGCGAGCGCGAGCTGCTCGAGCGCGGCGAGCGACGCGAGCACGTCGTCCCGTGAGACGTCGGCCCAGTCGGTCATCTTGTGCGCCAGGATCGCGAGCTTGAACTGTTCGAACGCCTCGGCCAGGTCGTCTGGCAACTCGGCCAGATCCTTCATCGGCCGCACCGGCTCGCGACGCTCGGCGGCCGGCGCGTCCATCGGTTGGGTCTCGTCGCGTTCGCCTTCGGAGTCTGCGTCATCGCTGGCGGCCTGCACCTCGGCGTCGACCGCTTCGGCTTCCTCGCCGATCGGCGCGGGCGCCGAGGGGAGCGCGTCGGCGGTCTCGGCGGGACGCTCTTCCGGCTTGGGCCCATCGCCAACGGTCTCCCACCGCTGCGCCCGCATCTGCGAGACCGACCACTTGTTCTGCAGCGCGCCCTCGAGCCACATCTCCGCGTCTTCCCAGTCGAGCGCGGTCTGGAAGTGGCTCCAGTACAGTCCGTCGTACTCCGCGGCAACCTCACCGAACCGCTCCGAGGTGCGCCGCAGGCGGCCGACGTGCTGGCCGGTCACGTCGCCGACGATCTGCGCCCAGGCCTCGTCGGAGTACTGCGACACCGGCGCGCCGGATTTCTTGAGCTCATCGCGCCACGCGCAGATGATGCGGCCCTTGTCCCAGTTGGTGGTGCTGACCAGTGTGTGCCACTGCCCGACGAAGCCGGTCGACGCGTCCAGCGTCTCCTGGCTGACGTTCTCCTGCTGCGCGTTCTCTTCTTGCTGGGCGGTCTCGGGGGTAACGATCTCTTGTGCGGCCATGCGGGGCGGGCTCCTGTCGGTCGGCGGGTCGGGCGTCGGGGGCGGCGGTTCCGTAGGCCCCCCGCGACGAGGGCCAGATTCTAACCGCCCCGCGCCGCGGCCCGACAGGCGTAAGCCAGCCGGCAGAGCAAATCCGCGCAGCCCCGCGGCGGAGCGAATCGCGCAACCGGCAGAAACCCCGAGCGCCGGCGCCGATCCCGCCGACCCGGCCGGTCGGGCGGCCTGTGCGGGCCGGCCGACGGCCGGGGAAAAGCTGTCGATACCTGCCGCCGCTACGAGGCGCGCTCGTCCGAATCAAACCCGCAAGACTTGTGGGCGCCGTCGCAGAACGGACGGTTCTTGGACTCCCCGCACCGGCACAGCGCGATCGCCGGCTTGTCGGGGTTGAGCTCGAAGGCGTTGCCCTCGGAGTCGAACAGCTCGATCGGGCCCTCCACCAGGAAGGGGCCGTTGGGGCGCACACGGATCCGGACGTCAGCCATGAAGTGGTTCTCCTTGGGATGGTCGGCGCCGTCGGGGCGCCCTCCCAGCAGACTAGCCGATTCCCGCCGCGTGGCAACCGCGGGCGCCCAACGCCTACTCCACGGGCGCGGCGACAGCGGGCGTCGCGGCCGGCTCCTCCGCCGGTCGCACGACAAACAGCACCGGCGCCTGATCAGACAGCAGCGGGTCCGCGCGGTTCGCCCGTGCGACCTCGCCGCCGCGGCCACCGAACGCGTCGCCGCCGCGTCCCCGCGACAGCTGCTCGGTGGCGAACCGGTTGATCTGCTTGTACAGCTCAATCCCATCGGCGGGCAGCTCGTTGTCGACCTCGATGCGGTAGGCAACGCCGCGGGCGGGCGTCGTGCGTTTCGCCTGCGCCTTGGCGGTACGGCTCGTCGTCGCCTGCTGCTGAGCACGCGACTGCTCGAAGGCTGGTGCGTTGGCGGCCTGCTGCGGGCTCACGCCGGATCGGGAGTAGAGCCGCAGGTTCTGAGCAAACTCTTGCTGCTGCTGACGCAGGGACTCTTCCTGCATGCTGTTGTAGGCCAGCGGCTGTTGTTGCTGCGGCGCGTCGAACGCCGGCTCGACCTCGATGCGGCGGAAGTTGTAGAAGTCCCGGTTGATCTCGGAGACGACGTCGACCAGCTGCGGGGCCGGGGCGCTGACCAGCATCAGGTCCCGCAGGGCGGGCGCGGTCTCACGTTTAAGCGCCGGCGCATCAGCCGGGTCGAGTCGGCGATGGCGTTCCTCTAGCTCGCTGGCCTCGTCTTCCACCTGCGTTGTGTCGCGTTCGACCGCCCGCCGTTCCGGGGCACGGGTGGAGGTCAGCGAGATCGGCGTCGGCTCGACCACGATGCCGTTGTTCCCCAGCACCGCCTCGACCAGCTTCTCGTTGAACGCGTCGGGCCGCAGGTCGAGGCGCACCACCACGCCCTCGTCGACCGGCGGGCCGAACCCGCCAAAGCCTCGGCCTGCGCCGCCGCGGAAGTCAGCGCCGAACTCGCCGCCAAACCGTCCGCTCGCCACGCCGCTTGCGCCGCGTGCGTTGTCCGCCGCCGTTTCGGCGGGCGCCGTGTCGGCAGACGGCGCTGGCGGGGCGCCGGGCAACGGCTGAGACGTGGGCGCCGCCGCCACGCCGGCCGGAGGAGCATCGACTGGCTCCGCCATTCCTTCCGTGGCGATCAGCGCCTCGGACGCGGAGTCGGCCGCCTCGGGCGACGGGGCGGTTGTTTCGGGCGCGAACACCTCCGCCGGCGCCGAATCGCGAGCGGCCAGTCCGGAGTCCGCCGAAGCATCCGACTTGGCGATCGAGGGGGTCGGTTCGTCACGTTGGAAGACCATCAGCATCACCGCGGCGGCGATCGCCAGTGCGGCCCACATCCAGCCACGCGGCGACCGGCCAAGCGACACCCCTCCGCCGTTGTGGTTGCGGGGCTCGGTGGTCAGCATCCGCCGCTCGGCCGACTTGAGCACCGCGTCGGTCAGGTCCCGAGGCGCCGACTCGGGCGGCAGCCGGTGGAGTGTGGCGGTCAGCGCCGAGAGCTCGTCCAGCAGACGCTGCGCCTCGGCGTCGCTGGCCAGACGCTGCTCGACCTGCGCACGCTCATCAAGCGTCAGCTCGTCGTCCAGGTACGCGCTGATCAGCTCGGCCCAGTCTTCCTGGTCCGGTGCGGTGGTGTTCGGGTTCTCTCCGGGTGGCGTCATCGTTACGGTTGGGCGCCCAGGTCGGGCCGCGGCAGGGCGTCTTGCGCCTCGCCGAGGATCGCCGCCAGGCGTTCCTTCATCTGCATTCTGGCACGGAACAAACGGCTGCGCACCGTGCCGATAGGGATCTCGAGCACATCGGAAATCTGCTGGTAGTCGAACCCGTCGAACTCGCGCAGCACGACCACCTGCCGCTGGTCGTCGGCCAGCTCGGCCACCGCCTGGCGGACGAGCTCTGCGTGTTCTTGGGCGATCATGGCCGCCTCGGGCGGGGCGTGCTGGTCGGTTGGTTGGGGGGCGCCGGCCTCGGTCAGGCCGTCGAGCGACGTCCGCTCGCGCCGCTTCCGCGCGTTGCTCGCGGCCCGGTTGAATGCGATGCGGTACAACCAGGTGAAGAACGCGCTGTTGCGTTTAAAACTGCCGAGTTTCAGGAACGCCTGCACAAAGGCGTCCTGCGCGACGTCCTGCGCGTCCTCTGGCGATCCCGTGTACCGCAGCAGCGAGTTGTAGAGCCGGTCCTGGTACTTCACCACCAGCCGCCCGAAGGCCGCCGAGTCGCCGGCCAACGCCTCGTCGATCGCCAGGTCGTCGTCGGCCGGGTCCGGCCCGACCGGCGCCGGCTGCGCGGAGCGGGGGCGGGGCCCACGCGCTCGGGTCGCGCTGGCTGGTTGGGTCTGCGAGCCTGTTCTGCTCGACTCCACGCGGTTGGTGTCACAATCTGAAAGTCTGGAGGGCTCCCACCGACTGGGACGCACCCTCACCGTAGAAAGTTCCGGCCCGTTTCCGAGCCGACCGGACCCCGATCCGGGACTACCGCAATTCTCCCGCCAGCCGGGGGGAGGTGTCAAACGAGCCGTGGCCTGGCGCCTCTGGGGTTGCCGTCTCCCCCGTCGCTTCGCGAGAGTGGGGCGATATGCCTAGCGAAACGCTAAGCAGCGGACTTTCAGACCTGAGGGAGCTTGTAGGGTGCAATTCCGCTGAGGGCATCCTGTTGCTGGACGCGACTCAGCGGCATTGCGGGCTGAGCCGATTGTAGGGCCGGGCAGGGCATTGCGCGTCCGCGCCATTGCCGCTCGTCGGCTGAGTGGTCTTGCAACGGACGCCCCCTCGTGGCGCAAAGACGCCAGCCTGCGGCGCCATCGAAATCTCCGCTGTGCTAGCACTTTACCTTCGTCGAGCCGGTTTTCCACCCGAGGTTTTGGTGGTTTGCCACGTCCCACGTCGACGACGTGAAACCGGTCGCTCGCTTGCGCGGGCGATCAAGCGAGCCACGTTGAACCACTCAGCCCAGCGAGGGGGGCCATGGAAAAGCTAACCCAGGACGAGCTCGACGTTCTCGAGTACCTCAAGCTAGGAGCGTCCAACAAGATCATCGCCCGGCGGATGGACGTCAGCCTCCGCACCATCGAAAAGCGCCGCCGCCGGATCCTGCTGCACTACGGCGCCGAGTCGGCGGTCCACCTTGGTTACATCATCGGCTTGGCGGAGGGCGCCCAGCATGGCGCCGGCCCCGCGGCGCCGATCGAGTTGCCGCTCAACGACGCCGCACCGCTCTACTCCTAATTGAGACGGGGCGTCGTCACTCGCCGTAGTGCGAACTGGAGATGGTCCGGGCAGGCCAATCCACGCCACCGATTCTCGCACAGCGCATGAAACAGGCCCTCGTCGCACAAAGAGAGGCGACGAGGGCCTGCGTTGGTTATCGCTTATCGGTACCCAACAACGGAGACTAGGTACCGTCTCAGTCAAGTTGCCCCAGGGCCGGGCGAGCAGCGCCTAATAGGTGCTATGCGGCGCACCAGGCACAAGGCCTATTCCGTGTTGGGGTGCGCCCCCGTATGTGCACGCCCATGCCCCCGGGCAAGATAGCTGAATGCGGCTCCTGTATCGCCGCCTGAACTGGACCGCGTCTAACGTCGAGACGCGCGGCAGCGAAGCTTCTCCGGTCTCTAACTGGTCCAACGGTTTGGGGAACCTCGAGGCGCCGTCCCAATCAAACGGCCCACCACCTCAAGATCCCCTGCTGCTGGTCCGGCGGACTTTCCATGTCGGCCCTCCTGCCTTACGAGGAACGATGCCATCCACTGGGAAGAGTAGCGACTAGAGATCCCTTTGTCAAAAAAACTTTGGCGCCACTTTTCGAATGTTGGATGCCGTCGTCGCTTGTTGTTGCGGCGTTTCCACTTGTGACGCCGCGGCGCTTGGCGGCCAGACTGCCGGACGTCGCTGCTATCGCGGAAGTAGCCGTGGCAAGCTCAGTGGATCGGATCGTTGCCGAACCGGCCGCGGCGCTCAGCAGTTCAACGACGGCGCCGCCACGTACCGAAGAGCATGCGTGGACGGTCTGACTAATAAGCACACGCGCGACGTACGCCTGAGAGTGTGGCTCAAGATCGTGATCAAACGCCTCCCGGCGTGATGGCCCCGCCCGTGAGCGTCCGCTTGCTGCGACTCGCGGCGCCGTCGCGGCTAACGCAACCCATCGGGGGTCTCCTCCGCCCAGACGTGCACGTCGTACGCGGGCAGCATCGACTTGACCAACTCGCTGGTCACCGAGTCTTCCGCCCGCACGCTCACGCTGCCCATTACACCGCCGCCGTAGACGGTCGCGTAGATGCTGCAGTCGCCCTGCGAGAAAACGATCCGCGGTTCGATGGTGACGCCCTCGATCGTTGGCGGTTGGAAATCGTTGTTGAACGACCGCTCGGCCGCCTCTTGGCCCTGAGCAATGAGTTGCTTTGCGTACTTGTTGCGACCCTCCACGTAGTAGGTGCGGTGCTCTTGCGTATGGAGTTCCCGCTGCACGCGTTTGGCCATCGCGGTGGCGGCTGCGGTGGACTTGCCGGACAGGCGGAAGTCGACCTCTCGCGTGACCCGCGGACCACCCCCGGGAGTTTCGCGGCAGGACATCGTGACCGTGGCCGTGTAGACCGGGCTGGTCACCGTCTTGACGATCGTCACACCGCGGGGGGACTTGTGCAATGAACCTTGGAAGCTGGTCTTCTCGGTGCTGGTCTCACCAGGCGTGTAGCGTTCCCGCAGTTCGGCGGCAGCCGCGCGGGGAGGCAACTCTGCGATGGCTTTCCAGGCTGCGAGGATCTCTCGATTGTCGATCGCCGCGACCGCTGGGTTGCGGTAGTGGTCCTCGACTGGGTGGCCGCCCCGCGCACGGGCAGTCAGGCAGCAGGCAGCGAGCAGCAACAACACCAAGGGCAGACGCATGGCGGGCTCCGGCGGGGGCGTGGTTATCGCCGCAAGCGTAGCCCGCCGGATCGACGCGGAAGAGGACGGCGGGAAACGCCGCCGGGCCGCGCCGCCGTTAGGACCGGCGCCGCCCGCACAGCGGGCCGCTACTCGGCGCCGGTCGGGTCGCGGAGCCGGTAGCCGATTCCGCGGACGGTTTCGACCAGCGTGGCGTGGTCGCCCATCTTTTTGCGGAGCGCCCGGATGTGCACATCGATGGTCCGCTCGAGCACCAGCGAGTCGCCGCCGAGCGCCGAGTCGATCAGCTCCGAGCGTGAGAACACGCGGCCCGGCTGCCGGAGCAGCGTTTCGAGCAGGCCGAACTCGCTGGGCGTGAGGTCGAGCGGCTGGTCGCCGGCCGTGCAGCGGTGCCGCTCGCGGTCGATCAGGATGCCCTGGCTGACGATGACCTCGTCGGTCTGCGCCGAACCCTGGCGGCGCCGCAGCAGGGCGCGGATCCGCTCGAGCAGCACCTTCACGCTGAACGGCTTGGTGACGTAGTCGTCGGCCCCCACCGAGAAGCCGGCGACCTGATCGGTCTCCTCCGCCTTGGCGGTGAGCATCAGGATCAGCGTCTGGCGGGTGATCGGGTCGGCCCGCAGGCGGCGGCAGATCTCCAGGCCGTCGATGACCGGCAGCATCAGGTCGAGCACCACCAGGTCGGGCGTCTTGAGCTTGGCCTGGTTGAGGCCGTCCTGGCCGTTGAGCGCGACCACCGTTTCGTAGCCGTCCTGCCGGAGGTTGTAGTCGAGCACGTCGGCCAGCGAGCGGTCGTCTTCGACAATCAGGATGCGGTTCTTGCTCATTGTCTTGCGGAGTCGGCGCCGTGCTGCATGTGGCGGTGGCGGGCGATCTCGCCCTCGACCAGGTAGACCACGTCCTCGGCAATGTTGGTCGCGTGGTCCGCGATCCGTTCGATGTGGCGGGTGGCGGAGAACAGGTGCACGGCCGGTTCGACCAGGCGGGGGTCGGCCTTCATCACGGCGTGCAGCTCGTTGATGACGTCGTGGTTGAGGTCGTCGACGGTGTCGTCCCGCTTGCGGACCGCCTGCGCGCGGTCGGCGTCGAGCTCAACGAACGCGTCCAGCGCGTCGCGGACCATGGCGATCGTGACGCTGGTCATCTCCTCTAGGCCCTGCGGGGCCGGCAGCACCGGCAGTTCTGAGAGCGACCAGACCCGCTCGCCGACGTTGACCGCCAGGTCGCCGATCCGCTCGAGGTCGGTGTTGATCTTGAGGATCGTGGCGACGCGGCGCAGGTCGGTGGCGACCGGCTGGTGCAACGCCAGGATCTTGAGGCACTCCTCCTCGATGCGGACCTCGCGGAGGTTGACCTGCGGCTCGAGCCGGGAGAGCTCGTCGAGGGCGTCGGTGGTCTGGTCGCACAGGCAGCGGCTGGCGGTGCGGATCATGTCCTCCACCATCGACGACTGCGCCAGCACGTCCCGCTCCAGCAGTTCGAGGTCGCGTTCCAGGTGTTTCGACATGCGTGGTATGGGTTGGGGTGGGACGGCGGCCGCGGGGCCGCCGGGCGTCAGCCGAAGCGGCCGGTGATGTAGTCTTCGGTCTGCTTTTTCGATGGGTTGGTGAACAGCTCGTTGGTGCGTCCGGCTTCGACCAGCTCGCCCTGGAAGAAGAAGGCGGTCTGGTCCGACACCCGCGCCGCCTGCTGCATGTTGTGCGTCACGATGACGATGGTGTAGCGGTCCTTGAGCTCGAAAATCAGGTCCTCGATCCGCGAGGTCGACGCCGGGTCGAGCGCCGACGCCGGCTCGTCCATCAGCAGCACCTCCGGGTCGGTCGCCAGTGCGCGGGCGATGCACAGCCGCTGCTGCTGGCCGCCGGACAGCGCCAGCGCGGAGTCGTTCAGCCGGTCCTTGACCTCGTGCCACAGCGCGGCGCGCTCCAGGCACTGCTCGGCGATCTCCATCAGCCGGTTCTTGCTTCGCTCGCCTGCCACGCGGGGGCCGTAGACAACGTTTTCAAGGATCGACTTGGGGAACGGGTTGGACTTCTGGAACACCATGCCCACCCGCTTGCGGAGCGACACCACGTCCACCCGGGCGGCGTTGATGTCGTGCGAGTCGAGCAGGATGTCGCCCTCCAGACGCGTGCCTTCAATCATGTCGTTCATGCGGTTCATGCACCGCAGGAACGTGCTCTTGCCGCAGCCCGACGGGCCGATGAACGCGGTGACGCAGTGCTCGGGCACCGTCAGGTTGATGTCGTACAGCGCCTGGCTAGAGCCGTAGTAGAAGTTGAGCGAGCTGACGCTGATCTTGGGCGCCGACGCGGCCAGCTCGTCCGCGGAGCGCGAGGCGCGAGACTGAGCGACCCGCGGCGGCTTGAGCCCAGTGTTTCTCTGTTCGGCAGGCAAGGTTTTAATGCTCATATCGCGGTTGTGCTTTGACGGGACGCGAGGCTGGGCTCGCTGGTGACAAGGCTACCAGCGGATCCGCTGGCCGTAGTGGTACCGGACCCAGACCGCCGCGGCGTTCATCATGATCAGCACCGCCAGCAGAACCAAGATGGCGGCGGACGCGAGCGAGTGGAATTCGGGTTTCGGGTCGGCGGCCCAATTGAAGATCTGCAGCGGCAGGGCGGTAAACCGGGAGTAGGGCGAGGTCGGCGTGTAGTTAATGAACCCAACGGCCCCCACCGCTACCAGGGGGGCCGCCTCACCCAGGGCGCGCGAGATCGCCAGGATGACGCCGGTCATCATGCCCGGCAGGGCCGCGGGCAGCACCTGCCGCCAGGTGGTCTGCCACTTGGTGGCGCCCAACGCGTAGCTGGCCTGGCGGATTGACCGCGGCACGGCCCGCAGCGCCTCCTGCGACGCGAGGATCACGATCGGCAGCACCACCAGGCTGAGGGTCAGAGCGCCCGACAGGATCACCCGGCCCAGCGACAGGCCGACCAGGTAGTCGCCGCCGGGGGCTTGCAGCGTGACCGCGCGGACAAAGATGCCGAGCCCCAGGATGCCGTAAACGATCGAGGGCACGCCCGCCAGGTTCGCGATGTTGAGCTGAACGAGCTGCTTCCACCGCGACGCCGCGGCGTACTCCTCCAGGTAGACCGCCGCGCCGACGCCCGCGGGTACGGAGAACAACGCGGTCAGGCCGATCAGCCAGAGGCTGCCAAAGATGGCCGGGTTGACCCCGGCCTTCTCCGGTCGCCAGGACGGGCCCTCCACCAGGAATGTCCAACCCCGTTGCCAGTAGGGGGCGGAGAAGAACGCGCTGGTCCGGGCGCCCAAGCCCTCGAGGGTGGACTTCCCCTCGAGTTCGGCGCGGGTCTGCTCGGGGAGGAACGCGTCGAACGCGTTTACCGCCACGGTGGCGAGCAGCCCGATCAGGATCAGCAGGCACAACGCGGTGGCTCCAGCGCAAAGCACGCCGAACATCGCCGACACGCGTTTGCGGCGGCGGAGCAGGTCGTCTTCGTTGGAGAGGGCATCGGTCATTCGTACTGCTCCCGCATCCGGCGGATAATCCACTGCGCCAGGACGTTGAGCGTCATCGTGGTGATGAACAGGGTCATGCCGACCGCGAAGATCGCCTTGTACTCGGGCGACCCGGAGGGCGCGTCGCCGGAGCTGATCTGCACGATGTACGCGGTCATCGTCTGGACGCTCTCCAGCGGGTTGAGCGTCAGGTTGGGCTGGGCCCCCGCCGCGAGCGTGACGGCCATGGTTTCGCCGATGGCGCGGGACACCGCCAGCAGCACCGACGCCACGATGCCCGACAACGCCGCCGGAACGATCACCTTGACGGTCACGTCGAACTTGGTGGCGCCGAGGGCGAAGGCGGCCTCGCGGAGCGCGCGGGGCACGCTCCGCAGCACGTCCTCGCTCAGCGACACGATCATCGGCAGGATCATGAACCCGACCACGATGCTTGCGCTGGCGGCGTTGTAGATGCTCTGCGCGCCGAACCAGGTCTTGATGATCGGCGAGATGGTGGTCACCGCTACAACGCCGTACACGACCGACGGGATGCCGGCCAGCACCTCGAGCAGCGGCTTCACGGTCTCACGGACGCCGGGCGACGCGTACTCGCTCAGGTAGATCGCCGTGCCCAGGCCGATCGGCGCCGCGATTAGGATCGCCCCGCCGGTTACCAGCAGCGTGCCGCAAAACAGCGGCAGGATGCCGTAGTGCTTGTCGCGGAACGTGGGCGACCACTGGGTGGAGGTCAGGAACTCGACCAGGCTCACCTCGCGGAAGAACTGCAGCGACTCGACCATCAGCACCAGCACGATGCCGAGGGTGGTCAGCACGGAAACCCCTGCGCACACCCACAGCACCCACTGGATGACGCCCTCGTACAGGGCGCGCGTGCGTGCGGCGCCGCCGCTGTGCAGCGACGCCTCACGCGCGGGTTCGTTGGTGATGGCGGGTGAGCTCAACGTGGGTCGACCGGTCCTACTCCGCCGCGGGCGCCTTGGCGGGGGCGGCGCCGAGCGCGGCCTCGAGGGTCGCGGCGTTCTCAGCAGCGACGTCGTCCGGCACCGGCACGTAGCCGACGTCCTTGGAGAGCTTGGCCGCCTGGTCCATGTAGAACTTCACGAACTTCGCGACCTCGGGCCGCTTGAGCGACGCGGTGTTGACGTAGATGTACAGCGGCCGGGCCAGCGGCTTGTACGTGTTGTCCATGACGGTCTCCATGGACGGCTTGACAGGGCCGTCGCCGCCGTCGACGCCTAGCAGCTTCAGCTTGTCTTTGTTCTCGATGTAGTACGCGAAGCCGAAGTAGCCCAACGCGTTCTTGTCGCCGGCGACGCCGGTGACCAGCATGTTGTCGTCTTCACTGGGCGCGTAGTCGCTGCGGCTGGCCTTGGCCTCGCCGACGATCTCTTCGGTGAAGTAGTCGAACGTTCCCGAGTCCGTGCCGGGGCCGTACAGCACCAGGTCTTCTTCAGGCCAGTCGGGGTTGATGTCGCTCCACTTCTGGGCAGGGTCTTCCGGCTTCCACATCTGCTTGAGCTGATCGACCGTGAGTTCGTCGCACCAGTCGTTGTCCGGGTTCACGACCACCGCCAGGCCATCGTAGGCGACCGACAGCTCAATGAACTCGACGCCGTTCTCCTTACACTTCTCGGCCTCGGCAGGCTTCATCCCGCGGGAGGCGTCGCAGATGTCGATTTCGCCAGCGGCGAACTGCTTCATGCCGCCGCCCGTTCCCGAGAAGCCGACCGTCACCTCGGCGTCGGTGCCCTGGTCGCTGAACTCCTCGGCGACCGCCATGCTGACCGGGTAGACCGTGCTGGACCCATCGATGCTGATCGACCCGCTCTTGGAGCCAGTCGCGGCGTCCGAACCGCCCTCGGGGGCGGGGCGGCAGCCTGCCGCAACAATCATCGCGGCGCTGAGCGTGACAGCATGGAAACGACAAAGATTCATCGGTAAATCAGCCTTCTGAGATCGCGATTGAGTGCTAGTTCCGCCCCTGTAGGGGCCCGCAGCCGCTGGCCGCAGGGCCTGACAGCATAGAAGCGGAGTGTGAAGGTTGTGTGAAGAAAGTGTGAGGAGCCCGTTGCCCTCCGCTCCCCTATTGGGGATGCGGCATGCCGCTTTCTGCTAGCCTCTTACGGGCTGATCGGCATCGCCGCGGCCGCCCCCAGCCCGTACACTCCGCTCCCGCAGAAGGGGAAGCCGAACCTGTTTGGAGGGTCGAGGTGAGGGTGCTGCTGACAACCTGCTCGCTGGTCGCCAGCGGGGGCGTCGAGATGCACTTGCTGGACCTCGCACGGGGTCTGTTGCGGCGCCGCTGCGAACCGGTGGTCTACGCACCGAAGCTGGGCGCCTTCGCCGCACGGTTGCGGGACCTCTCCGTTCCCGTTGTCGACGATCTCGCACACCTGCACACCACGCCCGACTTGGTGCACGGGCACTACGGCCCATCGCTCATGGCGGCGCTGCTGCGCTACCCGACGACGCCGGGCGTCCAGACTTGCCACGGGTGGGACTGGCGCGGCGACGTGCCGCCCAATCTGCCGCGGGTCCTACGGCGGTTGGCGGTCGACGCCGTGTGCCGCGACCGGCTGGTGTGCGGCTTTGGCGTGCCAGAAGAAGACGTTCAGGTGCTGTTCAATGGCGTGGACCTGGCGAGGTTTGCTCCGCGTCCCAAGCTGCCCACCACGCCCCGCCGCGCGGTGGTATTCAGCAACTACCAGACCCACCGCACCGTGGAGCCGATTGTCACAGCCTGCGGGCGGGCGGGCGTGGCGGTGGACCTGGTGGGGCGCAGGTTTGGCGCCGACTGCGTCCAGCCCGAGTGTTTGCTCTCGGACTACGACCTAGTCTTCGCCAAGGGACGCTGCGCGTGGGAGGCGCTGGCTACCGGTTGCGCGGTGGTTGTCGCCGACACGACAGGACTAGGCCCGCTAGTCACCTCGGCAGAGCTGCCTGCTTTGCGGCTGTGCAACTTCGGCAAGCGGTTGATGGTTGATCCGCTCACGGTGGAGTTGGTCGGAGAACAGATCGCCCGGTACGACGCGGCGGACGCGGCATGCGTGAGCCGGCAGGTCCGCCGCGAGAACTCACTCGAGCTGCTCTTGGATCAACTCCACAGCATCTACTCCGAGGTCATCGCTGAACAGCAGACGGACCCCGCCGCGGCTGGCGGCGACGACCTCCTGCTGGCGGCCTACGCCGAGCGGTTGTGCCGCGAGCTAGCGGTCGACGAGCCGCGCGCGGTGTCGCGGTCCCGGCTGATACGCAAGCGGATTGAGGCGCGGGCGGACCGCCTCGTCCGACAGGCGACGCGGCTGGTCAAGTCACCGTGGTCGGGGCTGGGCCGCCGGGCGGCATAGTGGCCCGAGGAATCAATCACGATTTCCAAGCGAGGAACTGGTCATGATCAAACCAAACACTCTGCCACGCGGTCGCGCCCTGCTCGCCATCGCGCACCCCGGCCACGAGCTGAGGGTGTTCCGCTGGTGCGAGCTGGCAAAGCCCGACGTCGCAGTGCTGACTGACGGCTCTGGCGCAGCTGGCGCGTCACGCGTCCACCGCACGACGAGCCTGCTGGCCGGCATCGGCGCCAAGCCCGCTGCCTTCTACGCGCCAACCACCGACCTCGCTCTGTACGACGCCGTGCTGAGGGGCGACCTGGATCTGATGCTTGGTCTGGTGGGGCGGCTCACCGACGTGATTGTGTCGGGCCGCTACGACTACGTCGTCGGCGACGCGCCCGAGGGCGAAATCATGGGGCACGACCTATTCCGCGGGCTGCTGGACGCGGCGCTCGGCGTCGCGAGGCGGGCCACGGGTCGCGAGATAGCTAGCTACGACTTCCCTCTGGAGGCCGCGCCCTGTTCGGTGCACCCCGCCGTGGCGACGGGGACCTACTACCTCCACCTGGACGACGCCGCGGTTGAGCGGAAGATCAACCACGGGTTGGCCTACGAGGAGATCGCGCACGAGGTGGTCCGGGCCGTCGAGACGCACGGCCGCGACGCATTTGCGGTGGAGTGCCTGCGGCCGTCACTCACGGAGGCCGGCCTAGCGTCGTTCACGGGGACGCCCTCCTATGAGCGGCACGGCGAGCGGCAGGTCGCCGAGGGCCGCTACGCCGAGCCGGTCCGCTACCGGCAGCACGTGGCGCCGCTGCTGCAGGCGATCCGCCGGGAGTCACGGGCGCTAAGCGCGGGGCTCGGCGGCGCCCCGGCTAAGACTTCGGCAGCGTAACGTAGAACGACGTGCCGTGATCGATCTTCGACTCAACCGCTACCGACCCGCCAAACGACTGCGTCAGGTGCTTCACGATCGACAGCCCCAGCCCGGTGCCGCCGAGCTCGCGTGAGCGGGCCTTGTCAACGCGGTGGAACCGCTCAAACACACGGGGCAGCTGGTCCTTGGGGATGCCGATGCCGGTGTCGGTCACCGAGAGCCGCACGTAGTCCTCTTCGACCACCTTCCAGCCGACCGTCACGCTGCCGCCGTCAGGCGTGTACTTGATGGCGTTGTCCACCAGGTTGTTGAGGATCACCCGCAAGCCCTCCGGGTCGGCCACCACCTCGGCCTGCGGCTCGTCCGACTCGGCCAGCAGTCGGATGCCCCGGGCGTCGGCCTGGGGTGTGTAGTCGCTCAGGCAGGCAGCGACCGCCTCGCCGACGACCACCGGCGCCAAGTCAAACGTCTGCTCGGCCGACTCGATCCGCGCCAGGCTGAGCAAGTCTTGGATCAGGGCGTTGAGTCGATCGGCCTGCTCCTCAATTCTTCCCAGGAAGCTCATGGCGTGCTGCTCGTCGTGCAGAGCGCCGCCGAGGAGGGTCTCGGTATAGGCCTTGATGGAGCTGAGGGGCGTCTTGAGCTCGTGGCTGACGTTGGCCACAAACTCTTGCCGGATGGTCTCCAGCCGGCGGAGCTCGGTGATGTCGTGCAGCACGATCACGGCGCCGCCCGACTCGGCGCCCATTAGCGGCGTGATCTGCACAGACAGCCTGCGCGGCTCCGGTCCTTGAAGGTCGATGTCAAGCCGCTGCGGCTGGTCGTTGGACTGGACCTCGGCCAGCGCGTCGTGCAGGGTGTGGTTGCGGATGATCTCGATCAGGGGACGCCCCTCGACCTTCTCGGGCAGGAACCCTAGCAGATTGCCCGCCGCCTTGTTCGCCAACGAGACATGCTGCGCCGAGTCGATCGCGATAACGCCCTCGACCATGCCCCCCAGCACGGTCGCCTGCCGCTGCCCGCTGCGGCGGAGCTCGTCGAACTGGGAGTTGAGCTCGCCGCACATGTGGTTGAATGAGCTGGCCAGCTCGCCGAGCTCATCGCGGTTGGGGACGAACGCCCGCTGGTCGTAGTCGCCTCGCGAAACCGCGTCGGCGGCGTCGTTCAGCTGCAGGACCGGCCGTACGATGCTACTCACCACCAGGTAGGTGACAGTGAGCAGCGCGGCGCCGACACCCATCGCCAGCAGCCACAGCCGCTGGCGGAAGTAGTCGATCTGCTCCTGGATGACGTCCACCATCGCGGCCGCCCGGACAGTGGGCGAGGGGCCTTTGTCCACCGCGTCGCGGAGCGCCACGTACACGTAGGGCTTGCCGGTGGTGTCGCTAGAGCGCTTGGCGACACCCCAATTGGTGTACTCCGCCTGGGACACCTCGCCCCGCTCGGCGTGGTTCTCCATCTTCAGAACGGCCGCCAAGTCCGGCTGGGACGAATCAGCCAGCACCCGCCCGTCTGCGTCGATAAGCGTGAGCCGGTATCCAGAGTCCTTGCCCAGCTGAATCAGCTCTTGCTGCAATGCCTCGGAAGGCTCGTTGTCGAGATCTTCGCGGTAGGTCCGCTGCATCAGCACCGCCGTCGAGCGGAGATGTTGTTCGGCTTGTTCGTAGGCCCGGTGCTCGGTCCAGGCAAGCGTCGCGCGCAGCAGCGCGAAGGCGGCCAAGATATTGACCAGGCCGAACGCCAGGAACATTTTCCAGAAGAGTCTCGATCGGAGCATGCGGCTAGCGTAAGGTGCGCTGCCGCGGATTGTCGAGGGTCCCAAGCTCGACCAGCTCTAGCCGACGCCGCTGCATTAGTGGTTGAGCGACGGGAGTTGAAGCGGCGCCTCAGCGGCGGCCGGTCGGAACATCATGTCGAATTCTTCCTGCGCCCTGGTCTTGGCCGGCGCCGGCGACTGGGTCGGCGGCAGCGGCTGAGGGCGGAGGACCGGCGACTCGGGGGCAAGCTGGCGTGGCGCCTCGGCGGCGCGTTCTGCCGGCAGAGTTCTGGCGGCGGATCGCGGTGCGGGCGCCGCCTCAGGAGCCGTACTCGGGGACGTCTGAGGCGTGGTCGGCGGTTGGGCTGGTGGCGTAGCGGGGGCGGGCTCGGGCGCGGCGGTTAGGGGTGGTTGCTCGACCGCGGTCGCAGTCGGCGCGCCGTAGGCCGCCGGCCGGACGCCCTCGCGGTGCTGGTCGTACACGCCTCGGCTCACCGCTGGAGACTGCCGCGAAGCGTAGTTCAGCGGCCGTGGCTTGCCGCGGCGGCGTTCCAGGTCCTGGGCGTCGCGGTAGGCCTTGCCGGGCCACCCGCCCTCGGACAAGAAGACCCCGTCGAACTCGAGCAGCGTGCCTTTCACGAAGTGCAGGTTCTTGATCGCCACGGCGTACTCGGTAACCGTGCGGTGGTGACGCGACTCGGACTCGGCGTGCCGGCGCTGGGCCTCTAACAGGAGGTTGAGCGGCGCCTTGTCGGCCTCGAACGCCGCCTTCACCGCGTCCAGCTCGTTGCGCGAGGCGACCAGGCGGTTGTAGCTGGTCTGCGACACCCGCAACGCCCGGTCGACGTCGCCGACGGCGGACGCGGCCTCGTGAACCACCTCTTGCTGCTGGTCGCACAGGATCGCCCGTTCACGGGCCAGCAGCAGCTCGGCGTTGCGGACCGCGGAGTGCGCCTGTCGGTAGCCGATCGGGATATCAAGCTCCACGCCGAGCTGCCACTCCTGGAAGTCGCCGCCGGTAAGGTTCTCGTACGCGTTGTCGAACTCGCCAATCGACGGGTCGTTAACAGGCAGCAAGTCGGAGCCGAACCCGCGCCAGCGGTACCGCCCCACGGCGTCCAACCGCGGCAGCAGGTGGTTGCGGCTGGCGATCAGCTCCAGCTCGCGTTGCCGGATGCTCCACTTCTGCCGGCGGAGTTCTGCGCGGCGGTCAACAGCCTCGAGCATCACCTGGTCCCAGTCGAAGACCACCTCGGCAACCACCGGCTCCTGAGCCGGACGGAGCAGCTCGCCATCGGCGGCCGGCAGGTTCATCAGCCGCCGCAGGCGCCGCTCGGCGACGTACACGCCGCCGTTGCCACGGAACGTGCCGGCCAGGCTGCCGTTATTGGTGCGCGTGCCGTCGAACAACCGCCCGGTCAACGCGTTCTCCACCTCCTCCTGGAAGCGGTAGTACTGCTCGCGGGCCTGGGCTTCTTTCTCGGCCTCGCCGCCGCGGCGGCCGGTCTCGTACAGGGCCTGCACGCGTCGCCAGGTGTCGAGCGCCGCGTCGCGGGCGGCGATCTTGGCGTCCAGATCGCGGTAGGCGAAGTAAAGATCCCAGTAGGCGTTCTCCAGGTTGCTCACAAAGTCGCGGACAGAGATCTCGAACTCGGTGAGCTGCACGTCGGTCTTCAGGCGGGCGATCAGCACGCCCTCGTACACGCCGGGCGTGCGGGTCGGCCCGGCGATGCGGTTGTACTCCACGCCGCCGCCCTGCATCAGCGGGTGTCGGAACTCGCCCTCAACCTTCACCGTGTACGCGCTGTCGAACAGGTTGCCGGGCGCGTTGTTGGCGTCGTACTCGACGATCTGGCGGGCTGAGAGCTCGGTGCCGGTGACGGCCCGTTTGGAGAGCTGCGTCTGCTGGACCGCGGCGTCCTGGGTGAGGATCCGGGTGCCGCCGCCGAAGAACTGGTTGTTGAGCGCGCGGTCGTTCTTCTCGACGAACAGGCTCGAGGTGAGCTGCGCGTCGAATGCACTGAGCGCCGCCTCGACGCCGGTGAAGGGGTCGGTTTCGGCGATGGCCGGGTCCCACACGGTGCGCGTCGACACCGGTGAGCGGACCACGGTTCCCCCCAGGTCGCGGAGCACCGTGGAGTTGGCCAGGCCGAGCTGGATCACCTCCTCCAGCAGGATGTCGCGGTAGCGGGCCGGCTGGTCGTCGCTGATGGTGCGGGGCGGGAGCGAGTCGAGACCGGCGTCGCACGACTCGAGCGAGCACTGACTCACCGCCGGGTAGTCGATGTCCGCGGCGGCGGTGGCGTAGTAGTCACCGCCGGGGCCGCCGGTCGCCACGCAGTCGCCGCCCGACTTGAACGGCGTGCCGCTGCGGCACCCGCTGGCTAGCACCGAAGCGGCCAGCAGCACGCACATCGCTTTGCGTCGGTTGTGCCGGCTCGTGGCCACGCGTCGTCCTCAGGACAGGGTGTCGTGTCAGCCGGCGGTGCCGCTGGCGTAGCCAGCAACGCGTGCACGCCGTGGGCGCAGCCGTGAGACTCCGCTCTTGTCTTGCACATCGACAGCCGCCAACCGGCGGAATGAGACTAATCGATACATTCCCCCAAACCCGGCGGGTCTCCCCGACGCTCGCCGCCGTCAGACCCGCCCCCACCCGGCCGGCCGACCCAACCGGCACAGCCGGAGTGTCGAGCACCGCGCGGGGTAAGAACGGGCCGAGCCGGGCCCGTGGATGCGGGAGTTTCCCGCAATCGCCGGTATACTGAGAACTCTATGGCCACTACCCCCGCCAGCCGCACCAACGCCCCCGGCAGCGCTACAGCCCCGCGCGCAGCGGGCGATGTGTGGAGCGACTTCGCCGCTGAGCTGGCGGTGCTGACCGAGCTAGCACGCACCGCCGACACGGCCGAGGCGTTCTACTCCGAGGCGCTGCGGCGGACGGCCGCCGCGTTGGCCGCCGAGGGCGGGGCGGTCTGGTCGATTCAAAAGGACGGCCGACTGCGTCAGGTGACGCTGATCTCGCCCGCCGATCGCCCTGGCGACTTTTCGCAGCGGGTTCGGCATGAGGAGCTGCTGGCGTCGGTCGCGCAGTCGGGGAAGCCGCGCGTGCTGGCGGCCAATTCCGAGGCCGAAGATCCGTCCGCGTCCAACCCGCTCCCATACACACTGATTGTCGCCCCGGTCACGCCGCCGCGTTCTGAAGTCGCGGCTCTTATCGAGCTGATGCTCCAGCCGGGCGCCGCGCCGTCGGCGTACCGCGGCGCCGAACAGCTGCTCTGCGCAGTGTGCGAAGTCGCCGCCGATCATCACACCCTGTCGGACCTGGGCGAGCTTCGCTCGGTCTGCCAGGATCAGCGACGGCTGCTGACGCTCGCCGAACGCGTGCACGGGGGCCTTTCGCTCAACCACACCGCGGCGGCCATCGCCAACGAGGCCCGCAGCGCCATCGGCTGCGGACGGGTCAGCGTGCTGGAACGGCGGGGCGGCGGGAGCCGCCTGCTGTCGATCAGCGGCGTCGACCGCCCCGATCGCCGCTCGCGGACGCTACGCGGGCTGCAGGAGCTGGCGGCGGTCTGCTGCCGGCTCGGCGACCCTCTCTACCTGTCCGAGGATCAGGACGAAGCCCTGCCGCAGGCGTCCGACGCGCTGCACCGCCACGCCGACGAGGCCAACGCACGGCAGGTCGCCGTGGTGCCGCTGCTCGGCGCCGGGGCCGACGAGGAGACTCCGCCGATTGTCGGCGCCCTGGTTGCAGAAAACTTTACCGGCGCCGACACGCTCCTAGCGCGTGATCGGGTGGCGGAGGTCGCCCGCATCTGCGGCGTAGCGCTGGGCAACGCGTTGGAGCATGAAGCCACCCCGCTGATCGGGTTGACCCGATCACTGCGGGGCGTGACGCGGCCCTCTGCCATGGGCAGGGGGGCCATCGCTGCAACGGCGCTGGCGTTAGCCGGCGCGGCGTTGCTGTTTGTCCCAGCCGAGCTGCGCATCGACGCCCGCGGCGAGCTTCAACCGGCCGAACGACGCAACATCTTCGCGCCCGGCGATGGCGTTGTGCAGCAGATCGCTGTTGAGCACGGCGAACAGGTGGCCGCGGGCGACCTGCTCATCGAACTCCGCGACCCGCAGCTCGACCTGGAGCTCAATCGGATTGAGGGGCAGCGGCAGACCACGCAGCGCCAGCTCGAGGCGGTCCGCGCGACGCGTTCCAGCATCGATACTCGTAGCGCCGACCGGGCCGAGGCGTACCGGCTCAGCGCTGAAGAGCAGCAGCTCGGCCAGCGGCTCAAAAGCCTCGACGCGCAGCGCGATCTGCTGCTCGAGCAGCAGCGCTCGCTGTCGGTCACCAGCCCGGTCGACGGGATGGTTGTCACGTGGGAGTTGGAGGACTCGCTCCGCGGGCGGCCGGTCGAACGCGGGCAGAACCTGATGAGCGTCGCGGACACCGCCGGCGAGTGGCGGGTCGAGTTGCAGCTGCCCGACGACCGCATCGGGTACCTCATCGACGCCCAGCGGGAGGACGTTGGGAAGCCGCTGCAGGTAGAGTACCGACTCGGGAGCCAGGAGGAAGGGTTCTTCCGTGGCGAGGTTGCAAGGATTTCCGAGCGCGCCGACGCGCCCGCTCGCGGCGCTGCCGACGGCTCAGAACGCACCATCGACGTTGTAGTTACGCCACAGGCGGGCGATCTATCGGCAGAGAATCCTGAGGTCCGGCCCGGCGCATCGGTGCGAGCCCGTGTCCTGTGCGGCGAGCACTCGCTGGGTTACGTGCTGACACACGACCTTGTCAACGCCTTGCGTGTCTGGTGGGAGTTCTAGCCATGAGCGTCCTTCGCTACTCACGGCTGATCACTGCGGTCGTCCTGCTTCTCGTCGCCGGTCCGGCGCGTGGCCAGTCGAACAGCAACGACGCGCCCGTGAACGTTGATTCGGTTGTGCTCCGTTTGCTCCACGAGGCGAACGCTCCCGCCCAGCGCGCAGGTGTGCTCACCAAGCTCCTGGCGAAGGAGGGGGACGTGGTGCGCAAGGGAGATGTGTTGGCGGAACTGGACGAACGCGACGCGGCGCTTGTCGAGCAGTCGGCCCGGCTGGAGCTCGAGATCGCCAAACGCAAGGCAGAGAACGACATCCAGGTCCGGTTTGCAGCCAAGGCGAACGAGGTGGCGGCGGCCGAGCTGCGACGCAGCGAGGAGTCGGTCCGCAGCTTCCCGAAGAGCGTGTCCCGTTCGCAGATGGATGTCGAGCGGCTCGAGGTTGAGAAGACGGCGCTCGAACGCGAGCAGGCCGAGCACAACCAGGAGCTCTCGACGATGGAGGTCGACGTGAAGAAGTCGGCAGTAAACGCCGCCCGGCTCGAACGCCTGCTGCGGCGGATTGCGGCGCCGCTGGACGGCGTGGTGGTTGACGCGCCCGCCAAGCTGGGCGAGTGGCTGGAGCCGGGCCAGCTCGCGTTCCGCCTGGTGAATGTCAGCCGACTGAAGGCCGAAGGCTTTGTCACCGCGTCCGACGCCCGCCGCATCGCCGCCGGCGATCAGGCGCGGCTGCGGCTGCCGGGCGAAGAACAGGAGTTCACCGGGCGCGTTGTGTTCGTCAGTCCGGAGATCGACCCCATCAACAACCAGGTGCGGGTATGGGCCGAGATCGACAACGGGCAGCAGCTGCTGCGCCCCGGGCAGCACGCCGAGATGGCCATCGAGCAGGCTAACCCCTGACCGCTTCGCGTCATCACGTTCAACTAGCCGCGACGCATGTCACCCTCAACCAACAACCGCCCCTTGCTGCTCCGTGCCCGTCCCGACGTGGTCGCGGCGGCGGTGCGCGTGGCCGGCTCGCCGCGGTGGGTGGTGACCGACCCGGTGACCCTCGAGCACTACGACCTGAGCGATCAGGAGTACACACTGCTGACGTGCCTGACCGATGGGGTCAGCCTGCGGGACCTGCAGCGGGCGTTCGAGGCCCGGTTTGCGCCGCGGAGGATCACATTGGAGCAGGTGTGGGAATTTGTCAGCCGCCTGCACCGCTCGGGGCTCGCGGTCTCGACCGCGGCGGGGCAGGGAGAGCGGCTGGTTGAGAAACGCAACGAGCACCGCCGTGAAGAACTCTCCTGGGCGTGGACGCGGCTGCTCGCCATTCGCTTGCCAGGGCTGCGGGCCGACCCGCTGGTAGGACGCCTGCACACGCTGGTGAGCTGGGCGTTCACTCCGCTCGCCGCGCTGGCGGCGTTGACGCTCGTGTTGTGGGCGGCGGCGATCGTCGTAGCCGACTACGCGGCGTTCGTGGCCGGCATGCCGTCGCTTGCCGAGTTGGCGCGACCCGAAAACCTGGCAGCGCTGTGGGTCACGGCCGTCGGCGTTAAAGTATTGCACGAATTGGGGCACGCACTCGCCTGCAAACACTACGGGGGCCGGGTGCACGAGATGGGCGTGTTGATCCTGGCGTTCACGCCCGCGATGTACACAGACGTTTCTGATCTGTGGCGACTGCCGAGCCGGCGCAAGAGGATGATAGTTACCGCGGCGGGGATTGGCGTCGAACTCCTGCTGGCGGCGTTGGCGGCGATCGTCTGGCGGTACACAGACGCGGGCCTCGCCCACACCGTGGCGCTGAACGTGATGATCGTCTGCACGGTCGGCACGCTGCTGATCAACGCCAACCCGCTCCTGCGGTACGACGGCTACTACCTGCTGTCCGACCTGACCGAGACCTCCAACCTGTGGCAGAGGTCCCGCGAGGCGGTCGCCCTGCTGTGGGGCGATTGGCTCACGAGCCGCGACACGCCCCGCCCGCCGATCCGACCGTGGTGGCTGCCGCTGTACGGCGCCGCGTCGCAGCTCTACATGGTCGTGGTGCTGGTGTCGATTGTCTGGGTGCTCGCCCTTGCGTTACGCCCGTTCCGTCTCGAGAACCTTGCATACGCAGCGGGTGCGGTCGCATTGGCGGCGTCGGTATCGGGGCCGCTGCGGCGGGCGTGGCGGACCGGGCGGAACCCCATCGCCCGGCGGCGTATCCGCCGCGGCCGCGCTGCCGTGGCGATGTTGGGCGTTGGTGTCGCGGCCGCCGCGCTCTGGTTCGTTCCCATCCGTTTTACAGCCGAGGGAGAAGCCGTCGTCGCGTTGGACCGTGGCGCGACCGTCGTGACAACGACTCCCGGCACGCTCGTGTCGGCGGCGGCGCTCGGCGACCGCGTCCAACAGGGCGATGTCATCGCCCGGTTGGAGAACTCCCAGCTGAAGCGGGAAATCGCGGAGCTAGAGTCGCGGCTTAAGGAAGAGGAGCTGCGACTGCGTCAGCTCCAGTCGGTTCGGGCCCGCGACCCGCAGGCGAGCAGCCAGATCCCCGCGGCCGAGTCGATGGCCGCCGACCTGCGGGAGCAGGTCCGCAAGCTCCGCGAAGAGTCTGATCGGCTGGTGCTGAGGGCGCCGCGGGCGGGGGTGCTGGTGGCTGGCGAGCGGGCAAATGCAGACCCGCGCCCGGATCGGGCGACCCTTGCGCGTTGGGCAGGATCGCCGTTGGACCACGCCAATCTCGGCGCGTGGCTCGAAGCGGCGTCGGTTGTTTGTGAGGTTGGCGACCCATCGGCCCCAATCGCCGAGGCATCGCTCGGCGAGGACGACATCGAGCTCGTAGCGCCCGGCCAATCGGTTGCCATCGCCTGGCGGCAGACGCCGGGCGAGGTCACCCGGGGACGGGTAGCAGCCGTGTCCCGCCGCGTGGTGTGGCCGGAAGAGGACTCCGCCGGTCCGCACGCTGCCGCCGCGCCGCACTACCAGGTGCGGATCGAGCTGCACGACCCGCCGGCAGCGCTACGGGTAGGCGGTGAGGGCCGGGTGAAGATCGACACCGGGGCCACAAACCTAGGCGCATGGGCGGTGACCCGACTTCGGCAGCTGTTCCGGTTGCCGTAGATTCAGCCGGCGGTGACTACGGGATGAGGGCGATGAGTCCCACCGCCGTGCCCGCCTCGACCGCGGCGGCGTCCAGGCGGCAGGGCCACCAGTGCTTGCGGTACGGGTTGCAGTTGCCCGGACGGTAGTGGCCCAGCGTGTACACGCACTCGCGTGGGCAGTCGGCAGCCATCAGGTAGGGCAGGGCGGGGATCGTGCCGAAGAAATGGGCCGCGCTCACTACCGGCTGCAGGCAGTTGCAGCAGACGTAGCCGTACCGCTCGGCGTTGACCTCTTCGAAGTACAGCGGCTGGTGGCGGCTGGAGGGCGCCTTCCAGTGGTAGGCCATCACCGGCCAGGTCCGCTGCAGGACCACCCCGGCGGGGGTCCCGAGCTGAGCCAGCCGCTCGGCGCCGTAGTTCCGCGGCAGCTTGCCGCTGGGCTCACTGATGTCGACGCTCATCGCCTGAACCGGCCGGAGTTCGATGGCCAGCTGCCGCGGCTCGTCCCCGGGGCTCGCCTCGGGCGGCGCAATCGGCTCCTGGGCCGTCGCGCAGCGACCGACCATTAGGCAGACCAGGGCCAGGCAGAAGATCGTGGGCAGACGCATCGTGCGGTCTCGCGTACGCGGCGGACGGAATCTCAGTTCTTGCTTCGGCGCCCGGGGCCCCGGGAATCCACCCATCCGGCACGACCGGACCCGGAAAACGCGAGAATGCCCCGAAAAGTTTGACAGTTTTACCAGGCCCTCATGATAATGAACGCTCTGGCGAGAAGGGGTTGGACAGCATCGCCGGGCCGGCGCCCACGGCCTGAGGTCTGTCAACGGCTCGCCGTATTCGTCGGACGGTCTGGAGCCGTTCTGGTCCACGTAAGGACGGCATTGACTGTAACTTGCGCCGATCGACGTGGGGCGTCGCTCGGGTGCGTTTGGGGAATCGCTTCTCGATGGGTCCGACCTCCTGGATGGCGCGTGTGGTGCGGTTTGCCCGATCGCTGCGCGCCGACATCTGGGGCGACCCCCGCCCGCGCTGGTCGCAGCGCCCGCAACTGCGCCCCGACGAGTTGTCGGTCCGTCGGCTCGAGCCACGCCGTGTGCTTGCCGCCAGCATCCAGACCCTGGCCGTGCCTGCCGAGGCGGTCGAGGGTGACACCGTTGAGGTTAGCGCCGAGGCGACCGGCGGCGGAGCCCTGCAGTTCGACTGGACCATCACGCGGAACTCCAACGTCATTGCCCAGGGCTCCGGGCAGGACTTTACGTTCCAGCCCCAGGACGACGGCGAGTACGACGTCGCATTGCGGGTGACGGACGCGTCCGACGCGTCGCAGGCTTACGCCGAGGGTACGGTCACCGTTGCGAACGCCAAACCGTTCATCTCGCAGCTCTCCGCGACGCCAATCCCGGTGAGCGGCGTCACCACGCTTACCGGCGTGTTGTCCGACCCCGGCGGCGACGACACCCACACGCTGCAGATCAACTGGGGCGATCCCTCCGACCCGGCCAACTCGCAGACCATCGACCTCTCGAGCCCCCCGCCTGGCGTCGACTACAACCCGGCAACCGGCGCGTTTTCCATCGATCACCAGTACGCCAACGGCCAGCCGGCGGGTGTGCTGCGGATCAATGTCAAAGCCACCGACGACGATGGCGGAGAGTTCTACGCGCTCGCTTCAGGCGTGGCGGGCAATTCGGCGCCAGAGTTCTCTGGCCTGTCCGCCACGCCGATCACCGAGAATGGAGTCACCTTGCTGACCGGCGTCGTGACCGACCCCGACCCGGAGGATTTGCTAACGCTGCAGATTAATTGGGGCCACCCCGAGTCTCCAAACAACGCGCAGCTGATCGACCTCGCCGACCCGCCCCCTGGCGTCAGCTACGATCCCACCACGGGCTCCTTCTCGGTCGAGCACCAGTACCTCGACAACCCGGCCTCAGGCGTGTTCCGGATCAACGTCAAGGCGACCGACGGCACCGGCGGCGAGTTCAACGCCCTCACTGCCGGTCGGGTAGAGAATGCGCCGCCGACACTGTCGGGCCTGACGGCGACTTCCATTGACGAGAACGGCGTCACGGTGCTGGCTGGCGTGCTGGACGACCCTGGCACGCTCGACACCCACAGGCTGGAGATCGATTGGGGCGACCCTCTCTCGCCAGGCAATACCCAGTTGATCGACCTCGAGAACCCGCCGCTGGGCGTTCACTACGACCCGACCACCGGCGTGTTCACGGTCGAGCACCAGTACCTGGATGACAACCCCAGCATCACCCCCGTCGATGTGACCACCATTTCCGTCAAGGCAGTCGACAACGACGGGGCCTCGGTCGTCGCCGACGCGTCGGTGCAGATCAGCAACGTCGCGCCGGGCGTTGAGGAATTGGCCGCGACGAGCCTGCAAGAGAACGGCTACACGACGCTCACCGGACGGGTGGTCGACCCTGGGTCTCAGGACACCCACCGGCTGGTCATCACCTGGGGCGATCCCGCGTCGCCAGGGCACCTGCAGGTGATCAACCTTGCGAGCCCTCCGCCTGGCGTCGACTACAACCCGGCAGACGGCGGCTTCCGCATCACCCACCAGTACCTCGACGACAACCCCTCCGGCACAGGGTGGGACGCGTACTCGATTCGCGTGAACGTCCTGGACGACGACGGCGGGACCTCGTTCGCGACGACCACCGTGGTGGTCACCAACGTCCCGCCGGCGCTGGCCGAGATCAACGCGCACGATGTTGACGAGAACGGCGTCACCACGCTCAGCGGCAAGATCGTTGATCCCGGCACGCTGGACACGTTCACGCTGACGGTCGACTGGGGCGACGGCGCTACCGAGCAGTACACGACCGACCCTGATGGCGAGGGGGTCAGCCTGTTGGAGCCAACCGGAGGCGTGTCGTACGATCCCACGACGCGTGAGTTCTCCATCAAGCACCGCTACCTCGACGACAACCCCAGCGGCACCCCAACCGACGCGTACACCATCAGCGTCGACGTCCTAGACGACGACGGCGGCGCCGCGCAGGCGACCACCGACATCACCGTCCGCAACGTTGCGCCGTCGCTGGTAGGGGTCGACGCCAATAACGTGAGCGAGAACGGCGTCACCACGCTTACCGGCAAGATCGTCGACCCGGGCACGCTGGACACCTTCACCCTAACCGTCAACTGGGACGACGGCACGGTTGAGGAGTTCACGACCGACCCAGGAGGAACGGGGATCAGCCTGCTCGACCCGCCGGATGGCGTTACCTACGACGCCGGGACCCGCGAGTTCACCATCCAGCACCGCTACCTAGACGACGACCCGACCGGCACCCCCAGCGACCCGTACACCATCCGCCTGACCCTCGTCGACGACGACGCCGACATGGCGGTCGACGCCAAGACAATCACCGTCGCCAACGCCGCGCCCGTCATCGGCGACACGCCCGACGTTAACGTCGACGAGGGGCAGCAGCTGTTCATCGGCCCCCACGCGGGCGGCGCCGGCGTGATGATCCCCGGCATCATGTTCGAGGACGCCGGAACGCTCGACACCCACACGGCGACCATAAACTGGGGCGATGGCTCGATGGGCGAGGACCTCGTGGTCCTGCAGAACGACGGTTCCGAGATCCGCACCGGCATCCTGATCGGCAGCCACACCTATGCCGACAACGGCGCCTACACGGTCACCGTCACCATCACCGACGACGACGGCGGCCAGGATGTCGAGACGTTCGTCGTGAACGTGATCAACGTCGACCCTACGCTTACCGGCGTCGAGGGACTGCAGGTCGACGAGGGGCAGGCCGTCACGCTGGCCGGGCTAGGCGTCGGCCTTGCCGACCCCGGCTTTGACAACCCGCTCAACACCGGCGACCCGAGCAACGGCGGCGAACTCCAAGAGACCTTCGTCGGCATGCAGGTCGACTGGGGGGATGGCTCGGCGCCCATGAGCGTCAGCATCGTCGACCGCGTCAGCGGATCGCCCGGAGTGCCCACCACGGCCGCCTTCTCTCACGATGTTCACTACTACGCGGACGACGGCGTCTACAGGGTGAGCGTCACGATGAGCGACGACGACGGCGGCGCCGTGACCCGCACGTTCGAGATCCTGGTGGAGAATGTCGCCCCGGCGCTCGTCCTGACCGACCAGATGTTCGTCATCAACGAGGGGGACACGCTGGTCATTCCTCACCTGGGGAGCTTCACCGACCCAGGGGCCAGGAACGACCTCAACCCCAACGGCGCCTCCGATGAGACGTTCAGCTACACCATCGACTGGGGCGATGGAACTTGCGAGAAACTCCACCTGCCGGTGTCGGTGGTGGACGGCGGCCCCGGCGTCGGCAAGACCGGAAACCTGCTGGCCGGGCACGACCACACCTACGCCGACAACGACGCCGACAGCCGCTACACGATCACCGTCACCCTGCACGACGACGACGGCGGCTACGACAAGCAGAGCTTCGAGATCACGGTCAACAACGTCAACCCGACCATCGAGCCGCTGACGCCGGGCGAACTCATCGACGACGACTACATGCCGGGGATCCTGGTTGACGCCATGGACCTGGAAGGCGACGGCGTGACCTACCTGGTGCTCCGCTTCAGCGACCCCGGGGCCGACACGTACGACGTGTGGATCGACTGGGGCGACAAGCTCTACCTGCCCGAGGGCGACCAGCGGTTCGTCAAAGCCACGCCAATCAACTGGTCGGAGTCCACGGACGGCGTGACGCTGCTGTTCTCGTACCCGTACACCGGCCCGCCGGACCCCCTCAATCCGGCGGCGCCGATCGAGATCACAGCCATCGTCGTCGACGACGACTACGCCGCCGCCACGGGCGACGAGTTGGTGTTTGGTCCAGAGACCACCTTCCTGATCGAGCCCGGCCGCAGCGATCCGGGCCAGGCCGTGATCACGAACCCGGGCATCGAGGACACCAACGTAGCGATCGACACCACGCCGGACATCGCACTGCTAGAGTTCCCCCAGCTGGCGGAGTACATCGAGCCGCCGGCGCCTCAGGTCAGCGTCGACCTGAACCAGCAGACGCAAGACGTCGAGGCCTCCGCCGGCGAGCTCTCGGCCACAAGCGAACGGGTGTGGGTGATCCGCACGGTCGCCCCGGACGGCGAGCTCGGCGAACCGGTGCGGCTCAAGCCCGACGCGCTAGACCGGCTGCCCGAACTGTTCGCCAAGCTCCCCGACGGGCACTACCAGATCCTGGTCATCCGCACGGAGAACAACACCAGCCGGCTTGTGATGGACTTTGTGATCCGCGGCGGGCGGCCAATCGACGTGACCGACGACTCCGACGGCGCCCGCGACCGGCCCCCCACCGAAGAGCAGGTGGACCCGCCGGCCGAGTCAGTCCAGGCGCCAATCGAGATCGACGCACGCGAGGTTCCCGCGGAGATCGTCGACCCGCAGCAGAACGGCCAAACGCAGCCGCCGGGCGAGCCGACGGTGCTGACCGGTCAGCGGCGGCAGTCCGAAGCCCAGCTCACGGCGGGGGCCGCGGTTGCGTTTGGACTCGCCCGCACCCGTCAGGGCGAATGGCGGCGGCGTGTCGAGGACGCGCTGCAGCACGCCGACGAAGAGGATTGGAAGCTGCTGAACCTGCTCCGTCGCCGCCCACGTTAGTAGACCGACCAAGCAACAGGCGTCCCAAGGGTCAACCCACTTACACCTCATCACCGACCCGCCTCATCAGGCCGCGGCTCCGGCCGCAAGGAAGCCTTCCACCATGTCTCGCTGCCAAGCATGCCAGAACGAACTTGACCGCGCCCAGGTCGACGCCGGACGCTGCGCGGAGTGCGGCGCCGCCATCCCCGCGTCGGTGCGCCAGCAGCACCTGGCGAGCGACCAGAAGGCCACCGTCGACTCCGCCGAGTCGATCGACCTGGTCATCGAGCCAGACGACCCGGCACCCGCGGACGACCCGAAGCAGACGATCGACATCAGCGAGTCCGACACCCACGCCACGGTCGAGCTGACGCCCGACCAGCCGTCGGCGCCGGCGCCCAAGCACCCCACCATCGACGACCGCATTGACGCTACGGTGGAGTTTGACGCACCGACCGGCAGCGGGCCTGATGCGGCCGCCCGGCAGACGACGCCGGGCGCCGGGGGGGCGGGCTCCACCCACCCGATGCACGCCGACTTCACCATCGACTTCGGCGGCGACGACCCCGACCTCAGCGCCCACATGAGCAGCGAGTGGGGCCTGTCGGTGGCGCCGGAGTTTAAGCAGAACCAAACCATCCGCCAGAGCGGCACGGTCAACGAGTTCATCTCGAAAAACACCCGCAGCTCGCTGCCCGTCAAGAACCGATCGCTCAAGCTCAAGGTCGACGACGAGTCCGGCGAGATGATGCCGCTGGTCCCCGGCGACGTGCCCGACTACGAGCTCCTGGACATGATCGGCCAGGGCGGGATGGGCGTGGTGTACGCCGCGACGCAGTCGTCGATCGCCCGCACCGTGGCGGTCAAGATGTTCAAGCCGGGCGCCAAGGTCACCAACGAGCAGCGGGACAAGTTCATCTCCGAGGCGGTGGTCACCGGCGAGCTTGACCACCCCAACATCGTGCCCATCTACGACATGGGCGCCAACGAGGAGGGGGCGCTCTTCTACTCGATGAAACGCGTCAAGGGCACGCCCTGGGACGATGTCATCGCCAAGAAGTCGCTCGACGAGAACCTCAACATCCTCCTCCGGGTGGCGGACGCGGTCGCGTTTGCTCACGCCGGCGGCGTCGTGCACCGCGACCTCAAGCCCGAGAACGTGATGCTCGGCGACTACGGCGAGGTGCTGGTGATGGACTGGGGCCTGGCCCGCGTCACCAAGGCGTTCCGCAACGCGGGCGCCATCTACCAGGCGGACAGCCTCGGCGGCACGCCCGCCTACATGTCGCCCGAGATGGCCCGCGGCCCGGTCGAAAACATCGACCAACGCAGCGACGTCTACCTGCTGGGCGCCATCCTGTACGAGGTGATCAGCGGCAAGGCGCCGCACTCCGGCCGCGACGTCATGCAGTGCCTAATGGCCGCCGCCAACAACAAGATCGACCCGATCGAGCAGACCGGCGAACTGTTCGAGATCGCCATGCGGGCGATGGCCACCAAGCCGGCGGACCGCTACCAGACCGTCAAGGAGCTGCAGGCCGCCATCCAGCGGTACCAGGCCCACTCCGAGAGCCTGCTGCTCACCGACAACGCCGAGCGGCACCTCGACACGGCACAGCAGAGCACCGACTACCAGTACTATGCGCGGGCGCTGTACGGCTTCCAGGAGGCGATCACCCTCTGGCCCGAGAACGACAAAGCCAAGGGGTTGCTGGAGCAAACCCGGCTGGCCTACGCCGGTTCGGCGCTGGCCAACGAAGACTTTGACCTCGGCGTCTCGCTGCTGGAGGGCGACACGCCCGAGCAGGAGCGGCTGCTCCTGGCTCTGCAGCGCGGCAAGCTGGAACGCGACGCCCGGCAGCGGCGGCTCACCTTTTTCAAGCGTCTGGCCACCGCGGCGCTGGTTGCGATCCTGATCGGCGGCTCCTACTTCACGTACGAGATCCGCAAGCAGCGTAACGTAGCCGTCGAGCAACGCGCAAAAGCCGTGGAGAGCGCTGAGATTGCCGAAGCGGCGCGACTTGTCGCGGAAGACGCACAGCAGAAGGAACGCAAGCAAAAAGAAATCGCAGTAGAAGCACGGGCCGAGGCAGTCGCAAACGAAAAGGAGGCGAAGCGGCAGGAGGGGATCGCCAAGCAGGAAGAGGAGAAGGCGAAAGCCGCGACCAAAGTCGCCGTCGCCGCCAAGGCCGCCGAGGAGTACGAGGCGTACGTCGCCCGCATCGGCCTGGCCGCCGCCAAGATCGACGAGAACGCGTTTGACGCCGCCCGCGAGATCCTCGCCGACTGCCCCCCCACGCTCCGCAACTGGGAGTGGGGCAGGCTGCACTACCTGTGCGGGCTGAGCCCGCAGCGGTTCGAGCACGCCGGGCCGGTCGAGGCCGTGGCCTACTCGCCCGATGGGCGTCAGGTCGCGTCCGGCGACTGGGACGGCCGGCTGATCGTCCGCGACGCGGAAACCCACGAGGAGCTTCTTTCGCAGCAGCTCGCCCAGTACGTCCACTCGGTCGCCTACTCGCCCGACGGGCGGCGGCTGGCGGCCGGCTGCAGCGATGGTTCCATCCACCTGTTTGACGTCAGCAGCGGCGAGCAGGAAACCATGCTCCGCGGCCCGCAGCAGGGCGTGCTGAGCGTCCGCTTCTCGCCCGACGGCCGGCGACTGCTCACCGCCGGCTACGACAGCAAGGCCCGCCTGTGGGATTTGGCCACCGGCCGGCAGCTGCAGACATTCGACGACCATAGCTGGTGGGTCTGGTCCGCCGACTTCTCCGCCGACGGCGCCCAGATCGTCACCGCCAGCCAGGACGGCAAGTCCATCGTCTACCGCCTCGACCCGGTGCAGCGCCGCTACGTGCTGCAAACTGTCTTCGACCAGCACGAGGGCCCGGTCTACTCGGCCGCTTTCTCGCCGGCCGACGGGCGGGTCGCGACCGCCGGCTACGACAACTCGGTCTGCATGTGGTCGCCGTCGATGGTCCAGGCGGCCGACCTGGCCGGGCGCATCGCGGGAGCCGGCGGGGCCGAGCTCGACTATGTCCGCCTGAGCGGCCACCGCGGGCCGGTCCGCGGCGTGGCCTTCTCCGCCGACGGCAAGTACCTGCTGTCGGGCAGCTACGACAACTCGCTCCGCCTGTGGGATGTCGACCAGAACCAGACCCTCAAAACCCTCCGCGGCCACGGGTCGGGCGTCCGCGCGTGCGCATTCGCGCCCGACGGCCGGTGGGCCGCCTCGGGCGGGCAGGACCAGAGCGTGCGGCTGTGGGATATCGCCGGCTACGAGGAGTCGCGGATCCTCCGCGGCCGCGTGCTGAACGACCACTCCGACGCCGTGCTGAGCGCCCGCTTCTCGGCCGACGGCTCGCGGGTGATCACCGCCAGCCGCGACCGCTCCTCCAAGCTGTGGGACGCAGAGAACGGCAGCCTGCTCACCACCTTCCAAGAGGGCCACGAATACCTCGCTTCCAGTGCCGTGTTCTTCGACAACGGCCGCCGCGTGGCGACCGGCGCCGGCGACAACTCCGTCCGCGTGTGGGACGTCGCGGCCGGCGCCGAGCTGTTCGACCTCCGGCCCACCGGCCGCGCCGGCGCTCTGGCTGTTTCGCCCGACGGCCGGTGGATCGCCACCGGCGGCCCCGACAACCAGGCCCGCCTGTGGCCGGCCCGCGACGGCGCCGAGCCGGTCGTGATGTCGGGCCACGCCGAGGAGGTTACCGCCGCCGCGTTCAGTCTCGACGGCGCCCTGGCCGCCACCGGCGACAACCGCGGCGTCATCCGCTTGTGGTCGTTCGACGGCGAGCAGTGGCGCCCCTCGCACGTGATGCAGGGCCACAGCCGCACGATCACCGCGCTGCGATTCGCGGGCGATCGGCTGATCTCCGCCAGCGGCGACAACACCTGCGGGCAGTGGGACCCCGCCACCGGGCAGGAGGACCGCCGGCTGGTGCTCAAGCACCCGGACTGGGTCTCGTCGCTCGACGTTTCTTCCGATGGCCGGCTCGCCGTGACCAGCTGCGAGGACGGCCTGGCCCGCGTCTGGCGGCTGGCCGACGCCAGCCTGCTGGCCGAGCACGCCGGCCCGCTGCAGCCGGTCGCCGAGTCCAACCAGCGCCCCCGCCGCAAGGCCTACACGCACGTCAGCTTCTCGCCCGCCGCTGACCAGGTGCTGCTCACGCTGCCCGCCGACCGGGCCGCGCTCGCGTGGCGCTGGCGCGAAGGCGGCGACCCCCGGCCCGCGCTCGCCGCCGGGCAGCGGCCCAAGCAGCTGTGGGTCGCGGAGTTCGCCGGGTCGGCCGACCGCGTGCTCACCATCGGCGGCAACGACGCCCAGCTGTGGGACGCCCGCCAGCCGCAGCCGGTGGTCAGCTTCAGCCCGCACGGCGCGGTGTCTTCGGCGTCGCTCTCGCCGGACGGCCGCCTGGCCGCGACCGGCAGCTGGGACAACTCGGTTAAGCTGTGGGACACCCAGACGGGCCGCTCCGTCCGCAAGCTCGAGGGCGCGCACCAGGGCTACGTCAACAGCGTGATGTTCTCTCCGATCTCAGACGACGAACTCCTCACCGCCAGCGACGACGGCACGGCCGTGCTCTGGCGTCTCGGCGAGGGCGAACCCCAGCGCAGCGTTCTCCGCGGCCACCGCGGCCGCGTGCTGCAGGCGGTCTACTCGGCCGACGCCCAGCGGGTGCTCACCGCCGGCTCCGACAAGACCGCCCGCCTGTGGGACCGCCAAGGCGCCGAGCTCCAAGTCTTCAATGGGCACGAGTGGGCCGTGCTGGCCTGCGCCATCAGCCCCGACGGCCAGCGCGTCGTGACCGGGAGCCAGGACAACACCGCCATCGTGTGGAGCGTCGAAACCGGTCGGCCGATCGCCACGCTCTCCGGGCACACGGCCAGCGTCACCTCCGTGGCGTTCTCGGCCGACGGCCGCCGCGTGCTGACCGGCAGCCAGGACCGCGCCGCCAAGCTGTGGGACGCCGACACCGGCAAGGAGGTCCTCACCCTCGACGGCCACACCCGCGAGGTGACCAGCGTGGCGTTCTCGCCCGACGGCCGCAGCGCCCTGACCGCCAGCCGCGACGGCGCCGCCATGCTGTGGCTCGCCGAGCCCTGGCAGGGCGAGCCGGTCGCCCTCCGCGGCCTCTAACGCCGGCGCCGCGCCACCGTGGCTAGGCCGCACAGTCCCAGCAGCGCCGCCGCGCACGGCTCCGGCACGATCGGCGTGACCGACTCCCAGTCCAGACCGACCCGCAGTTCGTCGAACGCCATCACGGCGCCGCGTCGGCCGCCCCCCTCGTTGCCGGCCAGCAGCCCCACGCCCGTCTGCGCGATATCCAGCGGGCTGATGCTGTTGTCCAGCACAAACTTGGTCAGGTCCGGCGATCCGGCCAGCCCCTCGGACGTGAGGACCGGGTTGAACCACACCTCGACCAGGTCGGGGATGAAGTTCGGGTCCATCGTGTCCAGGTTGCCGACGGTGATCTTCACCACCACGAACTGCTGGTTGTAGGCGAACGGGATGTCGCTCACGGCGTCATCCACCGGCACGTTCTTCGCCCGCACCTTCCAGCGGTCCAGCGTCGAGTCGCCGTTGTTGCCCACCTGCACGATCTCACCCAGGCGGCCGCCGTTGACAACCGTGTAGTGCGCGTTGCGGGCGTAGTCGTTGGGGGAGAACGCGGTCTGGTCAGGGATGGAGTCGTTGTTGGTGTCGACCGTGAGCGGGTCCGAAACGCCGCGCCGCTCGCCGATGAACGACTGGTAGTAAGAGCCGCCCACGCCCACCACCTCCGTCATATTCGTGGCGCCGAACCCGCTCAGGTCCAGGTTGCGGTACCACTGCGCGTTCCGCGTGCCGCCGGCGTCGTCGGCCGCCAGGCCGTTGAAGTCCACTAGGCCGTAGTTGCCGCTGGTCCGCAGCGCGTTGCCGTTGGCGTCGGTGTAGCCCAGGCCGCCGCCGATGGCCCGCAGGCTGTTCTCGACGCCGTTGCTGCCGTTGCGGACCCACTCGCCGGACCAGCCGCTGCCGGTGTCCGTGCCGGGGCCGAGCCCGATGTCGGTCCCGTCGGCGTAGTCGAACCCCTCGTAAGAAATGAGCTGCGCCGCGGCGGGCGCCGACACGGCCGCGGCCGCGATTGCCAGACAGGTTGCCAGTTTCTTCATGAGGACTCCTCCGGGGTCGATCAGGCCGATGGCGTCGGCGCGGCGGCCCGCGGCGCACGCCGCCTAGCGGCATCGGCGCAACGCACGAGCAACCACCCTGGTCAACGCGACACGGGCGCAGGGGAAAAGACGAAAGCCACAACGCAACAGAAAAGGTCCAGCCGAAACAGCAGCCGGGCAGCGGCGGCGCCGCTGGCCGCTATCGTAGCAACTCCGCTAGTGTTGCAGCGGGCCCGCCGGCCCCCTTTTCAGACGAACGGGGCGCCAGTTCCCGCACGGCCCCGAGCCACCAACCAGGAGCCCCTAACCGTCCCACGACTTTTGTCCCGATTGGCGCTATCGATTTTTAGGGACAAAAGTCGGCCCCCACCCCGAGCCCGCAGGCTCGTTTCACGCTTGTATAGCAGTGTCTTTCGTATGCCTCCCCGCTACAGCCGACCGACTTTTGTCCATCCCTGCGCGCCCATAGGGACAAAAGTCACGCCGGCCGCCGCCGTCCGTCCACGTTGCGGAAGCCCCATTCTTCCCCCGTCGATTCAAGGCCCAAAGAACGCCGCGCGCATCACGCCGCGTACCTTGTTTCTAAGGCGCCAGGTGGCCGGTTTCTACTCGAAAGCGGAGAGAAAACGAGGGCGCAAAACGCGGCTGTGGCTACCAAGATTGCCGCCTGCTGAGCGGCAGGTGGCACTTCGCGGGCGCCACTGTACAGCTTGTCCGGGAGTGCGATGCAGAGTGGCTTGTCGAAGCTCCGAGACAACCATCCCGTGCGTGCCTCGAGAGGTGTTTCGCCGCACAACCCACTCAACGCTGCTTGACGAGCTGACGGTGGCGTATGGCAGGCATGCAACACTTCTTGAATCGACAGTGATGCCCCGCACCAACACTGACGGTACTCTACCGTGACACGGTAGTTGCACTGGCGCCTATCGGGGAGTAGGGTGCTAGGCGCAGCTGGTAGCCAGTTCAAGCCCTCCATTTGCAAAGGAGGCTTTCGATGTGCGTGCTTTATCTGCGCTTTGTGGCTGCTCTAGGGATCGGCATGCTTGGCGGATCGTTTTCCTACGGTCAGCTCGTGCATGGATCGGCCGTCGAATTCCGACAAAGCTACCTTTTTGGTACGCCCGAGACCGACAACGGTTTCACTCTCGGTCTGCCACTCACGGTGTCGGAGTCATACTCTTGGTTCCGCCAGCTCTCTGAAGGGGCGGTCCCTCCGATATACCCAGGGCGACCCATACCAAGTCTTGTTGGAGTTAATTTTACTTTGGCTGAAACGGTTGACTACTTCCTCGTGCAGGAGGGGGACGTCCTAAACGAATCGACCGCGCTGTCCGGGATCTATGAGCAGGTCCAGTTCGAGGGGGTGTCTCCTGTTCCGGTGCCGCCGGTGAAGGTTGCTGATCCGCCACTGCTTGGCACAGGCTTCTCGCACGACTTCTACTTGGGATTGCATGCGCCAAAGATCTACTTGCATACTCAGACCGATATAAATGGATGGGTACACCTTCGAATCACTGAAAACGGTTTCGAGATGCTTGCCAACGCAGTGAACTACGGCGATCCACGAGGCGTTGTCGTTGGGCGGCTTCCGGAACCCAGTTCACTTGCGGTGATGATGGCCGCGAGCCCTCTAATCGTGAAGCGAGGGAGGCGTCCCTATTGCTGCCACATTTAGTGCGCCGGGCGCCACTGTCCGGATTGTCCGGCATTGCGATGCAGAGTGGCTTGTCGAACCTCCAAGGCAATTCTTCCGTGGCGCCTCGGCAGTTTGTCCACCGCATTCATCGCTCAACACTACCAGACGAGCTGGCAGCGGCGCCTGCCGCTAGAGCGGAGCGGTCAAGACCTTTGCACCGAAGCATCCTCGAAAGTGAGTCACGTTGAAGAGACTAGGCCGTTCGTTTCTTCTGGGCGCCGGCACGATTTTTGTGCTGTCGTATTTCTACAACTACTACACCGGCGCCAGTGAAGTCGACGTATGGATCGAGCTAGGGGGAATACTGATCTGGTGCTGTGGCGGCATCGTGGGTTTCTCCTACTGGAGGCATGGCCGAGCGTGACGCAGCGTTTTCCTAGCCAGTTCGGATAGTTCAAAGATGGACTTCCCCATTGCCCTGGCCGCTGCTACTTCCACTCGGGGATCCGCGCCTCGGACGCGAGCGCGTCGAACCGCTCGTTGAGCAGGTTCATGTACGACTCCCGGTCGCCCGTCCACGTGACCGGTTCGCCAACGAAGATGTCGCAGAAGAACGGCACCAGCACCCGCTCGCCACGCGGCAGCGACTTTCCCAGGCCGTGCATAAAGACCGCCGTGACCGGGACCTCCGGGTGGCGTTTCGCCAGGTGCGCGACGCCGGTCTTGAACTCGGCCCGCTGCTCCGGCTGGCCGCGCGAACCCTCGGGGAACAGGACCAGGATCTCGCCCCTCTCCAGCGCGGCGGACAGGTCGCACAGCGGGTCCCGCCGCTCCTTCTTGACGTCCCGCTGCAGAGGGATAATGCCGACAATCTTGGTGGCGAACCACGCCCGCACCGCGTTCTTGAAGAAGTAGTCGGCGGCGGCCACCGGGCGGAGCCGCGGCAGCAGCCGCAGCGGGAACAGGCTCATCAGCGCGAACGCGTCGAGGTGGCTGTTGTGGTTGGCGACCACAATGGCCGGCCCGCCCCGCGGCAGCAGCTCGTGCCGGCGGATGTTCAGGCCGAGCACGATCAGCACCACCGGCCGCACGACCAGCAGGAAGAACAGGTAGCGGAGCGTGTGGTTCACGGCCGCGGGCCCGGGGGTTGCCGTCAGTACAGGAAGAAGACGTAGTGGAAGATCAGCGGAGCGGTGTAGATGAGGCTGTCGATGCGGTCGAGCACGCCGCCGTGCCCCGGCAGCGTCGAGCCGGAGTCCTTGACGCCCAGGTCGCGCTTGAGCATCGAGATCGCGAGGTCGCCCACGAAGCCGGCGACGCCGATGATCAGCCCGGCCCCGGCCGCCGTCTGCCACGTGAACAGCGTGATGGCGGGGCCCAGCAGCATCGCGAGCGCGGCGGTGGTCGCCGCTCCCCCAACGAAACCGACAACGGTCTTGCCGGGGCTCACTTTGGGGGCGATCTTTCGCCGGCCGAGCGACTTGCCCCACAGGAACTGCGCAATGTCGTTCACCTCGGTCATCAGCACCAGGAAGACCAGCAGCCCCGCGCCCGGGTGCAGCGCGCCGGCCTCGCTGGGCCACGCCGGTTCGAGCCGGGTCACGTCGCGCGGCTGGAACATCAGCAGCAACGCCGCGTGGGACAGGCAGAACACGGTGGTCATCAGACCCCAGTGCAGCGTCCCGTAGGCGCGCAGGTAGCCCTCGGTCTCGCCGATCATCAGCATCCGCACCGGCAGGAACAGAAAGATATAGACCGGGATAAACACGATCACCACGCCGTACCAGTCGAGGTAGACCATCGCGTACTGGGCGGGGATGACCAGGTAGGCCCAGAACAGCACGCGGCGGTCGGCGCGGCGGGTGGGGATCAGCGACAGCAACTCCTTGAACGCCAGGTAGCTGACGAACGCGAAGAAGAAGATGGCGAACGCGTACCCCATCCACAGCGTGGCGGCGAACAGCACCACAATCATCCACCAGGTGCGGACGCGGTCGCGGAGCTCGGCGGAGTCCTTGTCCGGCTTCAGTTTGGCCAGCGTCACCGTGACGGCGGACGCGAACACCAGGCAGGCGAACACCGCGGCCAGCGTCCAGTTGACCTCGACGGGGAGTTCCGAGAACAGCATCAGGAAGGCTCCGACTGCTTCATGAACGAAGCGATCCGTCGCAGGCGTCGAACGGCCGTCACCACGCCTCCCACCACGATCAGCAGCAGCGCGAGGGCCATCACCCCGTGGCCGCCGTCGTGGGCCGGGGTCCAGGCCGCTGGCAGCACGCCCAGCAGAACCGCCGCCAGCGTGACGACCGCCATCCGTTGCTGCTTGGCCATCGGACCGACAAACACCTGTCCCGCGCCGACGCCCGCTCCAATCGCCCGCACGTAGGCGACAAACAGCGCCACCACCGCGGCCAGGTAGCCCATCCAGGGCGACGCGCCCACCGCGTACCCGGCGCCCACCAGGATCGCGGTGTCCGACACCCGGTCGGGGACCTCGTTGTACAGCTCGCCCACCGCCGATTTCTTGCCGCCCTCGATCGCCACCATGCCGTCGAGCAGGTTGGCGATCAGCCGCAGCTGCACCAGGGCGGCCGCCGCCAGCCAGCAGGCCCGCTGCCCGGCGGAGAACGCGTCGGTGCGGGAGGTCAGCGCCAGGCAGGCACCGGCGCCGCAGCCGAACACCATGCTGGAGACCGAAATCGCGTTGGGCGTCACGCCGGCGTCGGCGATCCGCGCGGCGAGTTTCTCGAACAACGTCCACCGCCGCACCGCCAGCGGCCGCCGGTTGCTGGTCTCGAGGTCGGCCATGGTTACTTCCCCATCAGATACATGCCGAGCATCAGCACCGCCATGCCAAGGATGTTGATCGGCTTGATGGGGGCGCCGTAGGCGGCCAGGCCGATCAGCGCGGCGAAGATGAACGTGCTCGCGTACACCGGGTAGAGCACGGACAACGCGCCGCCCTTCTTGAACGCGGCGACGAACAACACCATCACCCCGATGTAGCAGACCACGCCCCCCAGGATCCGCGGGTTGAGCAGGTAGCTGCTTAGCGACCCGCCCGACGTGTCGGCCCCCGACTTGTACAAGAACTGCCCCACCGCGCCGAGAATCGACGCAAGGAGGAACAGCAGGATCGACACGACCGGCGTCTGCATTGCGGATGGCGCCCGTAGACAGCAAGAGACCCGAAGACAACAAGAGACATGAGGAGAGAAGCGGTCGCCCTCGCGGCCGCCCCCAGCGAGGGTACTCCGCGGAATCGCCCTTCGTCAACTAGCTGGGCCTTGCGCGGGACGCCAGTTCGGACTCGCCACAGGCCGCGTTTCCCGCTTGCCGCCCGGAGCGGCGCATCGCTATAACGCGTGCTCTCCCTCCCACCGGCCTACCACACCTCTGATGACCCCGGCATGAGCACCGACGCCGAACGTGTCGACCCCGCGCCCGCGGCGCCGATTGAGCGGCGGCCCAGCCGCGCTAGGCTGATCCTCAAACGGGTAGCGCTCGGGTTGATGCTGTACGTGGCCGTGGCGTACCTGGCGTTGCCGTTCGCCTGGGAGTGGTACGCCCACGACCACCCCCGGTTCGATGACAGCCCGCGGCTCACCAAGACGCACGACGGGCACCCGGGCGACCCGTTGAACGTGGCGCTCGTGGGGTCGCGCGAGGACATCGAGCGGGTCATGGCCGCCGCTAAGTGGTACGCGGCCGCGCCGCTCGGCTTCCGCAGCGACCTGAAGATCGCCGCCGACACGGTTCTCAAGCGGGCGTACGACCAGGCGCCGGTCAGCCGGCTGTACCTGTTCGGGAGGAAGGAGGACCTGGCCTACGAGCAGCCGGTCGGCAAGGACCCGCGGCAGCGGAACCACGTGCGGCTCTGGAAGATGGACGAGACTACCGCCGATGGCCGCCAGAAGTGGATCGGCGCCGCCTCGTACGACGAGCGGGTCGGCCTCAGCCGCACCACTGGGCAGATCACGCACCACATTGCGCCGGAGGTGGACCAGGAGCGCGACCACCTGTTCGCCGATCTGGAGGAGACCGGGCTGCTTGAGGACCGCCAGGTCGTGCCGGGGTTCCATCAGACGCTCGAGGGCCGCAACGGCGGTGGCGACCCCTGGCGGACGGACGGCGCTCTGTGGGTCGGCGTGATCAAAGCGTCGCGGCCGCAGGATTAGCGCCGCGGCAATTGCTAGGCCCCGCCGGCGTCGGCCGCTGACCGCCGCTGGTGCGCGACGAACACGGCGCGGCACACGTACGCGGCCACCGTAGCGACCAGCAACGCCAGCCCGTGTCGGGCGACCATCTCCGGGTAGAGCGACCCGTTGCCGTGCTGCCAGCGGGCCAGCTCCTCGGGGAGGTGCGACAGCAGCGTGAAGCCGACCGGCGACCAGGACGAGCCGGTCTTCAGGCAGACCACGGCGAACGTCGCGAAGCCGACCCAGAACGCGCGGTCGGCGCCGCGGTTGAGCACCGCCAGCAGCACGGCCGCCGCCAACGCGAACGCCACGACCGTTCCCGACGCGGCGGCCCAGGCGGCGCCGCCGGAAGCAAACGCCGTGCAGAACAACGCGGTGGCCGCCATCAGCACGAACAGCGGGATCAGACGGAAGCGGAACAGCGGCTCCCTGGCGACAGACGGCGCGGCGGGCGGTCCGGGGGCGCCGTTGGTCGGGGCGCCGACGGCGACTGACTTGCCCGGATCGGCGGGCGCCCATTCCACCGCCGCCGGGTCGCGCTGCCTGGGCACGTTGTGGGGGGCGAGTCGGGGCGCCCACTCGCTCGCGCGGCGTGGCATGCCGCGGGCCTGCAACGCCTCAATCAGGCTGCTGATCTTCGACTCCAGGTCGGCCGGGTCGTTCTGCAGCAACGGGTCTTGGTGGGTTGGGGTGGGCATTGCTTCGAATCCGTGTGTGGTCGTGCGCCTGATTGTCTGAGAGCGGGCGGGTGGCGGATCAGTTCTGGCTCAGGCCGGCGGCGTGGTCGCCGTACACCCACAGGCTGCGGTGCACGCCGCGGAGCGCCGCCGGGTCGCTCAGCAGGGCGCGCTGGTCATCAACGTCGGGCTCCCCGTCGGCGCCGCTGCGGGCCCAGGCGACCATCCGCTTGACCGACTGGGCGGGCGCGGCCTGGATGGAACGGGTGGCGTGCAACGCCAGGATGTGGTCCTGAATCTGCCGGCCGTCACGGAGGAAGTCGCGGAACCGCGGCGTGCAGTCCTGGTCGATCCGCTTCGCCGCGGCCAGGCAGTCACGGAAGCGCGTGACAATCGGCGGCGGCAAGGCCTCCTCAGGCGACTGCAGCAGGCCCGTTCGGCGCACCAGCCGCCCGAGCCGCGAGCTGCTGATCGCCACCGATAGCGGTATCGAAAGCACCAGCCCGAGCAGGATCGGCGACAGCCACAGCAGCAGCGCCGGCGACACGAACGCCGCCAACGCGGCGGCGGCCAAGCCGACGGCCGTCTGTCGCCAGTGCACCAGCGTCGCTTCGCGCCAGGTCACGCCCGCGGTGTCGCGGCACTGCGTGCTCCAGCCGACGCAGGCGCCGGTCAGCGTAGTGATGACAAACACGGTGTGGAACGCCATCAGGATGGGGGCCGCGAGCATCGAGATCAGGAACTCGATCACGGTGCTCGCCAGCAGGCGTCCGAACCCGCCGAAGCCGCGCAGCGTCTGTCGGTCGCGGACGGCGAGCGTCAGCCCGTAGAGCCGGGGCAGGATCAGCAGCCCCATCACAAAGGCGAACAGCCCGAGCCCCACGCCCCCGACCAGGCCCGCCGCGGCGCCGTCGAGGAACGCGAGCGGGCTGAGCAGCAGGAACGCCAGCCAGACCGGAGAGCTGCCGTAGCACGCTACGCCGGCCGCAAAGTGGACGCGGCTGGTGAACGGGATGTCTCGGCTCACCACCAGCCGCGCGTGCTGCAGGTTGCCCTGGCACCAGCGGCGGTCCCGGACGGCGTACTCGGGCAGCGTGTTGGGGCTCTGCTCGTAGCCGCCCAGTAGGTCCCAGGCGAGCTGCACCTTGTAGCCCGCGCGGCGGATCAGCGCGGCCTCGACGAAGTCGTGGCTGAGGATCTGCCCGCCCAGCGGCGGCGCGCCGGGCAGGTCGGGCAGCCCGCAGTGTTCGACAAACGCCCGCGTGCGGATGATGGCATTGTGGCCCCAGTAGTTGCCGCCGTCGGCGACCACGTACGACAGCCCGCGCGTGAGGGCGGGGCCGCACAGGCGGCAGACGAACTGCTGGCAACGCGACAGCACCGACTCGCTGCCCAGCGGCAGCGGCGGCGTCTGGAGGATGCCGAGCTTGGGGTCGGCGTCCATGCGGCGGGCCATCTCGACGAACAGGCTGCCCTCGATCAGGCTGTCCGCGTCCAGCACCAGCATGTAGTCGTAGGCGCCGCCCCAGCGGCGGCAGAAGTCGGCGATGTTGCCCGCCTTCTTGCCGACGTTCTGCGTGCGGTGCCGGTAGTAGACGTGCGGCGCTCCGTCGAGCTCGTTGGTGAGCAGCCGCAGCCGGCGTTCCTCCTCGAGCCAGACGGCCGGGTCGGTCGAGTCGCTCAGCACGAAGAAGTCAAACCGGTCGGCCTGGCCGGTCTGGGCCAGCGAGCCGATCATCGCCCGCAGGCCCGAGAACACCAGCCGCGGGTCCTCGTTGTAGGTCGGCAGCAGCACCGCGGTGCGGGTCGCGGGCTGGCCGGGCGGCACGTTCGTGTCGTCGGTGTGGGCCGGTTGGACGGACGGCTCACGGAGCAGCAGCACCGCGCCGATGGTCGCGATCACCGTCCATAGCAGCATCCAGCTCGTGAGCCCGAAGAAGATGCCCGCCACCATCACGTCGGCCAGGTCGACCGAGTGGGGCGTGATCAGGCGCCAGAACACCGCGGTGAGCGTCGCGGCCATCACGGCGGTCGCCGCCAGCACCGCGCCGCACCGCCATCCGGTGGAGGGGTCTGCAGAGGTATCCATGGGTAGCGTCTCCGGGAGTGCGTTGGGCAACGCACACGCCTGTGAGGAACGAACAGCGCCTGAGACAAATTGGTGAAGACAGCGGCAGTTAGCGTTGCGCCTCGGGCGCCATTCGCGCGGGCGCCGCGAGTGACTGCAGCAGCGATCTCCAGTGCTCGGGGTCGGCCACCGGGTGCAGCTCGCCCAGCGCCTGCGGCGGCATCACCGCGGGGCGTTCCTCCGGCGCCACGTTGCGGCCGGCCAGCGTGTCGGCGTCCCGTTGCAGGCGGTGACGCTCCAGCTGGTCCATCGCGACGCCCAGCGCGCCGTGCTCGAGCCTGCGAGCAGAGGGGGACTCCTCGCCGATCTCGGCCAGCGCCGCCTCGACGCAGCGGCGGGCGAACCTAGCTAGCAGGTCGGGGTCGCGGACGCCGTGCGCCCGGGCGTAGTCGGCGACTAGCGAGTGCGCCGCGGTGCGCAGCGGATCCGCGGCCGCGCTGGGCGTGGTGTCGAACACCGAACTCTCAGACAGCCCGGGGGCCGCGACGCTGTGAGTTTCTACTATTCCCATCGGTAGCTCCAAATCTCTGAAACCGGTTCGCCTGCTTGTTCAAGCCGTAGTTGCACACGCGATGCCGCTTTGCTGTGCGGGCGGTAAGAAAACGTTGCTTCCACCTGGTCTGGTCCGGATTGCCGGATTCTGAGGTTGGTGACCTCGCCATCAGGCGCCTCGACCCTGGGCGCTAGGCGATCGACCGAAACGCCGGCCAACGCGCCTGGTTGTTCGAAACGCACCACGGCCTCTCCCGAACCGCCGTCGACCTGATCCGCCAGCACCGCCACCGGCTTGCGGCCGAGCGGCGGCTGGTCGCCGAAGGTGAGCTGGTAATCGAAGGAGATCGGCGCGTCCGGGGGCAACGCGTCCTGATCGAGCACCCAGTACGCGCCGATGCTGTCCACCCCTTCGTGGGGGCAGGGCAGCTCCAGCAGTTCCACGCGGCCGCCCTGCCAGGCGGGGCCGCCGTCGGTGTTCACCCACACGCTGGGACGCAGGTGGTAGCGTGCTTCCGGATCGTTGTAGTGGTCGGGGTCTCGGTCACGCTGGAGCAGGCCGAAGCCGTGCAGCGTCTCAACGGGCCAGCTCTCGACACGCGGGTCTGACGGGTTCATCAAACGCCGCCAGACCCACTCGTCGGTGTCGCGATGGATGAGCAGACCGTCGGAGTCGTGCACCTCCGGCCGGTGTTCGCCCTCGGGCTGCGAAGCCGCGTCCCACATCCACATGCTGGTGATCGGGGCTAGCGCCAGCTTCTGGATGCCGTGCCTCCGCCAGACCTTGGCGTGCACGTCAACGCGGAGCTGCTCGCCGGGGTGAGCGCGGAACTCGTAAGCTCCGACCACGCCCGGACTCTCCAGCAGCGCCCACACGACCTGCGTGTCGCCGCCGCGCGATGGGCGTTCGACCCAGAAGTCGGTGAAGCGGGGGAACTCTTCCGGGCGGGGCAGGCCGATGTCGATCGCCAGCCCGCGGGCCGACGCGCCGTACCAGTCGCCGGCGCCGATGCCGCGGAAGTAGCTTGCGCCTAAGAACGCCAGGTACTCGGTGGGGTGTTCGTTGCCGGGCAGACGCGTCAGCAGACGCAGGCCGGCGAACCCGCCGCCCGACGCGTCGCGGAGCGGTTGGGCGTCGCCGCGGAACTGGAACCACTCGCCGCTGTAGGGGAGCGCGCGGGCCTGGCCGTCCTCGACCGTGTGCACGCGGACCGGGTGCTGGTAGAGGAAGCCCGCCGGGAAGAACTCGACCCAGGTCGGCGAGTCGGCGTCACGCCATAAGGCGCGTTCATGCCGCTGGGCGATGAGCCGGTAGGAGTCGTAGTCGAGGTCCAAGAAGTCGGGCCCGACTTTACTGGGGGGCTCGTGAGGGGCGGACGCGAGCTCGGCGGCGAGCGACTCGAGCCGCTCGCGGTTGAACTCCTCCGCGGCGCTGTGGGCCGGAGTTAGCGCTAGCCCAATGACTGCGCACAGCAGCAGCCCTCCACTTGCGGTCTCGGTCACGGCGTAACTCCTGAATGCGTGTCGCCTTGGATTCGGAACCGACCCATTCCGCCAAGGGACTCGGTCAACGGGTGTCCGCCTCCGGAGCATAAAGCACTTCCGGCGCCAATCGCCGTTTTGTGCGCCGAACGCCGCGTTTCTCCCGATTCCGGGCCCGCTTTGCGGTCCCTGCGACAGCGGCCGCCGCATCCCATAGGTGAACGCCGCCGGATCAGCGTGGCAGGAGCCCGAGCAGCGCGGAGGGTGGTCTCGATGTAACCAATGCCCGCGAAGCGGTATTAGGTGTGGGCTTGCGGCACGTTTTTTCTGATTCCTGGCGGCGCTGCCCGAGCCCATTCCGGCCGCCGCTCCGCGCCCCGACCGCCCCTGGCGGTCCGTTCTGCCGCGGATCTGCAGGAAACCCAGTGACACCCACACAGGCACGCATGATCACCCGATTCCGCACGTTGATGTCTCCGTCTTGGTTCTTGTGGATCGCCGCCGCCGCGATGATCACCTCGCAGGCAGGCGTCCACGCCGCGACGCCCGACGCGACCACCGAGGAGGTCGCCGCCGAGCACCTGGTCGAGGTGACCGCCGAGGGGGGCAAGTACCGCATCTCGATCGACACGTCCGGCTCGCCGGAGCTCTCCACCTGGGCCAAGCAGGAACTGGCGCCGGTGCTTCAGGAGTGGTACCCGACCATCGTGCACATGCTGCCGAGCAAGGACTACGATCCGCCGCAGGAGGTGGAGATCAAGATCAGCGACGACATCGAAGGCGTTGCGTACGCGTTCGGCAACCAGGTGCGCGGCAACGGCAACTGGTATAAGCGCAACCTGGAGGGCGAGGCCAAGGGGTCGCTGGTCCACGAGCTGGTGCACGTGGTGCAGCAGTACGGCCGTGGACGCCGCGGCAGCAAGCCGGGCTGGCTGGTCGAGGGCATCCCCGACTACATCCGCTGGTTCCTGTACGAGCCCGAGTCGGGCGGTGCGTTGATCACCGCCGACCGCGCGGACCGCGCCCGGCACGACGCCAGCTACCGCACCAGCGCGAACTTCATCAACTGGGTCTGCAACAGCTACGGCCAGAGCCTGGTGCCCAAGCTCAACGCCCGAATCCGCAACGGCGAGTACACGGTCGAGTTCTGGGAGGAGTACACCGGCAAGCCGCTCGACGAGCTGGCCGCCGCCTGGAAGGAGTCGCTGCAGGCCGGCGCCGACGAGCAGCCCGCCGGCACGGACGCTCCAGAAAATGTCAACCAGCTCACCGACGAAGAGAAATCCGAGGGCTGGAAGCTGCTGTTCAACGGCGCCGACACCGAGGGTTGGCACAGCTTCAAGCGTGACGAGGTGATGCCGGGCTGGCAGGTGAAGGACGGCAAGCTGGTCTGCGCCGACCCCCGCAACGCCGGCGACCTCTGCACCGACGACTCGTACGAGTGGTTCGAACTGAAGCTGGAGTACAACATCTCGCAGGGCGGAAACAGCGGCATCATGTTCCACGTCACGAACGAGGGCGGCGCCGCCTGGGCCACCGGCCCCGAGTTCCAGCTCGAGGACAACATGGAGGCCCACGACCCCACCCGCTGCGGCTGGCTGTACGCGCTGTACCAGCCGCCCACCGACCCCGACACCGACCACCCGATCGACTCCACGCTGCCGGCCGGGCAGTGGAACCAGGTGCGGCTGCTGATCGCGCCAGACGGGTGCGTGCACGAGATCAACGGCGTGAAGTACCTGGAGTACCAGCTCGGCAGCGACGAGTTCAAGGAACGGGTCGCGGCGAGCAAGTTCGCCAGCATGCCGCTGTTCGCCAAGCCCGCCAAGGGGATGGTCGCGCTGCAGGGCGACCACGGCGTGGTGTCGTTCCGCAATGTCAAGATCCGACCGATTACCGAGTAGCAAGAGACCCATCGCCCGGCGGTCGTGGCGGACCGACCGCCGGGCTCCTTCCCGCAGGCGTCCCTCCAACCGGTCGTTTCTGAACGGCCCCCCTCCGCGTCCCCCCGTTGACTGCACCCCGGCTCCTGCTCCGACGCCGCGCGTCGGAGCTTTGCGTCGGCGGTGCGCGCTGGCCGGGGCCCTCGCTTCGCGTCTGATGCTTGTTCCGGAGGTGTCCCTGAAGGCGGCAGGAACCCATCCATGAATCGTCACCCTTTGAATGCAGAGAGACTAGTTTCATGAGAGTCTTCACCCCCGCCGTGTTGGCCGCGGCGCTCCTGGCCGGCCCCGTGCAGGCCGAGCTGACGCCGATCGCCGCCACCGGCTACACGCACGACTTCATCCTCAACGGCGATGCGCCGTACGACACGGCCGTGACCGGCACGATGGACGGCGGCCTGGACCAGTTCGAGAACTGGACCTGGGTCGAGGCCGGGGAGTACACCAACCCCGATGGCGACCTGCAGACCTACCAGGGGCTGACCGCCGGCGTGCAGAACAGCCTGACCGGCACGGGCACCTTTGTGCTGCAGGACTTCAGCGCGAACAACGTTGTGGCGCTCGACGGTGGGGCCTCCGGCACGCTCACCCTCGACACGCCCGCCGCGTACGAGGCGATCGCCCTGTACGGCGCGTCGGGGTTCGGCGCCAAGACCGCCGACGTCCTGCTGACGTTCGACGACGCGTCCACCGCGATGTTTACGGTCGCCTCGGGCACGGGGATCGGGACCGACTGGTTCAACACTAGCCCGGACAAGGCGCTGGTGGTGGGCGGTCGGTCGGCCAACAAGAGCGAGGAGGGCTACACCCGCCTGTTCTACGGCGAGGACGACCGGATCGGCATCAACGAGTCGCTGTTCGTCCTCGGCGCTGCCGACCAGGCCAAGCTGCTGGCGTCGGTGACCATCACCAACACCGGGGGCAACCGGATGGCGGTGTTCGCGATCTCCGGCGGGACCCTGCCGGTCCCCGAGCCCGCCGCGGCCGGTCTGCTGGCGCTGGGCGCCGCCGCGCTGGCGGGGCGCCGCCTCCCACATGGGGGCGGCGCCCTTTTTCTGTTGTCAGGGAACCAATCGCGGGCGGGCCGCGTCGGAAGGAAGAGAGCACCTGGGCAGGCCGTTGGCCTGCTGATTCCCCTAATCCCGACCCGCGGAACGGTCCCATGGCAACTCGCACTCTGCTGCCGCTGCTGGCGGCGTTCACCCTGTCCGCCCAGCCGTTGGCCTACGCTGCGCAGGACGAAACAAAGCCCGCGCCCCGCCCACGCATCGAGCTGGCGCTGCTGCTAGACACCAGCAGCAGCATGAGCGGCCTGATCAACCAGGCGCAGACCAAGCTGTGGAAGATCGTGGGCGAGTTCGAAACCGCCAAACGCAACGGCCAGCACGCCGACGTGTACGTCGCGCTGTACGAGTACGGCAACAGCCGGCTGTCGAACGATTCGGGCTACATCCGTCAGGTCACGCCGCTCACACGTGACCTGGATAAGATCTCCGAGGAGCTGTTCGCGCTGACCACCAGCGGCGGCAGCGAGCACTGCGGCCAGGTGATCGCCCGGGCGGTGGACGAGCTGGAGTGGAGCGGCGAGGGGCCTGCGCTGCGCTCGATCTTCATCGCCGGAAACGAGCCCTTCACGCAGGGCCCGGTCGACTACCACCAGGCGTGCCACGCGGCGGCCAACAAGAACATCACCGTCAGCACCATCCACTGCGGCGGCTACGAGCAGGGCGTATCGGGCATGTGGGCCGACGGGGCCAAGCTGGCCGACGGCAGCTACATGCACATCGACCACAACAGCAAGCAGCCGCACATCGCCGCGCCGCAGGACCAGCAGCTGGCCGAATTGAACACGCGACTCAACGCCACGTACCGCGCGTACGGCGCGGCCCCGGCCCGCGAGGAGGCCCTCGGGCGGCAGCGGGCGCAGGACGCCAACGCGCTGGCGGCCGCCCCCGCCGCGGCCGCGAGCCGCGCGGTGGCGAAGGCGGGCCGGCTGTACAACAACGCCGCCTGGGACCTGGTTGACGCGGTCAGCGAGAAGAAGGTCGACCTGTCAAAGATCGAGCAGGAAGAGCTGCCCGAGGAACTCCGCGGACTATCCGCCAAGGAGCTGGGCGGCCGGATCGCCGAGCTGAGCAAGCAGCGGCAGGACGTGCAGGCCAAGATCAAGAAGCTGGCCGCGGAGCGGGCCAAGTTTGTCGCCGACGAGCGCGCCAAGCTGGCCGACAACGGCGGCGCCACGCTGGACGACGCGATCGTCGAGGCGGTCCGCGCGCAGGCGGCGCGTCAGTCGTTCGAGTTCGGCGAGTGAGGCTGCGCAGCCTCGCGCGGCGGCAGGCCCGGCGTGGGGGGGATCTCGCCGCGGATCAGCCGGCCGCCCTGACCCACCAGCCACAGGTAGTGGTCCGATGGCAGGCCCTCGTAATCGAGGAAGCGGGACTCGCCCTCCGGCGGTTGGTTGGTGCACTTGAAGATGGCGGTCGCCTCGTCGACCTCGTCGAACATCGCCTGGTAGACCATCGTGGCGCCGGCCAGGCGCAGCTGGCGGAACTGTTCCCACAGGAACCGTCCGCCGAGCCGGGGCGTCGCGCCCAGCGGCGTGTCCGGGCGCATGTTGTGCCAGCTGAAACCCGGGAACACGACCGGCAGGTAGTCGAGCCGCTGCTCGCGGCACCACTGGAGGTCGGGCCGCCAGACCTCTGCGGCGATGCGTTCCGCCTCCTCCGGGGTGCGGAACCGGCCGACCATCCAGGGGCTGACAATGTCGGCCGATCGCAGGATGTCGTGCAGCCGCTCGTCGGGCAGGCAGTCGCGGCTGAGCGTCCGCCAGTAGGTCGGCACGCCCAGCATCACGCACGCTCCACCGTACTCGGGGTCGTTCGCGAGGAAGTCGATCAGCCGGGCGCACTCCTCCAGGGTGTAGCGGCGGTTGTCGTTGAAGCCCACGCCCCACACCGCCACCACCGGCTTGCCGTTGTGGCGTAGGTACGCCTGGTCGGCCGGGTCGTGCGCAATGCGGGCGCGGTCCACCAGCTGCTTCCAGTCGTCGATGACGGTTTGCGTCCCGCCCTCGGGGAGCCCGGACAGGTCGTACATCACGGCCCACGCGCGGCCGTGGCGGTTGGCGCCGGCGCGGCAGTTGGAAAGCACGCGGTTGAAGTGGTGAAGGCCCGCCGCGCCGCGGACCTCGACGCCGAACCGCTGCACAAAGACGCCGTCGATGCCGTGGTCGGCCATCCACTGGAAGTGCAGGTCGACCGTCGCGGCGTCCAGCGGGCTGTAGACCTGGGCGGGCTCTCCGGAGGGCAGCTTAAAGGGCGTGTCGTACCGCAGGTCGGACGGCAGCTCCGACACGTCGGGCCACAGGTCGATCGAGCAGGCGCCGGGCTCAAACCGGCCGCCCCGCCCCCAGTGATGCCAACCGCGGCCGGCGCCGTCGCCCGGGCAGGTGAACCAGCCCTGGTAGCCGCACATCACCTTACCGGTGAGCGTCGTAGGGTCCACGCCATGGTTGCTCGGCCCGGCGAACGGGGCGAGCGTCCGCCGCAGCACCTCCCCGCGGGACACGCCCGGGGTCATGCGGAAGGCGTCGTCGGGGTCTGCGGCGGAGAGCGGTGCGCCGCCCATGAAGAGCAGCAGGCAGGACAAGCAGATGGCTGAGAATCGCATCGGCGGGCGGGGAGTGGGGGAGGGGAGGGATGAGCAGGCGATTATTCTACCGCGCTCAACCACGCTCTGCGTGCTAAATCCCCCCGGCCTCGTCGCCCCGCTGGCGGGCCTTGTTCTTCAGCAGCCGCCACTGCAGCAGCTGCACGAACGTGGCGAACCCCATCGGCAGGTAGATGTACGCCTTGGGCACCTCGTGGTGGAACGCCTCGAGCATCAGCACGATGCCGATGGTGATGAGGAACGACAGCGCAAGGATCTTGAACGTCGGGTTCTGGATCACGAACTCGCCCACCGGGCCCGCGGCGAACAGCAGCACCACGAACGACAAGATCACCGCCAGCGCGATGGTCAGCAGGTGGTCGGTCAGGCCGACCGCCGTGATCACCGAGTCGAGCGCGAACACCATGTCCAGCACGATGATCATCGCGATCGCCGACGCCATCTCCTTGCGAGGGCTGGCCCGCTCGACCGGCTCCTCCTCGATGAGTTCGACGGTGAAGTGGATCTCGCGGACCGCCTTCCACATCAAAAACGCGCCGCCGCCCAGCAGGATCAGGTCCCGCACCGACATGCGCAGCAGCACCGGGTCGGTCAGCGACAGCACCCACGAGAAGCCGGCGACCATGATCAGCCGGGCCACGAGCGCCAGCCCGAGCCCGATGATCCTCGCCCGCCGGCGGGCTTCGGCCGGCAGCTTCGACACGATGATCGAGATCACCACAATGTTGTCGACGCCCAGCACCAGTTCCAGGGCGATGAGCAGGAGCAGCGTGGCGATGAAATCGGGCATCCGGGCTTGGGGGATCGAGGGTGAATGGTGTGAGGACGCTGCCGCCCTGTGCTAGCGCCGGACGGCTCTGCAATGATAGCGCGGGGCGCGCCCGCGGCGAGCGGACCCGCCCTGCGGCGCGAGTTTTTTTCCTCGCCGGGCCGCGTTTGCTGATTGCCCGCCGGTAGATGGTCGTTTACCGTGGCGGGCGAGTGCAAGGCGGAAACCCTCTTCGGCGGCCGGTCGTTCGCGCCGGCGGCGTGTGACTCTTCTGGAGAGCGTCTAATGATCAGGCAACCGGGGCGTCGCTGCGCAGCGGTCGCGCTACTCATCGTCCTGCTTTCGATCCCATCCGCGAGATCTTGGGCGGACTCCTTCAGCTTGGATTCGGCGCCGTCTCTAGCTGGGTCGGTGGGCGATGGCGCCGAGGACGAGTTTGACCTGGTGCCGGCGGGGCCGTTGGCGCCATCGCCGTCGCTAGGGTCGCCGTTCCTTGACGGCGCGATGTACACGGGGTCGGTGGCCGGCGCTGCCCACACGCCCAACGGCAACACGATCGACGCGTTCTCCACGAATCACTTTCTGCGGCGGCTGCCGGCGTCCGCGAACATGAAGCTGGACTTCAGCATCGACCGCATCAGCACCGGCGCGGCCGGATCGGCGTCGGCCGCACAGGCGGCCCTGTCGCAGCAGGCGGGGGACATCTACCGGTCGTCGTCGGCGTTTATCAACCCCGCGGTGTTTGTCGGCACGCTTGGCGTCGGCTCGTACGCGGGCCCGCTGGCGAGCGCCGGCAAGGGAGGCTCGAACAAGCTGCTGATCGACGAGTCGGCCTTCGGGCTTCTGTCCGGCGGCGCGGTGGTTCCGGCCGGCGCAGGCGCCGGTCCCGTGGGCCAGGGCACCCACGACAATGTGGACGCCTACGACCGCCGGTCCGCGACGACGCCGGCCGGCTCGCCCGGCGCGGTCTACTCGCAGCACAGCTACTTCGCGATCGCCCCAAGCGAGGCGATCACGGTAGGCGCCTCCGCGGCGGACATCTTCGACACCGCGGCGCTCACGCCCGGCACCTCGCCGATTCCTTACGCGTCGGCGCTGAGCATGGGGCTCGACCTCAACGGCAGGAATACCGACTCGATCGACGCCCTTGTGATGTTCGACGCCGGATTGGTGGGGGGCGCCACCAGTGGCGGTCCGGGGGCGGAAGCCGGCCGCGACTACGCGCTGTTCAGCCTCGCGCCGGGGTCCGAGACGCTCGGCGCGCTGGCTTCGCTAGGGATTTCGGCCGGTGACGTGTTCTTCACGGACTTCTCCGGGTCGTTTGCCGTGTACGCGTTCGCCGCGGACCTGGGCCTGCCGAGCGGGATGGCCTCGTTCCCGTTCCAGAACCAGTCGAACATCGACGCGCTGGAGATCGCCGTCGTGCCCGAGCCCGCCGCGGCGGTGTTGCTGGCGGTGGGCGGTCTTGCCCTTGGCGTGCGGCGGCGCGACGCGTAGCCGCCACGGCCACCGAGGCTTGCGACCTTGCGGTCGGCGCTAATTATCGATGCTGTCGCTAACGCGGAAGTAGCCGAAGTCGGCGTGCCCGCCCGGCGACTTGGTCGCGAAGTTGAACAACGCGAAGCGGTAGCCCATGAAGTGCGGCAGCGTGTACTCCATGGACAGCGGGGCGCCGATGCTTTCCCAAGACTCTCCGTCCAGGCTGTAGGCGAAGTCGCCCTTGTCGGCGCGGTCCTTGAAGTCGCACGACGCCCTCAGGTAGACCACCGGCTGATCCAGCGGCAGGCGGGCGAGCACCCGTGGCTGGTCGTCCTCGGCCGCGACCGCGACGATCGACTTCGCATCGCCCTCCACTTGCACGCCCACCCAGCCGTACTTCCGCTGCAGCAGGGCGAGCCCGGCGGAGTCGCCGTCCGCCATGCCGGACGCGTCCAGCGCGACCGTGGCCGAGCACTCGGGCCCGAACGTCCGCTGGGTGAGCGTGTTGCGCGTGTCTACCAGGCCGCTGTCAACGCGGCCGGATGTCAGACGCAGCCAGCCGGGACGCTCGGTGAGCGACCAGAGGTTTTCCACCGGGTTGTGGTTCCACTGCCAGGCGAGCGGCAGCGGCGGGTCACCGGTCGAGCGGTCAAACTCGTCCGAGTCGACAATGCCCGTCAGGCCGTCCGGGTCGGCGGGCAGGTCGAGCGTGCGCGGCGCCTTGCCGTCGACGCCGTGGATGGGCCAGCCGTCCATCCACCGGACCGGGACCAGCCAGGGCGTGCGCCCCACCGCGCCGTGGTCCTGGAAGATGAACGCGTACCAGTCGCCCTCGGGCGTGTCGACAATCGTGCCCTGCGCGACGCCCTGGTCGTGCAGCGCGACGCGTCCCTCGTAGGGGCCGGTGATCTTGTCGGCGCGGTGCACGATCTGGGTGCGCATATCGCCCCGCGGCCAAGTGATGTTGAACAGGTAGTAGCGGCCGTTGTGCTTGATCATCTGCGACCCCTCGGCCCGCAGCCCAACCCTGCCGCCCGCCACCGCGCTGGCGTTGGGGATGATCACCCGGTCGACGCCCCCCGGCTTGATCGCGGACGCGTCGGGAGTGAGCTCGATCAGGCGGATGTCGCCGCCGGCGTGGATCATGTAGACGCGGCCGTCGTCGTCGAAGAACAGCGAGTTGTCGTGCAGCATCGGCCGGAACGACGACTTCTTCCACGGCCCCTTCTCGATGTCGCGGGTCGTGTAGACGTACGTCTTGCCAGTGGTGCCGGAGAAGGTCGCCAGGTAGTAGACGCCGTCGTGCAGGCGGAGGCTGCTGGCCCACGACCCAGCCCCGTAGGCGCTCTTGCCGTCCTCCAGGTTTAGCGCGTCGACGTCATCGAGCGTGTCGTACGCATAGCCGACGAGCTTCCAGTCGACCAAATCGTGCGACTTCATGATCGGCACGCCGGGCGACATGTGCATCGTCGTGCTGCTCATGTAGTACGCGTCGCCGACGCGGAGGATCGCCATGTCCGGCACGTCGGCCCAGATGATAGGATTCTGCGCGTGGCCTGCAGGCTCTGTCGCGGGGGCTGCGTGAACGACAGTGAGCAGAAGGAGGACTGATCTGGAGTAGGTGAGGTGCATGGAGTCGGGCCAAACAGCTGATTGAATTCTGAAGGATGCTCTCGGACGAGACCTACTAGAATAACAGACCTACAGGCCCACGGCGCACGAAGTTGATCGTGGGGGCGACACAAGCAGGAAGCCTGCTGAGATCGCGCAGCAGAAAACGCTGGCCGGCGCGGGGCCGACCAGCGTTGCGATTCTTAGCTTAATCCTTCTCCACTAGCGGCGGCGACTACCGTCGGCTGGCCTGCTGGCCGCCGATGCCGCGGTCGACCTTGAACGAGTCGCCGTTCTCCGGCGAGACCTCAAACGCGACCAGGATCGTGCTGTCATGAACCTTCACCGGCACGCCCTCGGCAGTAATGGTGTCGCCCTTGGCGATGGACGCGGCCGCCTGTTTGGGCGAGCCGAGGTCGATCACGGCCGTCTGACCGTTGTCGGTCTTCACGTGGGCCAGCTTCCGATGCGAGTCATTGATGCTCACGGTCTGAAGCTTCTGCACCTTGCCAGAAACCTCGCTGGCGTCGGTCAGCTTGGCACGCTGCTGGCGGTCGTCAATCTTGGTGGTCTGACCGTTGTGCTGCAGCTTGCGGGCCAGCAGCACCTTGCCGCCGTCGCGGCTGCGGGCAGTGATGCCGTGGGCTGTGACGCGGTCGCCCTGCTGCAGGCTGACCCGTGAGCTGTCTGCCGCGCCCAGGTCGATCAGCACGCGGCCGTGCTGCGAGTCATTGACGAACGCCACCCGACGCTGCTCGCCGCGAACTTTAATCTGGCGGGTCGACTGCACTTCACCCTGCACGCGGGCAGACGCCTGCCCCGACTGGGTTTGATCGCCGCTCCGCTGGTTGCGGGTCATCTGACTGGAAGTGCGGTCGATCTTGGTCTTGTCACCGTCGATCGTCACGGACTGAGCTAACACCACCTTGCGGTCGCCGGCTTTGGCGGGCACGCCGTTCACCTTGAGTTGGTCGCCCTGCTCGATGGTGGCGTCAAGCTCGTCGGCCGGGCCCAGGTCGCACAGGCACTTCTTGCCGGCGTCGGTCTTGAGGATCACCATCATCCGCTCCTCGCCGCGAATGTTCGCCTTCTTCGTGTCGGCCACCTTCCCCTTGAGTGAGGTCGCGTCGCGGTTGACCTTCATCTTGGAGTCGCTGCTCTGCAGCTTGACCCAGTCGGCCATCACGACACGCTTCTCACCCACTTTGCACGCCGGGCCGGCACAGGCAATCTCGTCGCCCTCGGTCAGGTCGGCGTTCTGCATGTGCTGGGCGGGGCCCAGGTCCACGACCGCCTGGCGGCCGCCGTCAGTCCTGATCATGGCGACCAGGTGCTTGGCGTCGCTGACGCTGGCCTTCTTCGTTTTCTGCACGGTACCGGTCAGGCGCTGCTGACGGGAATCCTTAGCCTGCTGACCCTGGCGGGTCTGGCGCCCGTTCTGCTCGCCGGCGGGGTTGAGCGTGTAGAGCTCGCCGCCCTCGTAGACGCCATCGCCGTCCCAGTCGTAGCTGGTGAGCACGGCGTCGTAGTAGCCATCGTTGTCGTAGTCGGAGTAGATCGCCGCCGACTGGTAGATGCGGTCGTTGCTCAGGTCGTCGTAGGTGAAGAACTGACCATCGTAGTAGTCGTAGAACCAGTTGTCTTCGCTGTAGCGGTTGTCGTACCCGTAGCCGTTGTCACCGCGCGAAGCGTACGCGTCGTCTGCTTCGCGGTTGGCGTAGTCGTCGGTGTCCGACCAGCTCTCGTTCGTCGGGTGGAAGTCGTTGCCGTCAAACCACTCAGTGACGTCGTACCACGCGTCCTGCTCGTAATACGGCGAACTCTCGGTCCAGTGCTGGTCGTCACCGGCTGCCTGGCCGCGGTCGTTGGATGCGGCGTTAGCGGGCGACGCCATCGCGAGTGGCAGGAACCCCATGCTAGCGATCGCCATGCTCCTCCAGAGCGTAATCTTCATGCTTTGTTCTCCTTCGTTGAATCTTCTTGCGGGTGTGGGGCCGCCGAGAGGAAGACGCGTTGCAGCGCTGAGGGGCGGCCCGCTGCGAGTGAAGTTGCAGGATCAAAGGTGCGAAGAGCGCGCCAGTCGGCAGATTTTTGGCGAATCGGACGAGATTACCGCTGGGTAGGGCTCGCGGCCGGTTGGAGCCCCGACAGGTCGGCCGCCGCGCCGGCAGACCGTGGTGGAACGTGGCAGCGGCGCCGGCGGGTGGCATGCCGGCAGGGTGACGGGGACGCGCGCAGGCTGTTCGATCGTCGCGCGCCGCTATTCGATTGGCGCGCCGGTCAGCCGCTCGTAGATCTCGCGGAGCATCTTCTGCTCCAGCGGCTGGTCCCGGCCCAGCGGGATCCATGCGCCCGTGTCGCGTGTCTGGACGAGCTCGGCCCGCCGGTCGGTGGGCAGCGAGTTGTCGTAACGCACCGACGAATCGCCGGCTGACGCGTACTCGGGGCGGGGGACGTCCTCCAGCTCCTTGAACACCTGCGGCTCGACCGCCCAGCCGTTCGCGGTCGGCGTGACGCGGATGTAGCAGTGGCGGCGGATCGACTGCAGCGTGCTCTCCCAGCGGTTGTACGACCCCGCCACGTCCTTGCGGAATGGCTCGAAGATAGTCGCCCCGGCCCGCGGGGCGGTCTGCAGGTAGCCCTCGGTCAGCACGCCGTCGTTGAGCTGCACCGGCTGCTCGCGCGCGATCGGGAAATAGGAGCTCACCACGTCGGCCATCTGGTCCCATGCCAGCTCGCTGTTCACGACCCGGATCACCATTGGGTTGGGCAGGGCGTTCTCCACCACCGGCGCCGACGGCAACCCGAAGTCGGGGCTGATGGCGGCCGGGCCGTTGGGCAGCACGTCGAACCAGCCCGGCTCGTCGACGCGCGGCGGGGCGAGCGGCGCCATCGGCGCGGCAAACGATGGAGGCGGCGCCGACGGCGCTGCGGGGGCGGCCTGGCCGGGCATCACGTACGCCGCGCCCGGCTCCATGATCACATACTCGCCGCCGTACCCCGGCACGCAGACCGACGGGTCGAAGCACGGGTTGCACGGGTCGTAGCAGCCCTCGATGTAGCAGGGGCCCTCCGCGTACGGGGGGTAGCCGGCGGAGGTCTGTTCCGGCGGCGCAATCGTCTTGCCGGGCTGCAGGTCCCAGCGGTGGCAGCCCGCCGTAGCGATCAGGATGGCGAGAATAATTCGGCGCAACGCGGACGATTCCTATGGATTCACGGACGGCTGACCCGCGCAGGACGCGTGGGCAATCGCCGTCCGACCGCCCTTCGCGCGGCAGGGACGCCGCGTGAAGGCCTGTTCGGGAGCAGGGGGCGGCGGATGGTCCGGGATTCGACCCCGCGCAGCAAGGCCGATTTCGCCCGCCCGGGTCGGATAGGGGGCCTGGGTTGTTGAGAGCCCGGGAACTACCGCAGGCCGTCCGGCGTCAGAGTGGGTGAAGACCCCCAGGACCTTTTCAGAACCCCCTCGGTCGAGTTGATCGCCATGCCCGCCCGCCACCCGCTGTTTCCCCTGTTTGCCCTGCTTCTCTTCGTTCAGCTGGCGCCGGCGCAGGGCCTGCTGATCGACGAGCGTCACCACCACTGGCTGCCCCGGCCCGTGCCGCGCCCGACGCCGGAGCAGGGGAGCTACCGCGTGCGGACGATCGACGTCAACGCGACGCTCAAGGACCAGGTGGCCGAGGTGCAGGTTTCTCAGACTTTCAAGAACGACAGCAGCCGCCAGATGGAGGTCTCGTTCGTGTTCCCGCTGCCCTACGACGGCGCGGTGAGGGACCTCACGTTGCTGGTCGACGGCAAGGAGTTCCAGGGCAAGCTGCTGCCCGCCGACGAGGCCCGCGCCAAGTACGAGGCGATCGTCCGCAGCAACAAGGACCCGGCGCTGCTCGAGTGGCTGGGCACGGGCATGTACAAGACCAGCGTCTTCCCGGTGCCGCCGCAGGGCGAGCGGACCGTGACGCTCCGCTACTCGCAGTTCTGCCGCAATAGCCAGGGGCTGACCGACTTTCTGCTGCCGCTAAGCACCGCCAAGTACACCAGCAAGCCGCTGGAGAAGCTGAGTGTGCGGGTGGCGATCGCCTCCTCGGCGCCGATTGCCAGCGTCTACTCGCCCACGCACGACGTAAAGATCGAACGCTCTGACAAGGGGCACGCGGTGGTCAGCTACCAGGCGACCGACGAGCTGCCGGCCGCCGACCTCCGTGTGCTGTACGACACCGGCGGGTCCGGCGTGGGCGCAAGCGTCATCTCCTACCGGCCCGACTCCGGCGAGCCGGGCTACTTCGTGCTGCTCGCCAGCCCGGAGATCAAGTCGGAGGACCGCAAGCCGTTGCCCAAGAGCGTGCTGTTCGTAATGGACCGCTCCGGCAGCATGGCCGGCAAGAAGATGGATCAGGCCAAGGGAGCGCTGAAGTTTGTGCTCAACAACCTCAACGAGGACGACACCTTCAACATCGTCGCCTACGACAGCAACGTCGAGTCCTTCCGCCCGGAGCTGCAGCGCTACACCGACGAAACCCGCCGCGCGGCGATCGGCTTCGTCGACGGCCTGTACGCCGGCGGCAGCACCAACATCGACGGCGCGCTGAAGCGGGCGCTCGGCATGCTGCAGGACTCCGGCCGGCCGACCTACGTGCTGTTCTTGACCGACGGCCTGCCGACCTCGGGCCAGACCGGCGAGTCGGCCATTGTCGCGGCGAGCAAGTCGTCGAACAACGTCCGCGCCCGGGTGTTCCCGTTTGGGGTAGGGTACGACGTCAACAGCCGCCTGCTCGACCGCCTGGCGCGCGAGCACTTCGGCGCCACCGAGTACGTCCGCCCGGACGAGGACATCGAGGCCACCGTCAGCAAGCTGTACAACCGCATCGGGGCGCCGGTCATGACCGACGTGTCGGTCACCTTCGACGTCGAGGGCGCCCAGCCCGAGGACGGGCCGGTGGTCAATCGGCTGTACCCCCGCGGCGCGTTCGACCTGTTCGCCGGCGACCAGACCGTGATCGTGGGCCGCTACCGAAAGCCCGGCGCGGCCAAGGTGACGCTGAGCGGCGCCGTGCGGGGAGCGGAGCAGTCGCACGACTTCCCCGCCGAGTTGGTCGACAGCAGCAGCGACGACACCAACGCCTTCGTCGCCCGCCTGTGGGCCACCCGCCGGGTCGGTGAGATCATCGACGAGATTGATCTGAGCGGCAAGAACTCCGAGCTGATCAAAGAGCTGGTCGACCTGGCCACCCGCCACGGCATCGTCACGCAGTACACGTCGTTCCTGGCCGACGAGAACGCCAACCCGAACGCGGACGCCAGCAACCGGCGGCACGCCCTGGAGGCGACGGAGTCGCTGGCCGAGGCGGGCGGCGAGTTCGGCTTCAACCAGCGTGGCGCCAAGCAGCAGCTGCTCAACGCCCCAGCCGCTGGGCCGGCGCGGAGCAGCCGGTTCGGCGGCTTCGGGGGACGCGGCGGCGCGGCGGCCGACCTCGCCCCGGCGGAACTCTCCCGCCGGCAGCTGGGCCGCACCCGCGGCAACGCGTTCTACTACGACGCCCGTCAGGACAGCTCCCAGATGGCGGCCAACATCCGGCAGGTCGGCCGCAAGACTTTCTTCCTGCGGAACGGCAACTGGGTCGACTCGTCCGTGACCGAAGAGGAGGAGCAGAACGCCCAACACGTCGAGCGGTACGGCCGCGACTACTTCGACCTGGCCGCCAACAACGGCCGCCACGTGGTTCAGTACCTGGCGATCGAGGAGCCGGTGATCGTGAAGATCGGCGGGCGGGTGTACTCGTGGTGAGTGGATGCAGGGGGGCCGCTTGCCACGAGTAGATGACGAGAGGGGAGCTCGCGCGTCAGCGGCCCGACTCAAACCACCACAATTTCCAGATACAGAGCAGCCCAAACCAGACGGTGATATTGAGGAGTAACCCTGGGATAAAGTTGAAGGCGGGGTGGATTGTTGTTGGAACTATGCCGAGCACGTAGTGAGGGAACGTCAGGAAGGCGTACGTGTAACGGAGCGTCAGGGGGGCAAGGAACCGAAGGAACGGCGCGCCGACCAGTAGCGCCAGGTAGGACGCACTTCCAAAAAGGACGCTGTGCAGCAGTACTGACAGGCTGTCTTGCAAGGGCGGTGTAGGCGCCGGCGGATGGTCCGAAGGCCTGCTCACGCCAGCACCTCACGCACCACCCGCGCCGGCTCCACGCCGGTCAGCTTCAGGTCGAGCCCCTGGTGCTTGACCGTCAGGCGGTTGTGGTCGACGCCCAGCAGCGCGAGCATCGTGGCGTGCAGGTCGCGGACGTGCACGGGGTTCTCGGTCGCGTGGTAGCCGAGGTCGTCGGTGGCGCCGTAGCTGACGCCCGGCTTCACGCCGCCGCCGGCCAGCCACATGGTGAAGCCCTTGATGTGGTGGTCGCGGCCGATGCCCTCGCTCTTGCGCTGCACCATCGGCGTGCGGCCGAATTCGCCCCCCCAGATGACGAGCGTGTCGTCCAGCAGGCCCCGCTGCTTGAGGTCATCGACCAGGGCCCAGCAGGCGCGGTCGGTCGAGCCGGCGCTGGTGGTCATGTGCTTCAGCAGCCCGCCGTGGTGGTCCCACCCCTTGTGGTAGAGCTGGATGAACCGCACGCCGCGCTCCGCCAGCCGGCGGGCCAGCAAGCAGTTCGAGGCGAAGCTGCCGTCGCCCGGCGTGGCGCCGTACTTCTGCAGGATGCTGGCCGGCTCGTCCGAGCAGTCGGCCAATGCGGGCACCGAGGCCTGCATCCGGAACGCCAGCTCGTAGGCGGCAATGCGCGAGTCGATCGCCGGGTTGGCTGTCTGCCGGTTGCGGTGCGCGTCCAGGCGGGTGATCTGGTCGATCAGCCTTCGCTGCGACGCGCGGTCCACGCCCGGCGGGTTGCCCACGTAGTGCACCACGTCGCCGGTGGCGTTGAGCGGCACGCCCTGATAACGCCCCGGCAGGAAGCCGGCCGACCACTGCCGCGAGCTGATGGGCTGTGGGCTGCGGCCCGAGTGGCTCATCAGCACAACAAAGCCGGGCAGGTTGTCGCACTCGCTCCCCAGCCCGTAGTTGATCCACGACCCCATCGACGGCCGGCCGCTGATCGCCGATCCCGTGTTCATGAACGTGTGGGCCGGGTCGTGGTTGATCTGCTCGGTGACCATCGACTTGATCACGGCGATATCGTCGGCCAGCTTGGCGGTGTGCGGGAAGAAGTCGCTGACCTCCAGGCCGCACTCGCCGTAGCGGCGGAACCGGGTCATCGCGCCCTGGGCGGTCAGCTCGGCGCCCTGTAGCTGCGCGATCGGCTGCCCGGCGGTGACCGACTCGGGAATCGGCTGGCCGCTGATCTCAGTGAGGCGGGGCTTGTTGTCGAACGACTCCAGGTGCGACGGCCCGCCCGCCATGCACAGGAAGATCACCCGCTTCGCCTTCGGTGCAAAGTGCGGCAGCGCCGGCAGCCCGCCCAGACGCGACGCGCCGGACGCCTGGGTCTCGCGGGCCAGCATCCCCGCGAGCGCAACCGACCCCAGCCCGACGCCCGAGTCGCGGAGGAAGGTTCTTCGGTTGAGGAGGTTGGCTAGCATGAATGCTGGTAGGCGATGGTTGCTAATTCCGAGTGGTGGCTTCGCCCAGGTTCAACGCCAGGCGGCACGCGAAGGTCCAGGCGGCCAGCTCTGCTTGGTCGGCGTGTGATGGGCGGTCGTGCAGGCCGACGCCGAGCAGCTTAGCGGCCTCGTCGGTGTGGTCGGCGTAGTGGTGGTGCTGCGCGCTTACGAGCGATAGCACCGCCTGGCGTTCTAGGTCGTCTGCTGGCCGTGAGACCGCGCGGCGGAAGATCTCATCGACCCGCGCGTCGGGCGTCGCGTGGGCGGCGACCACCTCGGCCGCCATCACCCGGGCGGCCTCGACAAAGGTCGGGTCGTTGAGCAGGGTGAGCGTCGCGAGCGGCGTGTTGGAACGGGCCCGGCGGGCGGTGCACTCCTCGCGGGTGGGGGCGTCAAACGCCTTGAGCATTGGGTGCAGGAACTGCCGCTGCCAGTGCACGTACACGCCCCGCCGCCACTGGTTGTTGTCCTTGTCGGCGTGGTACCGGCGGGTGGGGAAGTTGAGGTGCTGGTAGTAGTCGACCGGCTGATACGGCCGAACGCTCGGCCCGCCGAGTTCATGGACCAGCAGGCCGCTGGCGTCGAGCGCGGCGTCGCGGATCATCTCGGCCGGCAGCCGGAACCGTCCCTGCCGCGCGAGCAGCGCGTTGCCCGGGTCGCGTTCGAGCAGCTCATCCGGCGCGACCGACGACTGCCGGTACGCCTGGCTCGTCACGATCTGCTTCATCAGGTGCTTGACGTCCCACCCGGAGCGGACGAACTCCACCGCCAGGTTGTCGAGCAGCTTCGGGTGCGTGGGTGGGCGGCCCTGGCCGCCGAAGTCATCCTGCACCGGCGCCAGACCCTCGCCCCACAGCAGGGCCCAGTAGCGGTTGGCCATCACCCGCGCGGTCAGCAGGCCGGCGCCGTCGTCGGCGTCGACCAGCCAGCGGGCCAGGTCGAGCCGCGTGGCCTGGCCGTCCCCGGCCGTCCAGCCGAGCGCAGCCGGCGCCGCCGGCCGTACGACCGGGCCGGATTCGTCCTGCCAGTCCCCCCGCGGCAGCACCCGCACCTCGCGCGGCGCGGTTGCGGCGGCGATCGGCATGCTGACGGTCTGGGCGAGGCGTTCATGCTTAGCGGTCAACTCGTCGACCGGCTCGCCGGCCGACTCGATCTCCGCGATCAACAGCTCAAGCTCCGCGAGCCGCTGCCGCTGGTAGACGCTCTGCACGGGCAGCTCCGGCGCGCGGAGCGTCGGGTTGCGGTTGTTGGCCGCCGCGTACTGGTCGCGGAGGTGCTCCTCATCGTCGATGTCGGCGAAGAACGCGCCGAGTGCGTAGAACTCGTCAATCGATAGCGGGTCGAACTTGTGGTCGTGGCACTGGCTGCAGCCCATGGTGGCCGCCATCCAGACCTGCGACACGTTCCGCACGCGGTCAGCCAGGTAGATCGCACGGTACTCCTTCAGCTGCACGCCCCCCTCGTGCGAGGTCTGCAGCAGCCGGTTGTAGCCCGACGCGATACGGTCATCTGTGTCGGCGTCGGGCAGTAGGTCGCCGGCGAGCTGCTCGACCGTGAAGTCGGAGAACGGCTTGTTGGAGTTCAGGGAGTGGATCACGTAGTCGCGGTACGGCCACACGGTCTGCTCCTGGTCGCCGTGGTAGCCAACCGTGTCGGCGTAGCGGACGAGGTCGAGCCAGTGGATCGCCATTCGTTCGCCGAACCGCGGCGACGCGAGGAACCGGTCGACCATCCGCTCGTAGGCGCCGTCCGACGGGTCGGCGGCGAACGCGTCCACGACCGCCTGCGCCGGCGGCAGCCCGGTTAGGTCGAACGCCAGCCGGCGGGCGAGCGTCACCGGGTCGGCAGGCGGCGCCGGCGTGAGGCCTTCGCGGCGGAGGCGATCCAGCACAAAGTTGTCGATCCAGTTCGCGGAGGTGGCGCCGTGGTCAAGCGTCGGCGGCTCCGTCCACCTCGGCGGCACGTACGCCCACGGCGGCGAGTAGGGAGCGCCCGCGGCGATCCATTCGCGCAGCGTCTGCTTCTCGGTCGGGGTGAGTTCCTTGTGAGAGTCGGGCGGCGGCATCATCAGGTGCGGGTCGCCCGATTCGATGCGGGCGAGCACCTCGCTCTTCGCAGGGGCCGCGTGGTCGATGGCCCGCCGACCCCTGAGGTCGGCCTTGGCCGCCTCTTCGATGTCGAGCCGCAGGCCGGCCGCACGGTGCGCCGAATCCGGCCCGTGGCACGCGAAGCATTTGTCGGAAAGGATCGGCCGGACCTGGCGGTTGAAGTCCCAGTCCGCCCACACCGGGTGCGCGAACAGCACGCAGGCCAACGTTGTGAGCAGGGGCTTCAGCACGGCGGACGAGGGCAGGGACGGTGGGCGAGAAGGTCCATCCATTGTACCCATCCGCCGCGGCCATTGAACGCCCGCCGCGGGCGGTTGGCGCCCTGGATCGAGCCAACCTTGCTGCTGCCAGCGGCGGCCACTACGATTGCAGGCTTGTCACGCAACCACTACAGCGAGCAACAGGATGCAGGCAGTCGACCCGGGCGAGGGCCCCAAGTGGAAACCGCTGGAGCGGAACGAGCGCCGTGTGCTGGGCGTGCTGGTCGAGAAAGCTAAGACCACGCCGTCCGCCTACCCGCTGACGCTCAACGCGCTGCGCACCGGCAGCAACCAGAAGAGCAACCGCTTCCCGTCGATGGAGCTCGAGGAGCACCACATCGAGGACGCGGTGGAGAGCCTGCAGAAGCAGGGCGCCGTGACCCGCCTGCAGGGCGACGGCCGCACCGAGAAGTTCCGCCACCACGCGTACGAGTGGCTGGGCGTGGACAAGGTCGAGCTGGCCGTGATGGCCGAGCTGCTGCTGCGCGGCGCCCAGACGCTCGGCGAGCTCCGCGCCCGCGCGTCCCGCATGGAGCCGATCAAGACCCAGGGCGACCTGCAGCCCATCGTCAATGCGCTGGTCGAGCGTGGTCTGATGGTCTACCTCACCCCTCCCGGCCGCGGCGCCGTGGTGACCCACAACCTGTACCAGCCGCAGGAGCTGGAGAAGGTGCAGCGCGAGCACGGCGGCGGCCTGCCGTCGCAGCCTGTCGTGCAGCCGGCGCCGCCAACGCCGCCGCCCACTTCTGTGCGGCCCAACGAGGCGCCCTCCGCCGCGCCGGAGGTGATGCAGCCCGGCTTCCGCGAGGACCCGCCGGCGCCGGCGCCGCGGACGGCGGACGATTCGGACCTGCGGGACCAGATCGAGCAGCTCCGCGGCGAGCTCGCCGAGCTCCGCGAGGAGTACAAGTCGGAGGTCGCGGACCTGCGTTCCGAACTCGAGGACGTGCTGCGGCAACTCACCGGCTGACCACACCGCGGCCGTTCAGCGCCGCATCGTGCGGCCGCCGGCCCCGTGCTATGATGGGGCTTTGGCCGGGCGCTGCCTCGGCTGAACGCCGCAGCCGACCCCACCCACCACGCCCGCAGCGCCGATGGCGGAACTCGCCGAGCGAATCCGACGCCACTTCCTGTGGCTGCTGCTGCCGACCTACCTGGTCGCGTACCTGCGGCCCGGACCCGGCGTCTACGCGGCCGGGCTGAGTTGGGACGAGGGCCTGCCCGCGGCGGCGGCCATCCGGCTGCCCATGCTGCTGGTGGCCGTGCTGCTGCTGAACGCGGCGCTGGAGGTCAACCTCGAGGAGCTGCGCGGCGTGCTCCGCCGTCCGCGCGACATGCTGATCTCGCTGACCGCGGTGTGGTGCGCGCCGGCGGTCGTGGTGGTGATCGCCAGTCTGCTGTTCACCCTGTCCGGCGCGCCGAACGGGGGCGGGGGGCTGCTGCTGGGGATGATCCTGGTGGCCGCGATGCCGGTGGCCAACTCGTCGGCCGGCTGGACGCAGCAGTCGGGCGGCGCGCTCGGCTGGGCGCTGGCGCTGGTGGTGCTGTCGATCGTGCTCAGTTCGGTCGTCACGCCTGCCATGATCCGGCTGCTGGGGATGTCGCTCTCCGCGGCCGAGGTCGACAGCGTCGACGAGGTGATCGGCAAGTTCTCCGGCGTGACGTTCATCGTCTGGGTGCTCGCGCCAACCTTGCTGGGCCTGTCGGTCCGCCGGTTCGCCGGCGAGGACCGCGTGCGGCCGCTCCGCCCGCTGCTGCACCTGAGCACGTCGGTTTCGATTCTGGGGCTCAATTACCTGAACGGATCGCTGGTGCTGCCCGAGGTGTTCCCCCATGGCGAGGGCAACGGCGACCAGCCCGGCGTGGCGCTGATCGTCGCGGCGGTGTGCGGCGCCGCGGCCATCTGCCTGGCCGGGCTGCTGGCCGCGCAGCTGCTGACCCACTGGCTCCGCTGCGACGACCGCGACCGCCTGGCGCTCAAGTTCGCGCTGTCGATGAAGCACACCGGCCTCGCGCTCGGCCTGGCCACCACCGTGCTGGCCGGCTACAAGGACGCGGGCCTGATGATCATCCTCACCACGCCGATCCAGCACCTGATCGCGGGGATCGTGAGCAAGCGGTACGGCCTGGAAGCGGAAGTGTGAGCCGCCTCCAGGAGACGCGGGGGCCCTGGCTGCCTTTTCCCGCCCGGGTCGGCTATGCTCGCAGCCGACTACTTGACTCAAACCGACACGCACGCCGTAGCGAATCGATGTCCGAACTTGCGAGTGAAAAACTACTAGCCGCCCAGGCCGCCGTTAAGCAGCTGGCCGACGGCATGATTGTGGGCCTCGGCAGCGGCTCGACTTCCGCGCTCGCGATCCGTGAGATCGGCGCCGCGGTCGAGCAGGGTCTGGACATTATCGGCATCCCGACCTCGGTCGCGTCGGAGGAGCTGGCGCGCGAACTCGGCATCCCGCTCACCACGCTCGACGAGTACCCGGTGCTCGACACCACGATCGACGGCGCCGACCGCTTCAACGACCAGCTGGAGCTGATCAAGGGCGGCGGCGGCGCGCTGCTGAGGGAGAAGATTGTCGCGGCCGCGTCCAAACGGTTTGTGGTGATCGCCGACTCGACCAAGCACGCCAATCCGCTCGGCGGCTTCCCGATCCCGGTCGAGGTGATCCCGTTCGGCGTGCAAACCGTGCTGCACCGCCTGGAAGAGCTGAAGCTCAACCCGGTGGTCCGCCAGACCGACGCCGGCGCCCCCTACATCACCGACGAGAACAACCTGATCGTCGACCTGCGGGTCGATACGGTCGCCGACCCAAAACAGCTCGCCGAACAGCTCGTCATCCCCGGCGTGGTCGAGCACGGCCTGTTCATCGGCCTGGCCGACGAGGTGCTGATGGGCGTGGGGGGGGATGTGCAGCGGTTTGTGAAGGCGTAGGGTGCATGAAATGCATCGCTCGGAGGTTCGCGGCGCATTTCGAGCTCCCTACGGGCTCGGGTCGATCGTAGACCGACCGACTTTTGTCCCCTTTGGCGCTATCGATCCTTAGGGACAAAAGTAGCTCTGTAGAAATCTTATCGTTGCTAGCTAAACTGTAGGTAGTGTTGTTTCCGTACGGTGTGGGTGCGAACGACGAAGTCTCCCATCGCGTTGCTGCTTGCCGCCCACGAGCTGGGTCGTCGGACGGTGCGTCGTTACTGGCATCACCGTGCCCCGAAGAAGTTCACGCTCCCTCAGC
>NZ_SIHJ01000008.1 GCF_007859765.1 Posidoniimonas corsicana
CCACCCGCTACGGGCAACGCGCCCAGGCCGAGACCACCATCAGCATGCTCAAACGCCTCCTCGGGCCCCAGCTGCGAGCACGAAAAAAGCCCATGCAGCGACGCGAAGCCGCCCTCAAGACCCTCACTCTCAACCTCATGATCCTCTAAACATCTAGAAGCTTTCTACAGAGCTACTTTTGTCCCTAAAAATCGATGCGCCAGAACGGGACAAAACTACCGGCGGTGGGCCCGCGTCCGATGCACGGCGTGATGTCGGTCTGCGAGGGAATCTCGTCGGGCGGATGCGATTGAACGCAGTCCGGGCGTTGCTCGACCCGACCAGACCGGTCAGGCTACAATGGAAGGCCCTGGCTTGATCACCCACGCACCCGAGTCACCCTGCTCCTTATGAAAACCCTGTTTCCGATTGCCCTGCTTGCGGTCATTGCCACAGTTCTCCAACCAGTTGACGCGGCGGCCGCTGACAAAGTCGACTACGCGACCCAGATCAAGCCGATCCTCGAGGCCAGCTGCACCAAGTGCCATGGCGAGAAACGCCAGCTGGGCGACCTGGCACTGCACACCGACGCGCTGGCGGAGGTGATCGAGGACGGGTACATCCTCGAAGGGGACGCCGAGTCAAGCAGCGTATACGAGCGGCTCACCCTCGAGCCGGATGACAAGCTGCTGATGCCCAAGGGGGGCGACCCGCTTCCCAAGGAACAGATTGCGCTGATCGAGCAGTGGATCAACGAGGGCGCGGTGCTCACCTCGGCCGAAGCCACGCCCGAGCCGATGGCCCACGGCGAGGACGAGCACGCTGAGGACGAGGTCGACCCAATGCCCGCTCCACCCGCGGCCGACGAGTCGCGGGTCCAGGCGATCGCCGACATGGGCGCCAGCATCGTGCCGCTGTACCAGGGCAGCACGCTGCTGAGCATTTCGTTCCCCAGCAACCCGCAGCAGGTGACCGACGAGTCGATCGACGCGATTGCGGCCGTCGGTCCCAACGTCGCGTGGCTCAGCCTGGGCGGCACGGCCGTTACGGACGCGGGCGTCGCGAAGCTGGCGGCGGCCTGCCCCAACCTGTCACGGCTGCACCTGGAGAAGACCGCCACGACCGACGCCTCGGCGGACGCGCTCACCGGGCTGCAGCGGCTGGAGTACCTCAACCTGTACGGCACGGCCATCACCGACGCCACCGTGGCCAAGGCGGCGGCGCTGCCCAAGCTCCAACGCCTGTACGTGTGGCAGACCCCGGTCACGTACGACGCGGCCAAGCAGGCGATGGCGGCGCACGAGGGCCTGGAGATCAACCTCGGCTGGGACCACCCGGGCGTGGTCCGCGAGCGTCTGACCAGCGAGTTGGAGCGGGTGTCGACCCGCAAGGCCGAGGCCGCCGAGCGCGCCAAGCAGGCCGAGACGCAGCTCGCCGAGGCGAAGCAGCAGTTGGAGTCGTCCGCCGCGCGTGAGGAGGAGATCAAGCAAGAGCTGCAGGCCCTCGACGGCACGCCCGAAGAAGCCGAGGGAACGCCGGCCGAGGGTGCGACCGAAGCGTCCGAGCCGCAAGACGCCTAGCCGCCGAACCCGGGGAGCCCAGGATGGCGAGCCACCAGACGCACGTTGACGTCCTCTGCTTCGGATGCGGGTGCTTGTGCGATGATCTGCGGGTGACGGTGGACGGCGAATCCGCGCTGGCCGAAGGCCTGTCCTGCTCGCTGGGCCGTGAATGGCTCGACCGAGTCGCCGCTTGGCGTCCCGGGCCGTGTGTGATCGAGGGTCGCGAGGCGCCGCTCGCCGAAGCGGTCGCGCGGGCCGCCGATCTGCTTTCCGCCGCCCACGCGCCGCTGGTGTGCGGGCTGGCGGGCGCGGGGACCGACGCGCAGCGCGCCGCGGTGGGGATTGCCGACCGGCTGGGCGGCTTCGTGGACTGGACCACCACGCCGGCCGATGCGGCCGCAATCGAGTCGATGCAGACGGTCGGAGCGGTCGGCGTTTCGCTGGGAGAGATCGCGCAGCGGGCGGACCTGGTGGTGTTTTGGCAGTGCGACCCGGCCTCCACGCACCCGCGGCACTTTGAGCGGTACAGCCTGCAGCCCAAGAGCCGCTGGCTGCCGCGGGGCAGGGCAGACCGGAAGGTTGTCGCGGTGGGGGACCCGGCGTCCGCTACCGCGGCGGAGGCGGACAGCGTTGTTGAGCTGCCAGCCGGCGGCGCCGTCGACGCGCTAGTCGCGCTGCGGGCGGCGCTGGCCGGCGTGACGCTTGCGTCCGACCCGCCGGCCCCGATCGCCCGCCTAGCGGAGCAGATCCGCGACGCCAGCTTCGCGGTGTTCTTCTACGGCGATGAGTTGAAACGGCAGGGCGCCGCGGCGCTGACGGAGCTCACGCTGCTCGCGCAGTCGCAGCAGGAAACGACGCGCGTAGTCACCGCTCCGCTGGGCGGCGCCGGCAACGCGCCCGGCGCGAAGAGTGTGATGACCTGGCAGACCGGCTACCCGATGGCGGTGTCCTTTGCGAGCGGTTCGCCCGAGTACGGAGCGCCGGATTTCACCGCCGAGTCGCTCCTCGCGCGGGGCGAGGTCGACGCCGTGCTGGTGGTTTCCGAGGACGGGATGGCCGGGCTCAGCGACGCGGCGATCCAGGCGGTCTCGCGGGTGGATTCAGTGGTGCTGAGCTCTGCGCCGGTGGACGGGCTTGGCGCCACGGTTCGGTTCAGCACGCCGCCGTTGGGGGCGGCGCCGGGCGGCGCCGTGTTCCGCTCCGATCACGTAGCGCTGCCGCTTCACCAGCCGTTGGTGGACGCCGCCACGACCGACGCGGGGGTGCTGGCGGCCATCGCTGCGCGGCTGGCGCCGGCGTTCAGCGGTTTGCCGGCCGGCCCATGAGACGGCGGAGCAGGATCACCTGGCCGATATGCAGCAGCTCGTGCGAGGGGCAAAACTCCACCGCGCCCAGCGGCGTGGAGAACCGCGGGTGCGAGTTCTCCAGCTCGACGTCGAGGAACGCGTCGCTCATCAGCACGAGCTCGCTGTAGGTGTGCTCCGCAACCGCGTCCAGCACCCGCACCAGCTCTTGCGGCGACGTGTTGGCCGCCGGGTCGGGGCTGGGGGTCGAACCGCGTCCGTAGCGGGTGCGGATCTCGTCGGAGATCAGCAGCTGGTCGGTCACCTGCTCGCCCCGCACCCGTACCAGGCAGAGCGCGTACTGGGTCGCGGTGATGTGCCCCACCTGCCAGGCGATGTTCGTGACGCCCTCGTGCGGCTGCCAGAACCACTCGTCGGGCTGCAGGTCGGCGAGGAAGCCCTTGAGCATCTCGCGCGTCTGCTTCATCCGTTCGACCGCCGCGTCGATTCGTGTCCGCCCCATCACCAACCTCCTGCGTGAATGCTGACCTTGCGGTTAAGATAGCGTTTCACCATCCATGCGGCCAGCAAGCCGGCCGGCCGCCGCGAGCAGGACTTGTGGCTCCGCTTGTCCGCAATCCGTACGAACCCAACCAACCGACCACCACGCATGCTCAAGATCGCCGGCGCAACGCTGCACGACCCGGCCAACGGGGTAGACGGCCGGCAGGCGGACTTGTGGATCGACGGCGGAAAGATCGTCGCCCCGCCGGACAATCCTGCGGTCAAGCCCGCCCGCGTGCTGGACGCCAAGGGGCTGATCGCGATGCCCGGGGGCGTGGACATGCACTGCCACATCGCGGGACCGAAGGTCAACGCGGCGCGTGAGCTGCGGTGCGACGACCGCCGCGCCGAGGACCAGCGGATCGCCCGCCGCGAGGGGTTCCGCAGCGGCACGCTAGGCAGCGTCCCCAGCACGTTCGCCACGGGCTACAAGTACGCGGGCCTGGGCTACACCACGGCCTTCGACGCCGCGGTTCCGCCGATGGCCGCCCGGCATGCGCACCTGGAGCTCGCCGACACGCCCTGCATCGACAGCGGCTTCTACGTGCTGCTGGGCAACAACCACTACGTGATGGACTGCCTGAAGCAGCGTGACCCGGCGCGGCTGCGCTCGTACCTGGCGTGGCTGCTGGGCGCCACGAAGGGCTACGCGCCGAAGCTGGTGAACCCGGGCGGTGTGGAAGTGTGGAAGCAATCGGGGCAGGACGCCCTGCAAGGGCTGGAAGACAAGGTCCCGCAGTTTGACGTTTCGCCGCGGGAGATCATCCGCGGCGTCGCCCAGGCGGCGGCCGAGCTCGGGCTCCCCCACCCGGTGCACCTGCACTGCAACCAACTCGGCATGCCGGGCAACTGGCGGACCACGCTCGACAGCATGCACGCGCTCGAGGGCTGCCGCGCCCACCTGACGCACATCCAGTTCCACAGCTACGGCGGCGGCGATGAGGACGAGGGCACGCTTGCCAGCCGCGTGCAGCCGCTGGTGGAGCACGTTAACCGCCACGAAAACCTGACCGTCGACGTGGGTCAGGTGCTGTTCGGCGCCACCACCAACATGACCGGCGACGGGCCGCTCGGGCACTACCTTTACCGCACCACCGGGGACCGCTGGTACTGCCACGACACCGAGGTCGAAGCCGGGTGCGGGGTGCTGCCGATGGAGTACCGCGACAAGAACCTGTTCAACGCGTTGCAGTGGGCCATCGGGCTGGAGTGGCACCTGATGATCGACGACCCGTGGCGGCTGGCGCTCAGCACCGACAGCCCCAACGGCGGCTCATTCCTCGCCTACCCCGAGCTGATCCGCCTGCTGATGGACCGCGACCACCGCAACGAGGTGCTCTCCCGCTGCCCGCCCAAGCTGCAGGACCGCTGCGGGCTTGCCGGGCTGGACCGCGAGTACACGCTGAACGAGATCGCGATCATCACCCGCGCAAGCCCGGCAAGGATCCTCGGCCTGCCGAACAAGGGGCGATTGGACGCCGGCGCCGACGCGGACATCACGCTCTACACGCCCAGCGACAACGCCGCGGAGATGTTCGCGCTGCCGCGGTACGTGCTCAAAGCGGGCGAGCTGATCATCGACAACTATGAGCCGTGCGCTGCGCCCGACGGCAAGACGCTCTGCGTCGCGCCCGACTACGACCCTACGCCGCTGTCGGACATGGAGAAGTGGTTCGCCAGCGAGTACTCGGTCCAGATGAGCCACTACGGCGTCCGCGATGACGAGACGCCCCGCGCCGAAGTCACCCCGACCGGCTAGCCCCCGTGGGCGTGCTCGGCGGGCGTGGCGTCGCCCTGCACGGTGATTGGCTCTTTGAAGGTCATGGTGCGGTGCGGGAACGGGATCTCGATCTCAGCGCCGTCGAGTCGGCGTTTGATCTCCTGCACCACCTCGTCGCGTGACGCCCGCTGCTCCTTTGGGGTGGAGCCGGCCCACCAGCAGACCTCGAAGTTGATGCTCGAGTCGCCGAACTCGCGGGCGAAGACTTCGGGCTGAGGATTAGCTTTGACGCTGTCACAGGCGACGAGCGCGTCGTGGATGGTCTGCTGTGCGGACGACAGGTCGGTCGTGTAGTCGACGCCGCAGATTAGGCGGGCCCGCCGGGTTGGTCTGCTGGTCATCACCCGGACCGGCGACTTGAAAAGCTGGGCGTTGGGCAGCACAACCAGCTGCCCATCCACCTGGCGGATGGTCGTCATGCGGATGGTGGTTTCCTCAACGGCGCCCTCGATGTCGCCGCACTCGATGAAGTCGCCGTTCTCGAACGGGAACCGCCACAGGATGAGCACGCCGGCGAAGAAGTTCTCCACGATGTCCTTGAACGCGAATCCGATCGCGATGGACCCCAGGCCAAACACCGTCAGCACCTTGGCGATGGTCATGCCCGGGAAGATGATCACGGCCGCCACGAGCAGCCCGACAACCCACACCGCCGCGTAGGCCACCTGGCGGAGCAGGTCCTTGAGGCTGCGCCGCAGCCGCACCCGCGTGAGGGCCTTGCGGGTCACGCGGTCGGCCAGCGCTGCCACGCCCCAAGTGACCAGCAGGATCAGCAACGCGGCCACGATCAGCGGCAGCCTCGCGAGGAAGTCTTCTAGCATGCCCGACAGGCTTCCGACGACCGTGCTCACGGCGTCGTCGATGGAGCGGATTTCGGGCGTCTGGATCTCCGGGGCGTCGTCGGCTTCATCGGCCGCTTGCGCCAACAGCAACGTGTTCACGGCGGTGCTCGCTGAGGGTAGGTGCTTGCCTGCTACCCCCTATTGTGGGGCTGCGATCCAGGACGACCACCCGTGGCGCGAAAGCGGCCGTTGGCTGCGTGCTGGGTAACCAGTCTGGCGCCGAATCAGTCAGCGACGGGCTCGCTACTCCGTGATAAACCGTACGCAAACGGGGCGGGGCGCCTTGATCGGTTCGCCGATTGGCGTGAGCTCGCCCGTCTGCTGGTTAACACGGAAGACGCTCACGCTGTCAGAGTCCTGGCCGCAGGCCAGCAGGTACTCCCCGGACGGGACGATGCCGAAGTTGCGGGGCGTGCGGACCCGTGCCGGCGTGTGCCCATTAGGCGTGAGCGTCCCAGTTGCCGGATCGATCGCGAAGACCGCGATGCTGTCGTGCCCGCGGTTCGACCCGTAGACGAACCGCCCGCTGGGGTGCACGTGGACGTCCGCGCACGAGTTGCGGCCGTCGTAGTCCGCGGGCAGCGTGCTCTGCAGGTCAAGCTGCTCGAGGGCGCCAGTCGCGGGGTCCCACGCGAGCGATGCGAGCGTGCTCGAGAGTTCGTTGATCACCAGCAGCAAACGCCCCTTGGGGTGGAACGCCAGGTGGCGGGGCCCGGCGCCCGCGGGCATGGAGAACGACGGCGGGTCGTGCGGGGCGAGCTCGCCGGTCTGCTCGTCGAAGCGGTAGACGTACACCTTGTCCGTGCCGAGGTCGGCCGCCAGCGCGAAGCGGTTGCTGGGGTCGGTCACGATGCAGTGCGCGTGCGGGCCGCTCTGCCGCGACTCGATGACGCTCCTGCCGGTGTGCTGGTGGAAGCTGACAGCCGGGCCGACTTTTCCGTTCGGCTGCACCGGCAGCGAGGCCACCGTTCCCGCTCCGTAGTTGGCGATCAGCAGAAATTTGGACCGATTGTCGAGCGAGACGTAGCAGGGCCCACCCCCGGCCGTTGGGGCCGCGTTCAGCTCCGACCACTCACCCGCCGGGCCCAGTTGCAACGCGACCACTTTGCCGGTCGGCCGCCCCTGGAACTCGCGGACCTCTCCCACGGCGTATAAGCGGCGTCCGCCGGGCGCGAGCGCGAGGAACGACGGGTTGTCGGCCTCCGCGATCAGCTTGACCTCTCCCTGCAGCGAGTCGCCGTCCACGGTGACGTCCAGGCGGTAGACGCCACGGCTCAACTCGCTGTTGTACGTGCCCAGGTAAGCGGAGAGCTGCGTCTCGCCGGCGGGCGTCGCCGCACGACCTGTGCCGGGCGCCACGGCATAGCAAGAGAACAGGAGGAGGGCTTGTGCGGCGCGGCTTAGGTGGGATATCGGCATGGGTGTTGTTTGTCTGGAGTGCAGCGGTGACTCAGTCCTTGGCCGGCACGGTAGCCCGGGTGGCGCCGGTCGAGATGCCGCCGTCGACTAGTAGCGTCTGCCCGGTGACGTACTGGCTGGCGTCGGACGCCAGGAACACCACCGCGCCGCGGAGGTCGCCCGGCTGGCCGGGGCGGCGGAGCGGGATGCGGTCGACCAGGTAGTCGAGCCACTCCTGGTTCTCGTACAGCACCTTGTTCTGCTCGGTGCGGAACCAGCCGGGCGCCAGGCAGTTGACCGTTACGCCATGGGGGCCCCAGTCGTCGGCCAGACTCATCGTGAGCTGCTTCACGCCGCCGCGGCTCGCGCAATACGGCCCCAGTCCCGCGTAACCAGCGACCGAGGTCACCGACCCGATGTTGATCACCCGCCCGTAGCCGCGCTCGACCATCCCGCGGCCGATCGCCTGAGCGACGAAGAACGTCCCGCGGAGGTTGGTGTCGAGCACCAGGTTCCAGTCGTCCCAGCTCACGTCGAGCGCCGGCTTGCGGACGTTGCAGCCGGCGTTGTTGACCAGGATGTCGATGGCGCCGCACGCATTGGCCGCGGCGTCGGCCATCCGTTGGATGCTGCCGTGGTCCCGGACGTCGAGCTCCAGGGCCGTGACCTTGCGGCCGAGAGACTCGATCTCCGCTTGGAACGCCGCGAGGTCGTCACGCTTGCGGCTGGTGATCACTAGGTCTGCGCCTGCCGCGGCGAGCGCGCGGCCGAACTCCTGGCCCAGCCCCCGGCTGGCGCCGGTGACGACAGCCGTGCGGCCGGTCAGGTCGAAGGGGTTGTCTTGCAAGGGATGCTCCGGTGAAGAGTTTGGCTCTGGTGTGCTGCGTGCCTAGTCGTTCGCGGGACGCAGCCAGCCGGCCCAGCCGCCGCCCGACTCCAGACGCACCTGCAGGCTGTCGGCGCTGGTGACCGTCTGCGTGGTGTGCTTGAAGTCCATTGCGTTTTGGTCGGCGTTCACGCCGTCGGCCCAGGCTTCCAGCTTGTAGGCGCGATCGCCGAGGAACGAGAGGTCGAGTTCCAGCCGCCGCGGCGTCCAGTTGGTCATCGCGCCGACGAACCAGGCGTCGCCGCTCCGGCGGGCGATGGCGACCACCTCGCCCAGTTCTGCGTGTAGCACGACGGTCTCGTCCCACACGGTGGGCACGGCGGACAGGAACCGCAGGCACTCAGGTTCGCGGCGGTACTGCGTGGGGCTGTCGGCCAGCATCTGCAGTGGGCTCTCGTACACCACGTACATTGCCAGCTGGTGGCAGCGGGTGCCGAGGCTCATCGGACGCTCGTAGATGTCGTGGAAGTACTCGCGGTGCGAGTTGTCCATCGCGCCTGGCGTGTAGTCCATCGGGCCGGCGGTCATGCGGATGAACGGCAGCACCAGCTCTTGGGGCGGTGTGGCCGTTTCGTTGCTCCACTTGTAGTTCTCGAGGCCGGTGACCGCCTCGAACGAGATCACATTCGGGTAGGTCCGCCGGATGCCGAACGGCTTGCAGCTGCCGTGGAAGTCGACCAGCATCCGCCGTTTGCCGGCCTCGGCGGCGGTGCGGTGGTAGAACTCCACGAGCGGCTGGTCGTCACGCTGCATGAAGTCGACCTTGATGCCCGCAACGCCCAGCCCCTCGAACTTGTCGAGCGCCTCGATCATGTTGGCGTCCAGCTCGTTCCACAACGTCCACAGGATCACCCCCACGCCCTTGTCATTGGCGTGGCCGATCAGCTCCACCAGGTCGATCTCCGGGACGGTCTGGGTGAGGTCGCCACGCTTGGACCAGCCCTCGTCGAGGATGATGTACTGCAGGCCAGCCTCGGCGGCGAAGTCGATGAAGTGCTTGTAGGTCGCGGTGTTGACGCCCACCCGGAAGTCGACGCCGGTGACGTTGATGCCGTTCCACCAGTCCCACGAGACCTTGCCCGGCTTGATCCAGCTGGTGTCGGCCAGCTCGCAGGGCGGGGCGAGCTGGTAGATCAGTTCGTTGGTGAGAAAGTCGGCGTCGGCCTCGGCCAGGATCATCACCCGCCAGGGGTACGCCCGCGTGCCGCTGGTCTTGGCCAGGTAGTCCGCGGCCTTGGTGACCATCACGTCGCGGTCCCGGACCGTTCTGGTCGCCAGCGGGTACGGCGCGAATTTGCCGACCAGCCCGCGGTGATCCTCCGCGCCCCGCAGGAACATGCCCGGGTAGGACGCCAGGTCCGACTCCGAGAGGTAGACCTTCGGACCGTTCTGCGGTTCGACCACCATGCCGGTCGAGCAGAACCGCTCGGGGCCGATCTCGCCCAGCGGCACGTGCTTGTACACCCGCTCCTGGTGCGACATCAAGCTATCCTCTTCCGGGAACCAGGTCATCGGCGTCCCGGGGAACCTGAACTCGGCCAGTTCGCTCTCCACCACCACACCGCCGGGCAGGTTCGTCACCCAGCGGTAGGCGACGCCGCGGTCGTACGCCCTCACGACCAGGGCGTGGCTGCCCGACTCGGCGGTCAGCGTCAGCTCGTTGCAGCGGTGCGGCAGCGACTTGAACCGCCGCGGCACGACGAAGGTGGTCGTCTCATTGATCTCGGTTCGCGTTTCGTTGGCGGCGCCCAGGCTCGTGCCGAACGGCTTGCGGCCCCTGATTGTCAGGTCGATCTGCGACCGATCAATCACCACTTCGCCTTTGTGCTGAACAGAGAAGCGGACGCCGTCGCTCTCTTCGATCTCCACCAGAACGTCGCCAGACGGAGACTCTAATCTCCATTCGGCGGCGCTCAGGCCGTTAACCAACAAAAGGATAGCGAGGATCGCAATCAGGCGGACGCAGCGGTGGGGCAGGGACATGGCGGGCGGCGGACCAGTTGGAGGGTGGGATCGCGTGCCCGACAGTGTAAGCCGCGGGGCTGTGCGATACGAGCCTTTGCCGGAGATTGGAAGGCATCGCACCACGTCTGCGGCGGGTCGCAGTGCTCACCAGCGTTCGGCTGTTTTAGCTGCACCGCGCGAGCGGTTCGTTTATCATGCGCCGGCCACGCCGTTGGGGCGTGGTTGCTCATCCATCCAGCACGCCCGCTTCGGGCAACCAGTTCTATGAATCCTTACGTTCCGTTCGTCAGGAGCCAGTTGAGCGTCGTAGGCGTCTGCTTATCGGCCCTGCTGGCCTGCCACACCGTCCTCGGCCAGCAACCTACGAGCAAGGCGTCGGTCGCCGCCCCAATTGGGCTGACCTGCGAGTATCTGGTCGACCCGCTCGGGGTTGACGTTGCGCAGCCGCGGCTCGGCTGGAAGCTGCCGCCCGACCTGCACGCGGCGCCCGGGCCTCGGCAGGCCGGCTACGAGGTGCTCGTCGCATCGAGTCGACGCAAGCTGCACCGCGATGAAGGTGACCTGTGGTCATCCGGCAAGCGAGACGGCGCTCAGAGCACTTTGGTCGCTTACGAGGGTCAGCCACTGGAGTCTGGGGCCGAGTGCTTCTGGAAGGTGCGGGTGTGGGACGACGCCGGCTCGGTGTCCGACTGGAGCCCAATCGCCCGGTGGTCGGTCGGTCTGCTGAGCGCAGACGACTGGCAGGCGGAGTGGATCGGCCCGCCCGAGTCTCAGCGGATCGAACCCACCGATGCCGACCGATCGCCGGTCTGGGATCCGTGGCTGCGCAAGGCGTTCGAGCTGCCGTGGCGGCCCGAGCGGGCAGAGCTGTGCGTGGCGTCGATCGGCTACCACGAACTGTACGTCAACGGGCAGCAGGTCACGGCCCAGGTGCTGGCGCCGGCGGTTTCGAACCACCGCGTACGGGCCCGCTACGTGACTTACGACATCGCAGCGCACCTCCGGCCGGGCAAGAACGTGGTCGCCTTGTGGCTGGGCGCCTCGTGGGCGATCTATCCACACTACCGCACGCCTAGCAGCCCGGGCGTGCCGGTGGTGATCGCGCAGGGGGAGTTCAAACGCGGAGGCGCGAGTTTTCAGCTCCGCACCGACAAGTCATGGCTCACGCACCCCAGCCCTAACCGGCTGCTGGGGCGGTGGGAGTTCCGTCACTTCGGCGGCGAGCACTACGACGCGCGCCGCGAGCTGCCCGGCTGGAGCGAGACCGCGTTCGATGATTCGGAATGGCAGGCGTCCGCGGTCTACCGCCCGGACGTGGAGCTGTCCGCCCAGATGGTCGAGCCCAATATCGTTTCCGAAACGTTCGAGGCGGCGTCGGTCCATGAAACCGAACCGGGCGTGTACCAGGTTGATTTTGGGCGGAACTTTGCGGGGATGATCGAAGTCGATCTCGCCGCCCAACCGGGCAAGGCGGTGCGGCTGCTCTCGTCGGAGCTGCCCGAGCGGGAGGAGATGTTCGGCCTGCACAGCGAGTACATTGCCGACCAGCGCGGCCGGGGCACGTTCCGCAGCCGCTTCAATTACCACAGCGGCCGCTACCTGACGATCCACGGCGCCGCCCGCCGGCCGCTGACATCCGAGGTCCGCGCAATGCCTGTACGCACCGGCTTCGCGCGCACGGGGCGTTTCGCCTGCTCGAACGAGCGGCTCAACCGCATCTACGACGCGTCGATGTGGACGCTGGAGAACCTCAGCCTGGGCGGGTACCTGGTGGACTGCCCGCAGCGCGAGCGGATGGGCTACGGCGGCGACGCCCACGCCACGCTGCTCGCCACGCTGTACAACTACGGCGCCGGGGCCTTCTACACCAAGTGGGCCGAGGACTGGCGTGACTGCCAGTACGACGACGGCTACCTCCCCAATACGGCGCCCACCTACTGGGGCGGCGGTGGACCCGGCTGGGGCGGCTTCACAGTCACGCTGCCGTGGCAACTGTACCGGCAGCACGGCGACCGCCGCATCCTCCAGCAGCAGCGGCCGACTATCGAAAGGTGGCTGGCGTTCATGGACTCCACCTCGCAAGACAACCTGCTGACGCCCTGGAAGGGGCGGGACACGGCGCCGCAGGACGAGTGGGTGTTCCTGGGCGACTGGCTGTGGCCCGACGCCCACGGCACCAACAGCCACACCGACGAGACGCTCTTCTTCAACAACTGCTACTGGGTCTACAACCTGCAGACCGCCGCCCAGGTCATGTCCGTGCTCGGGGACCAGTCCGCCGCCGAAGGCTACCGCCGGCGCGCCGACGAGGTGCGGGCCGCTATCAACAACCGGTTCTACGATCCGGACCAGCACAGCTACGTCAACGGGCAGCAGGCCTACCTCGCGCTCGCCCTGCTTGCGGACGTGCCGTACGCGGACGAGCGGGACGGAGTCTGGCAGACGCTCGAGCGTGAAATCGTTGAGCGGCAGGGGGGCCACATCGACGCCGGGATCACCGGCGGCGCGATGCTGTTCAATCTACTGATGGACGCCGGCCGCAACGACCTGATCTACGCCATGGTCGACCGCTCGGACTACCCGAGCTGGGGGCACATGCTCGAACAGGGCGCGACCACTATCTGGGAGTCGTGGGAGCGGCGGGCCGACTCGGGACACTCAATGCTGCACAGCTCCTACCTGTACGTCGGCGCCTGGCCGCTCCACGGGCTGGTGGGCATCTCGCCCGGCCCGGAACCGGGTTTCGCCGAGTTCGAGATCCGACCGTCTAAAGTGTTGTTCGACAAGCTGGATTGGGTCACCGCCTCGTACGAGTCGGAGCACGGCGCGATCGAGTTCGCGAGCAAACGCACCGACGACGGCCACGAACTGAGCATCCTGGTCCCGCCGAACACCCAGGCGAGGTTGGTGCTGCCTGTTGGTCTGCACGCCTACACGCCCAGCGGCGCCGTGATCAAAGACGGTCACGCCGAAAGCGATGACGCGCACGACGCCCGCACCGTGAACCTGGCGGCGCCCGGTCGACGGTCGATCATCGTGCGTAGCGCGTACTAGTTGACTCGCAGGTGTTCCTGCTGTGGTGAAGAGATAGGGGAGGTTGAGTTCGATGGCCCGTTGTTCCTTGCTATTGCTCTTGATCCTCGCCGGCGGGGCGGCCGCCGCGGATTCGGCTCGCCCCAACATCCTGTGGATCTCGGTCGAGGACATCGGCCCCCACCTGGGCTGCTATGGCTACGCGCCGGCCAAGACGCCCACACTCGACGCGCTGGCGGCGCGGGGCGTGCGGTACGACAACGCGTTCACCACCTGCCCGGTCTGCGCCACCAACCGGTCCTCCATCATCACGGGCATGTACCCGACTTCCATCGGCACGCTGCACATGCGCTGCAAGTCGAGGCTGCCTGCCGGCGTGCGGTGCTTCCCGGCCTATCTCCGCGAGGCGGGCTACTACTGCACCAACCAGTCGAAGACCGACTACAACCTGGTGGACGCGGGCGACCCGTGGGACGAGTCGAGCAAGCGTGCCCATTGGCGCGGCCGCGGCGACGGTCAGCCGTTCTTCGCGGTGTTCAATCTGACCAACACGCACGAGAGCAAGGTGTGGCCGCGCGGCGCCGCCCACCGTCGGCAGACCCCGGACCTGACCGCCGCGGACCGGCAGGACCCCGGCGAGGTTGCCCCTCCCCCGTACCTGCCGGACACCAGGCCGGCGCGGCGCGACTGGGCCAACTACCTGGAGAACATCACCCAGGCCGACTACTACGCCGCGGAGCTGCTACGCCAGCTCCGCGAGGACGGCCTCGAGGACAACACCATCGTGTTCTTCTGGTCCGACCACGGCGCCGGACTGCCCCGCAACAAACGCTGGCCGTACGACTCCGGCCTGCGGGCGCCACTGATTGTCTACGTGCCGCCGTCGCTGCGGGCGGAGGGGCAGGGCCAGCCGGGGATGGTCGATGAGCAGCTTGTCAGTTTTGTCGACTTCGCGCCCACGGTGCTGAACCTGCTTGGCCTGCCGGTGCCCGACCACATGCAGGGCAGGGCGTTTCTGGGCGAGGATCTGGCGCCGCCGCGCGACTACGCCATCGCGACCCGCGACCGGATGGACGAACGGATCGATCTGATCCGTTCGGTCCGCGATCAACGCTACCGCTATATCCGCAACTTCATGCACTGGAAGCCCTTCACGCAATGGATTGGGTACGGGGAGCGTAATGCCACGATGAAGGAGCTCAGGCGCCTGGCCGCCGCAGGCGAGCTGCCCGTAGCGAGCCGCCTGTACATGTCGGACCGCAAGCCGATGGAGGAGCTGTACGACCTGCAGCAGGACCCGCACGAGTTGGTCAACCTGTCCGATCGGCCCTCGCCGGAGCACCAGCAGGTGCTCGCCCGGATGCGGGCCGAGCTCCGCGAGTGGCAGCTCGCCACCGGCGACCTCGGCTTGATCCCCGAGCCGATCATGCGGCAACGCGAGGCCGAGCTCGGCGATTGCCGGCAGATCTACCGCGAGCCGCAGGCCAAGCAGAGCCTGGGCGCGCTGCTGCGGGCGCTCGCCCCCGGGCTGACGGAGGATGAGCGTAGCGAACAATCCCAGGCCCTGCTTGCGGCGGACGATCCGGTCCAGCGGTACTGGGGCGTCAAGCTGGTGGGCGAGCTGCCGGAGGACCCCAGCCTACCGGGCGCAACGAAAGAACGGCTGGCCGAGCTGCTCCGCGATCCGGCGGGCGTGGTGCGGGTGGCTGCCGCGGCGGCGCTGCTGCGCGGCGGCGCCGCGTCGCAACCAGCGGCGGTGCAGGCGTTGCTCGACGAGCTCGTCGGCGCCGACCCCTGGGTGCGCTACCACGCGGCGCTTGCGCTCGACGAGCGTGCAGGCGACTTACCAGACGTAGTAGCGGCGATGAAATCGGCGGTCGACGATCGGAACGAGTACGTCGTTCGCGTCGCGGAGCGGGTCCTTGAACGGGCGGCGCCGTAGCCGCCGCTTACGCCCGTGGGTGGAACGAGTCGTGCACCTTCTTCAGGCGGGTGTGGTCGACGTGCGTGTAGATCTGCGTGGTGGCGATGCTGGCGTGGCCGAGCATCTCCTGCACCTGCCGCAGGTCGGCGCCGCCGCCCACCAGGTGCGTGGCGAAGCTGTGCCTGAGGCTGTGCGGGCTGAGCTTGGCGGTCACCCCGGCGGCCGCCGCGTACTTCTTGATCAGCTCCCAGATCCGCTCACGCCCCAGCCGCTGCCCGCGGGTAGAGAGGAACAGGAACTCCGAGGCGGGCTCGCGCCGCTCGGCCAGTTTGGGCCGCTCTTTTTCTTGGTACTCGACCAGCAGCGCGACCGCCCGCTCGCCCAGCGGCACCACGCGTTGCTTGTCGCCCTTGCCGTGGCAGACGCAGTAGCCGTCGTCGGGGTGCACGTCGCGGCCGCGGAGGTTGGACAGTTCCGACACGCGGGCGCCGGTGGCGTAGAGGGTCTCGAGGATGGCCCGGTCACGCCGCCAGAGCGGCTCGCCCCGCACGGGGGCCGACAGCAGCTGATCGATCTGGGCCGGTGAGAGCACGGTCGGCATCCGCTGCCACAGCTTCTGCGAGCTGAGCAGCTCCGCCTGGTTGTCGTTCAGCAGGCCCTCGAGCTGCAGGTAGCGGAAGAACATCCGCAACGACGCCACGTGCCGCGCGATGCTCGACGGCGCCAGGCCCAGCTCGTTCATGTGCCGCGGGTAGTCGGACAGGTCCGACACGGTGAGGCTCTCGAGCCGCCGGCCCGCCAGCCAGCCGAAGAACCGCCGCATGTCGCGGCGGTACGCGGCCACCGTGTTGTCCGACAGGTGGCACTCGCTGGCCAGGTAGCGGGTGAACGCCTCGACAAGCCGCGTCGCCTCCTCGGCGGAGGCTTGGCGTTTCGGCTTGATGATCTTCTTGCGCGGGGCCATCGTTTTGTTGATCGGCGGGGCGTCCGCCGTGCCGAAAACCCCCCTAGGGTCGAAACCCCCGGGCTGGTTATCCTGGTGAGGGCTGTAACGGTTAGCCGAAGCCTGCAGCCGGCCGCTCACGCCGCCAACCCTGGCGGCGCCCCTTCAAGTTAGCGTCGCGACGCGATATGCAGAACATCATCCTGGAAGAGCCGTACGAATTTGTCCCGCCGATCGAGTCGCGATTCTGGACCTGGGCCATCCGCTTCTGGCTCAAGCGGTACCTCCGCAAGGTGTTCTCGGTCACCAGCTTCGAGGTCCGCGACGCGGCCAAGCTGCGGGCGTCGATCGACGAGGGCAAGGGCGTTATCGTCGCGCCCAACCACAGCCGGCTGTCGGACCCGATGGTGCTGGGCATGCTGTCCAAGGAGGCCGGCACCCAGTTGTTCGCGATGGCCAGCTGGCACCTGTTCATGCAGAACAAGTTTGAGCGGTTCCTGATCCGCCGGATGGGCGCTTTCAGCGTGTACCGCGAGGGGAACGACCGCACGGCCGTCAACTACGCCATCGATATCCTCGAGAAGGGCCGCCGGCCGCTGGTGATGTTCCCCGAGGGCGCGGTTAGCCGGCACTGCGACCTGCTGATGGACCTGATGGACGGCCCCGCCTTCATCGCGCGGCAGTCGGCCAAGAAGCGCGAGAAGCAGGGCAAGCCGCCGGTGGTGATCCACCCGGTAGCCATCCGCTACTACTTCGACGGGGACGTGGAGGCCACCATCGGCCCCGACCTGGATGCACTGGAGCACCGCTTCAGCTGGCACCCCCAGAAGCACCTCACCCTCACCCAGCGGCTCGGCAAGCTGGGCCGCGCGATCCTGTGCGCTAAGGAGATCGAGTACCTCGGCTTCGCCCGCGAGGGCGACCCCCACGAGCGGGCCGACCAGCTGATGCAGGAGGTGCTCGCGCGGCTGGAGGAGAAGTGGGGCACCGCCGGCAAGGAACGCGGCGTGGTTGGCCGGGTGAAGCTGCTGCGCACGGTGATCCTGCCCGACATGATCGCCAATAAGGTCACGCCCGAAGAACGCGACGCCCGCTGGCGCGACCTGGCCGAGTGCTACTACCTGCAGCAGCTCGCCCACTACCCGAAGGGCTACATCGGCGGCGGGGCCGACCTGCCCGAGCGGCTGCTGGAGACCATCGAGCGGATGGAGGAGGACTTCACCGACGAGTCCAAGTACCACGGCCCGCTGCACTGCGTCATCCAGGTGGGCGACCCCATCACGGTCGACCCGGTCCGCGACCGCTCCGCCCCCCGCGACCCTGCCATGGCCGAGGCGCAGCGTTCCCTGCAGGGCATGCTCGACGCGCTGGTCGCCGAGCGCCGCGCCGCCCTGGCCGAGCGGGCGGGGTAGGGCGCCGCCGGGCCGGCCTCGGTGGCCGCTGCTCCCCAACCCGCCGCCCACTCCGTTAGACTAACCTCCGAACCTCGGCGCCTGGGCGTTGGGGCGGTTCAAGCAACACGCTGAGGAATCCAGAGCATTGCCAGAGCTATTCGACAAGACCGGTGAGTCCTCGCCCATCACGCCGCTGGGCGACCTGACCAACGGTCAGGAGGCCGACTTCTTCGCGCTGCTGGCCGACAAGACGCAGCTCACCACCAAGGACGGCAAGCCCTACTGGCGGGTCACCTTCCGCGACGCCCGCCGCGACGTCAGCTTCCCCGTCTGGAGCGACGCGCCGCTCTTCGCCAAGTGCAACAGCGAGTGGCAGGTCGGCGGCTTCTACAAGCTGCGGGCGCTGTACCACGAGACCTCCTACGGCCCGCAGCTGGACATCCGCCTGATCCGCCCGGTGGAGGAGACCGACAAGGCCGACGGCTTCGACCCGACTATGTGCCAGCCGCGGTCGCGTTTCGACTTCGAGGAGATGTTCGCCGACCTCCGCGGCATCGCCGAGGAGCGGATCGCCGAGGGTCCGCTGCAGACGCTGGTGCTCGGGCTGCTGGACCAGCACCGCGACGACCTGCTGGTCTGGCCCGCCGCCAGCCGCAACCACCACGCGTTCGCCGGCGGGTACCTGGAGCACGTGCGGAACGTGGCGACCAACGCCGTAATGCTGGCCGAGCGGTACGCCGAGATCTACCCGGACATGGACCCGCCGCTGGATGTCGGCATGGTGGCGGCCGGCGCCGCGCTGCACGACATCGGCAAGCTCCGCGAGCTGCGCAACTCGCCGGTCGGCGCCGAGTACACCGCGTCCGGGTCGCTGGTGGGCCACATCTTGCAGGGCCGCGACATGATCCGCGAGGCGGCCGCCGAGATGCAGCGCGAAGGGCAGGACCCGCCCGACGCCGAGACCATGCTCCGCCTGGAGCACATCATCATCAGCCACCAACGCCTGCCGGAGTGGGGCAGCCCCAAGCCCCCCATGACGCCCGAGGCGCTGATCGTCCACTACGCCGACGATACCGACGCCAAGCTGCAGATGATGATGACCATCCTCGCCGAAACCGACGCCGACGCGGCGCTCAGCTCACGCCGCAATGTGCTGGGGCAGCAGGTGTACCGGGGTGGGGAGTAGGGCGGCAGCCCCGTTAAACCCGATCGCTCGTCAGCCGCCCTTCAAGTTCCGCCACCAGCCGCTCGTAGGTCATCCGTTCTTCGCTCACCACCAACGCGGCGCCGGCGCGGTGCAGGGCGTCGACGCTGCCCTGGTAGCGGCACCGCACCACCACGCTGGCCGCGGCGTTGAGCTGCCGCACGGACCGCACGATGCCCAGCGCGTCGGCGTCGGTCGGCACGCACACCACCACCATGCCGGCGTCCGGCACGTGCGCGGCGCGCAGGGTCTCGGCGTGGGTGGCGTCGCCCGCCGCGGTGGCGAAGCCTAGCTGGCTGAACGGGTACAGGTTCACCGGGCTGCGGTCGACCATCGTGACCTCCACGCCGCGGGTCTCGAGGAAGCTGGCCACCTGCTTGCCCACCGGGCCCACGCCGATCACCACGGCCATCTGCGGGCGGCTCAGCTCGGTGCGGGGCGTCTGGGGCGATTCCTCCTCGCGTCCGTCGGTCCACTTCAGGCCGATCCGCAGCACGATCGGCGTGGCGATCAGCGTGCCCAGCGCCACGGCCGACATGTGCTGGTACGACGCCCGGCTCAGCACGCCGGCCTCGGTTGCGATACGGCCCAGGAAGAACGCGAACTCGCCCACGTGCGCCAGGCCTAGGCCCATGCCGAGGGCGGCCCGCGGCCGCAGGCCGGTGACCGCCAGCGCGATGGCGGCCGCGGCCAGCTTCAGCCCGGCAAGGCCGATCGCCATCGGCACGATCCAGCCGACGTTGATGTCCTTGTCGAGCAGCAGGCCGAGGCTGATGAAGAACACCGCGGCGAAGGTTTCGCGGAACGGCAGCACCAACGCGTCGACCTGGGCGCTCCAGCGGTTGCCGCCGAACAGCAGCCCCGCCGCAAACGCGCCCAGCGCCGCGGGCAGGCCCAGCTTGTGCGCGAACAGCGCCATCCCGCCCAGCACCACCACGGCCATCAGCACCACGAGGTCCGGGCTGCGGAACGAGGTGAGCGCCGGCGCCAGGTAGCCGCTGATCACGATCCGCGCCAGCAGCACCGCGCCGATGAACGCGCCGGACGCCAGCGCCAGCTCGGCCAATTCGGAGAAGCCCGGGGCGGCGCCCCCCTGGATGAGCGGCACCAGCAGCAGCAGCGGCACGAGCGCCATGTCCTGGAACAGCAGCACGCCGATCGCCCGCCGCCCGTGCGGCGTGGACGTCTGGCCGAGCTCGCCCAAAGCCTTGAACACGATGACCGTCGAGCTGAACGACAACGCCGCGCCCAGCAGCAGCGACGCCGGCAGCGACAGGCCGGCCCAGTAGCACGCCAGCGCGACCGGCGCGGCCACCAGCAGCATCTGCAGGCCGCCCCCCACCGGCAGCCGCCAGGCGAGCGGCCGCAGCTCGTCGATGGAGAACTCGAGCCCCACGGTGAACAGCAGCAGGAACACGCCCGCCTCGCCCAGTACCTCGATCTCGTGGTTGTCGGTGCGGATCAGCTCGAACCCGGCGTCGCCCAGAACCACGCCGGCCAGCAGGTACCCCAGGATGGTCGACACCCCCAGCCGCTGGCACGCCACGTTGGCCAGCAGGCCCGTGGTGAGGATCATCAGCAGGTCGGTTAGGACGTGGTCGGGCATCGGGTGGAGGCGGGGCTTCGTGGCGGCGGGCGCCGGGGTACAATCGGTCGCGAGCCCGGATTGTCGATACCGGGCGGCGGATTATCTAGGGGCGAGGTCGGCCTGGCAGGCCGCTCGCCGCCCACCCGCAACCGGCCGATCACCCTGCACAGCAGCACCCCCAAGCATAGCTCTCTCCCGCATGGCAACGCGACGCGAAAAGATCGAGGCGATGCTCGCCGACGACCCCACCGACACGTTCCTCCGCTACAGCCTGGCCATGGAGCTAGACAAGGAGGGCGAGCACGAGGCCAGCCTCGCCAAGCTAGCTGAGCTCTCGCAGGATGAGCCGCCGTACGTGCCCGCCTTCTTCATGGCCGGGCAGCAGCTCACCCGGCTGGGCCGCGTCAACGACGCCCGCACATACCTCCGCGACGGCATCGACGCCGCCCGCGCCCAGGGCGACGCGCACGCCGCCGGCGAGATGAGCGAGTTCCTGGCCAGCCTCGGCGACCTGGGCGAGTAGCGGTCCCGTTGCTTGAGCGCCGCCGCCGACCCGCCTAGAATCGAGCCCCTCGTCTGCTTGCAATTCTTCTCTGAGACGGCATCGACTTGGGAGGGCGGCTAATGCGATTCTCTTGCTGCGCGGTGTTCCTGGCCGCGCTGACGCCGGCGTGTTCGCTGGCGAATGTTCTGTTGGCCGACTCGGTCGCGGAATTCTCCAATGTGCAGGGACAGGACAGCTGGCTGTACGGCTACTACAGCGGGCCCTTCACGCCCGACAACTTCCAGCAGATGCCCGAGTACGACGCCGCCCGCGAGCGGTGGCAGGTCGATGGCACGCACCCGTTCCCCTTCTTCTGGACCATGCTCGATCGCCAGGGCGGGCACCCCAATGGGCTGACCACCAGCGGCGAGATCCAGCCGGCCGAGCACTGGGCCGTCCGCCGCTACGTGAGCGAGGCCGCCGGACCGGTGACGATCGCCGGGGTGGTGGGCGACATCGACCCCCGCATTGGCGGGCAGGGGCTGATCGCGAGGATCTTTGTCGACGGCCTGGAGGTCTACACGCGCAACCTGGCCAACGCCGAGTCGCAAGTTCCCTATCAGGTCGAAGCGGCGGTCGCGGTTGGTTCGTTCATCGATTTCGTGGTCGATCCGAAGAACTCCAACGACTGGGCCGACCGGTTCCAGTTCACCGCGGTGGTGACGACCGTGCCCGAGCCCGCCTCGGCGGCTCTGCTAGCGGCGGTGCTGGCGCCCGTTGCGTCGAGGCGGCGGCGGAGCTACGCGTCCGGCTCGTAGTTCCGCATCCTGCGGTGGTCGATCCCCGCGTCCTGGTAGACCGGGCCGTAGGCGGCGAAGCCGAGCCGCTCGTAGAAGCCGATCGCGCTCACCTGGGCCTCGAGGTAGAGCCTCGTGTGGCCCAGCTCGGCCAGCGCGGCGATGGTGTGTTCCAGCAGCCGCCGTCCGACGCCCCGGCCCCGGTAGGCCGCGTGCACCACAAAGCGGGAGATCTTCTGGTGCTCCGGCAGGTCGATCACGCGCAGCGCGGCCACCAGGTCGCCACCGACAAGTGTGACATAGTGCACACTCTTCAGATCGAGCTCATCGTACTCCAGCTCGGGCGGCACGTGCTGCTCATGGACAAACACGTCGCGCCGCAGCTTGTGGGCCAGCCACGCCAGGTCGGAAGAGGGAGGTGCGATAGCGATCAGTTCGGTCGACATAACGCCAGCATAATAGCAGCTCTTCAGGCGGGTGGGGGCAATGCCATTGCCCCATCACTTGATGATGAGGGGCAGCGTCCGGTCGACGCTGTCGAGAATGAACGACGCTCGCCGGAAACACGCCGAAGATCGGGCGCCAAGCGACGACATTCTGCGCTCACCAGGTAGTCGTTTGCACTCAATCCGCCTGTCTCGACCGCGTGGAGCACGGGGCGTTGCACGTTGCCGAACGAGGTCGAGTTGCTGCGCCGCACTGTGCCTGCGCGGCGTCGTCAGTTGCACACTTTGCAGTACTCCGAACGATGAGCCTCAACGGCGCCCGCCCGGAGTTCGGCGACCCGTCCTGCCAACGGCGTAGGTGAAAGTCAACGTTTTTTTCCTCGCCATTCGCGTAATCGCTGGTAAAAATAGAAGCGGGGACACGCATTGCGTTACTCTTCATAGAAGGTGGGTCAGCATGAGTGTGGATCTTACACAGCACGAGAGAGAGTTGCTGGAGCTCCTCATCGGCGGCGCGTCCAACAAGGTTGCCGCGCGTCAGCTCGGCATCGCGCTGCGGACGATGGAGCTTCACCGTCAGAAGCTGATGAACAAGCTTGGCGCCCGCTCGGCGGCGCAGCTCGGCTACCTGTACGCCGATCTGAAACGCCGTGAAGGCGGGCAAGCGACTTCGTCGGCGGCGGAGCCCGTTAGTCGGGCGATGGCGATCTAGCGACCGCGGCTGCTCCTTTTCGATATTAGGCCACGCGTCGTCTCATCTCACAGGCCTAGTCGAGCGTACCGCGTTGTTGGTTCTGCTCCGTTACCAGACTCTTGAAGGACGCCACCGGGCGGGCCTTGCCGCCGGAGGTACGGGCTCAGGTTGCGGCATCGTCCGCCGCCGCCGGTCCGCGCCCGCCGCGTGCAAGCAGCTTCCCGTGGTGGGTGCTCATGAGCTGCGCGTCCGGCCGGATGCCGACGCGTGGCAGATCCAACCGGTCGGCGTCCCAGCACGTGCCGATGGTGAGGTCGCCCGTTGTGAGCCCGTCGTTGTGCCCTCGGCAGGCGTCCAGCAAGAGCAGTAATTGTGTTGCTTCTATCTGGAACGCGTCGCCGTGCAGCGACTGGACCAGATCAGCGGCGCGCCTGCCATGGTCTGGGTCGTGCCCCTCGTTGCGCCGTTCGATGTCGTGGAACAGTGCGAAGAGCCGAACAACGGTCTCGTCGGCGCCATTCAGTCGGCAGAGGCGCCTGCCGTTAATCTCCACGTTGCGCCAGTGGTTCGGCCCATGTAGTGACCAATCGCCCAAGGAGAAATGAGCGATCGCTAGATCGCAGAGGGCAGGGTAGTCGACGGACATGTACCGATCGTGTGGAGGTGCGCGGTCGGCAGGTACAACGCTACTTCTTGCACGCGCTGGCGACGGCGCAGCCGGCGCACGAGTCGCAGCCGCCTTGGCCCTTGGCCTCTTCGGTGCCGCAGCCGGGGCCGCAGCCCTCGGTGAGTGTTTCGGCGAAGCGGCCGATCTGGGCCTTGGCCTCGTACGCCTCGGAGAGCTCGGCGGTGAGCGCCTCGACCTCGGGCGACACCTCGCCCAGGAAGTGGAAGTACAGGCCCTGGCCGTCGAACAGGTGCTCGACGTCCATCAGCACCGCGTCCAGGTTACGCTCCGCGAGCAACGCGACGCAGGCGTCGTAGGCCTCGCCGCGGCGCTGCTCCAGCCGCTGGCTGAGCAGGTGGTCCTGTGGGGTCATCGCCCGCAGCAGCTCGCCGTCGGTCGCGGCGGCGGCCGTATCACAGGCGGAGAGCACCTCGCCCGTTTCCAGGCCGCGGGCGGTGCGGACGATCACCCGCCGTCCGCGTGGGTAGCGGGCGCTGTCGGTTGAGCGGAAGCGGCCGACCTCTCCGTGCAGGCCGACGCGGACGTAGTGGTGCATGCCGTGACTTGAGTGAGAACTGGTGAGGCGCCCCTATTGTTACGCGAAGGCGGGCCGGGGGCTATGCGTGTTGGCCCGGTTGCGAATCGCCGGGTCGGCCCAGTTTGTCGTAGCAAACGGCCACCCGGCGCGGTCCAATAGAGGGTTGGCCGGGCGTCTGCGCGGCCGGGGTGGACTCCAGACCCGCCGTTCAGAGCGGTAGAGCGGCTCCCGGGCGCCGCGGCAAGTGCGGGGGCGGCCATGGTAGTTCGCGCAGATAAGGGCGGAATCGTGGCGTGGGTTGGGGGCCGGAGACCGCCCCGTGGTTTTGGCCCCTGCTGCGCTCAAAAACGGACAAAACCCCGCTGGTCCGTTTCCCCGCAAACGATGAAGACCCTGCTATATAAGCGTGTGAGGGCGGTCTTAGGAGAAGTAGGCCCAGAGTTTTGTCCGCTTCGCTCGTTTTTTTGGACAAAACTAGGCGGCCAAAACGGGCCGAACATGGAGGAGTCGGCGGCCGTCGGGACTTGCCACGGGCGGGGCCGGCTCGGGATAATGCCGGGCTACTTTTTTCGAACTACGGAGCTGCGATGTCCGAGACGCTTGATTGCCCGACCGCCAATGCCGCCCCCACCGCCAGCCGCTGGCAGGCCCTGGCCGACCAGGTGCTGGCCGGCGAGCCGCTGACCGCGGAGCAGGCCGGCGAGGTGCTGGCCTGCCCCGACAGCGAGCTGCTCAACCTGCTGGACGCGGCGTACCGGGTGCGGCGGCATTACTTCGCCAACCAGGTGCAGCTGTACCTGCTGATGAACGCTAAGAGCGGCCTGTGCCCGGAGGACTGCGGGTACTGCTCGCAGTCCAAGGACAGCCAGGCGGAGATCCCCAAGTACAACATTCTCAGCCGCGACAAGCTGATGGACGGCGCCCGGGTGGCCAAGGAGCGTGACGCGCGGACCTACTGCATCGTGATCTCCGCCCGCGGCCCCAACGAGCGGGAGATGAAGGCCGTCGAAACGATCGTGCCGGAGATCAAGGAGAAGTACGGCCTGCACATCTGCGCGTGCCTGGGCCTGCTGACCGACGACCAGGCCCAGCGGCTCAAGGCGTGCGGCGTCGACCGGGTAAACCACAACCTGAACACGGGCCAGGGGCACTACGAGAAGATCTGCACCACCCACACCTTCGCCGACCGGGTCGACACGCTCAAGGCGGTCCGCTCGGCCGGCATGGAGATGTGCTCCGGCGGCATCGTCGGCATGGGCGAGTCGAACGAGGACCTGGTGAGTATGGCGATTGAGCTGCGCGAGCTGGGCGTGCACTCGATCCCAGTGAACTTCCTGATCCCGATCGAGGGGGTCGACATGCCGCACCAGGAGCACGTCACGCCGCAGTACTGCCTGAAGACGCTGGCCATGTTCCGCCTGGTCTGCCCGGACCGCGAGATCCGCATCGCCGGCGGCCGCGAGATGCACCTGCGGAGCCTGCAGCCGCTGGGGCTGTACGCGGCGAACTCGATGTTCGTGGGCGACTACCTGACCACCATGGGCCAGCCGCCTGAAGAGGACTACCAGATGATCCGCGACCTTGGCTTCGAGATCGTCAGCGAGTCTGAGGCGAGTGTTTGTTAGTGGGTGGTAGGTGGTAGGTGGTAGGTGGTAGGTGGTAGGTGGTAGGTGGTAGGTGGTAGGTGGTAGGTGGTAGGTGGTAGGTGGTAGGTGGTAGGTGGTGGCTGGTGGCTGGTGGCTGGTGGCTGGTGGCTGGGTGGCGACCGGAGTGACTTGGTGGTGGGTCACCCTGGCGGTAAGCCTTGCTAGCAGTGCCGGACGTTGCTCGGCTGCTTTGCCTATCCTTCCGGGGTGGGTTAACCGGTAGAAATCATCGTCTTTTGTTAACCGGCAGGGTCGTCGGCGCCGATAGACGGTGGATAGCGGGCGGAGTCTACCGTCACGCTGCGGCTGTAGCGCCTGTGGGGGGAACGCTAGCAGCCGCCGGAAATGCGGCGAACGCAACGCAAGGACGCGTATCCACCATGCGGCACATCACCCCCCTCGCTCTGATCCTGGCTGTCACCCTGTGCTGCGCGCCGTTGGCGTCGGCCCAAGAGGGGTCCCGCCCGTCGTTCGCGCAGCGGCTGGCGTCGCTCCGGCTGGGCTGGGGCGGATCGGACGAAGAGGAGCAGGATCCCCGTCAGGCGATCGAGGCCTCGGCCGCCCAGCGGCGGGCAGGCTCGGCGGCCGAGCAGGAAGAGCGGTCTGGCATCTCCGCCCGTTTGCCGCGGCTCGACCCGAGCGACCTGCTGCCCGGTGAGCGGTTCGCTGGATCGACCAACAACCGCACCACGCGCCGGCCGACGTCGGCTCACCTGAGGCACAACCGCCACGCGCAGCCGGACTCGACAAGCACCACCGCCGGGTCGGCCCGGTCGCGCATCATGCGTGATTTGCGGGTGCAGACTTCGTCGGAAACCAGCGAGTCGCCGCGGACCGCGTCGAGGACGCCAGCCCGCGACACCAATCCAACAAGCGCAGCCCCGGCGACGGGCAACCTGGCGCCCCGCCCGCAGGGGCCGGTGACCACGCTCGTGCCCGGTCGCAACCGCACCGCGCGTGCTGGCAGCGTGCTGTCCGCCGGCAACGGCGGAGAGGCCGGCCCCGCGCCGGAGGACGCGCCGTCCGCCACGCTGCCGCCGCTGGTCCGCGAAGCCGACCTGCGCCGCGAGCTGCTCGGCCCGGCGGCGTTCGCCCGGGGTGGTTCGACCAAGCCGCGTGCCGACGACGCGACCGCCAAGAGCATCGCCGCCGCGGTCGCCAGCAGCATGGCCGCCGAAGCGGCGACCGCCGACAGCGAAGACAACCAAACCACCGACGGAGCCTCGGACATCGAGGCGATCCTCGCGGCGGAGCCCGGCGAGACTACTTCGGACACTGACGAGGCCGCTGCGGTCGAAGAGCAGGTCGCCGTTGACTCGTCGGCTGAGCAGGCGCCGGCCCCCGAAGCTGAGCAAGAGGGCGGCGCCGACCGCTATGCCGCGGTTGGCCTGCCGCCGATCCCGACTGGGGATCAGGGCTCGTCCGACGGGACCGTCGCCGCGGCGCCCCAGGAAGACTGGCGCAACGCGGGACGCGCGACGCCGGCCGACACGATGGACGCCGTTAACAACGACCCCACTCCGATCGCCGGGCCGCCTGCCGCGGTGCAGCAGCCGGCCGGTGCCCAGGACGGGTTTGAGCAGGAAGTCGCCAAGCGGCGTTTTGAAGACACCGTAGAGCAGTCGATCGAAGCCCGCACCGCGGCGCCCCAGCCGGCGTGGGACGCGGCTCAGCAGAACCAGGCCCCGGCGCCGGTGGCCTCGACTGCCCTGGGCGCCAGCCGCGACGCCGACCTGCTGATGAGCCAGCGGATGCCACAGATTGTGTCGCGGGTGTCGGGCCCCAAGCAGATTGTCATCGGCCGCGAGGCGGTCTACCGGGTGACGATTGCCAACCGCGGCGACGAGACCGCCGACCAACTGGCGACCACGGTCACCGTGCCCGAATGGGCCGAGGTGGTGGGCTCGCGGAGCACGGTCGGCCTGGTGGAGCCGCCGGCGACGAGCGCCGGAGCGACCTCGGTGCTGTGGAAGATGGCCGAGCTGCAGCCCGGCCGGACGCAGCACCTGGACCTGAAGCTAGTCGCGCGGCAGGGCCGCCCGATCGAGCTGGGCGTGAACTGGAAGCATGCCCCGGTAGGGTCGCGGACCGTGGTTGAGGTGCAGGAGCCGAAGCTGGCCGTCGCGCTCGACGGGCCGGACGAGGTGCTGTTTGGCAAGCCGCAGGTCTACCGCCTGCACGTGTCCAACCCCGGCACCGGGCCGGCCGAGGACGTGCGGGTGCAGGTGGTTCCGCCCGGCGGCGGGCCGGCGTCGCAGTCGCTGGGGAACCTGCTGCCGAACGAGTCGCGCACGATCGAGTTCAAGGTGACCGGCGCCGAGGCGGGCGAGCTCAAGCTCCAGGCCCAGGCGGCGGCGATGGGCGGGCTGTCCGAGCAGACCAGCAAGAGCGTCTTCTGCCGCAAGCCGGAGCTGGAGGTCGACTGGCGGGGCCCGGCTCGGAAGTACGCCGGCGCGTCGGCGACCTACTACTTCCGCGTCCGCAACCCGGGCACGGCGACCGCCGAGGGCGTTGAGTTCCGTGTGAACCTGCCGCAGGGCTTCGAGGTCAGCAAGGCGAGCGGCAACGGCCGTGTCGACGCCGCCGGCCGGCAGCTGCAGTGGGGCGTCGGCTCGCTCCGCCCGGGCGACGACTACTACATGGAGCTGCAGGGCGTGATCAACCAGCCGGGCGCCAATGAGTTTGCGATGGGCGCCATGGACCGCGAGAGGATGGCGTCGTCCACCACGACCGCGACCACCGAGGTTATCGCGCTGGCGGACCTTAAGTTGGAGATCCGCGACCCCAAGGGCCCTCTGCCGGTGGGCCGCGAGGCGGTGTACGAGGTGCGGGTCCGCAACCGCGGCACGAGCGCCGCCCGCAAGGTAAAGATCGTCGGCCTGTTCTCCGAGGGCATCGAGCCGTACAAGGTCGAGGGCGCGCAGGCGAGCATCGCCGACGGCCGCGTCGCGATCCGCACGGTCGAGAGCCTCACGGTCGGCAGCGAGCTGGTGCTGATGATCCACGCGAAGGCGACCAAGCCGGGCGCCCACCTGTTCCGGGCCGAGGTGCTCTGCGAGGACCTGGACATCAAGCTGGCCGCCGAAGAGAGCACCCGCTTCTACACGGAGGAGCGCATCGACCTGGGCCAGGCGCCGGCGCGTTCGGCGAACATGGCCGACCGGTTTTCGACGCCCCGCTAGCGAACAGCCGCAAGAACTGCGAGCGGCCGCAGAGGTGCGAAGCGGGTTGCCGATAAGTCGCGGACAACCGATGCGCGCAACGCTCGGCCAAACTACGCAGCCGCGCTAGACTACTGGTTTGCTGCTCGGCCACGGAAGCTGCCCCTCGATGCCCCGCCTGCGACGCTTTGCTTTCATCCTGCTGCTGCTCGTTCCGGCGACCGCGCTAGGGCAGCTGCGCGTCGTGACCTGGAACACCAACGGCGGCGCCCGCAGCGGCATGCAAGACGTGCTCGCGGCGATTGGTTTGGAAGAAGTCAACGGCTTCGCCCAGCCGATCGACGTGCTCACGCTGCAGGAACAGTCCGGCGGCGACTCCGCGTCCATCCTGGCGTTGTTCAACAACCTCTACGGCGCGGGCGTCTACGAGGTTGCTCCGACGCCGGCGGCCGCGCAGAGCTCCGGCGGAGGGTTGCCGGGGCTGATCTACAACACACAGACAATCGACCTGCTGCAGGTAACGGCGTTCGGCTCGGTGGACACCAGCGCCCAGGCCCGCTCGACGCTGCGGTACCAGCTCCGTCCCGACGGCTACGACGACGATGCCGAGTTCTACGTCTACAGCAACCACTACAAGGCGTCGACCGGCGGCAGCAACGAGGCCCGCCGCAACGTTGAGGCCAATGCACTCCGCGGCGACCTGGACGCGCTAGGCGATGGCGTCGCGGCGATCCTGACCGGCGACTTCAACGTGTACGACAGCGCCGAGCCCGCTTACCAGACGCTGCTGTCGGCCGGTCCCGGGCAGGCGTTTGATCCGATTGACACGCCGGGCGACTGGCATGACGACCCCGCGTTCAAGTCCGTCCACACACAGAGCCCCACCACCAGCTCGCTGTTCCCGGGGCAGGTGACCGGCGGCATGGACGACCGGTTCGATTTTCAGCTTGTGACCGGCGAGCTGCTCGACGGTGTCGGCCTGGACTATTGGCCGGGCAGCTACCGGACCTTTGGCAACAACGGCACCCACCAGCTCAACGGCGCAATCACCAGCGGGACCGGCGCGTCGCCGTCGGTGCTGGCCGCGCTGCAGATGGCGAGCGACCATCTGCCGGTCGTCGCCGATTACCTGCTCCCGTCGCTCGGGCTGGCGGGCGACTTCAACGAGGACGGGCTGGTGGACTCGGCGGACTACACGGTCTGGCGTGACGGTTTCGGATCAGTCTACAACCAGCAGGACTACGACGACTGGCGGTCCAACTTCGGCGCGACCTCCGGGGTCGCGTCGTCGACGCCGGTCCCCGCGCCCGCCGCGGCCTGGCTTGTGCTGCTAGGCGCTCTGCTCTTGGGCGGCCGCAGGCGCTCCTAGAACAACGCCGCGTGCCCCGCCGCCCGCCGGCAGCTCGACAGCTGCGACAGGTGGAACGCGAAGTGGTTGGTCAAGATCAGCGTGGTCATCTGCGAGACCGTCTTGACCGGCGTGTCTTCCAGCAGCTCCACGCCGTGCGGGCGGGCCAGCAACTCTTCATCGGCAGCGGCCGCCAGCGTGTGCATCTTTGGGTAGGCCGTGTTGATCGCGGCCAAGAACGACTCCTGCGTGTAGGCGTCATCCGGCTCTACCTTGCCTGAGGACCCGGGGCCGAACACGGGTATCCACTCGCGGTGCGTCACTTCACCGCCGAGCAGCATGCACCCCATCTCCCCAACGATGGCCAGGTGCCCCAGGACCCACGCCGGCGAGTGCCCGTGGCCCGCCGCGCTCGCGTAGTGCTGGTCCGCGGGCAGGTCGGCCGCGATCCGGTCCAGGTACGCTAGCTGCATCTGGTTGATGGTGATGTCGTTGTCGAACGTCGTGTTCATCGCGGCCGATCCGTGGGGATTGAGTGGGTGGATTCAGGCGGCTACTCGTCGCCCATCTGCACGTTCTCTAGCGTGAGGTTCGCGACATCGCGGATCAGGCTTGGCTTCTTGGCGCCGCGGAAGTCGCAGTCGCGGAGCACGACGTCCTCGATCAGCGTCTCCGGCAGGCCCATCAGGTGCAAGGGACGCTTGCTCTTTTTGCTGACCACCCGCTCCAGCAGGATGTTGCTCACCTTGGGGAAGTAGTCTCCCTCCTCGTTGAAATACCGCAGGTTGATACGCAGCACCGCGTCGGAAACCTCGCCCACCTCGATGTCACGCACGTACATGTTCCGCAGGTAGCCGCCCCGGCGGGAGTTGGACTTCAGCCGGATGGCCCGCTCCAGGTTCGGGCTGTCCATCTGGCAGTTCTCGACAAAGATGTTCTCGATGCCGCCGGACATCTCGCTGCCCAGCACCACGCCGCCGTGGCCGTCCCGCATGGTGCAGTTGCGGACCACGATGTTCTGGCTGGGCGTGGCCAGGCGTCGGCCGTCGGCGTTGCGGCCGGACTTGATGGCGATGCAGTCGTCGCCGGTGTTGAAGAAGCACTCCTCGATCAGCACGCCGTCGCACGACTCGGGGTTGCAGCCGTCGTTGTTGGGGCCGTGGCTCTCCACCCGCACGCCCCGCACCGTAACGTTCTGGCACAGCACCGGGTTCAGGCACCACATCGGCGAGCGGTGCACGGTGATCCCCTCGATGAGCAAGTTCTTGCAGCGGTAGGGCTGCACAAAGTTGACGCGCATCTTGCGGCCCGACCCAAACCGACGCTCGGCGACCGGCACGTTGCGGTCGGCCATGTCGATCAGGTCGTTGCCGTCGTCGGTCCCGTTGCCCTTCCACTTCCACCAGCTCTTGTCGTCGGCCTGGCCGTCGATCGTGCCCTGGCCGGTGACCGCAATATTCTCCTGGTCCAACGCCCAGATGGGCGGCGAGAAGTTCATCAGCTCCGTTCCCTCAAACCGGGTCAGCACCATCGGCAGGAAGTCCTCTGGGTCGTTGCTGAACAGCAGCGTGGCGTCCTTCTCCAGGTGTAGGTTCACGTTAGAGAGCAGGTGCACCGGACCCTTCACAAACCATTCGCCGGCCGGCACAACCACCCGCCCGCCGCCGGCCTGGTTGCAGGCCGTGATGGCGTCGGCGATCGCCGCACGGCAGTCGCACTTGCCGCCGGGCTTGGCGCCGTGGGCGGTGATCGGGAAGTCCTTGTCGGCGAACGTCGGTGGCTGGATCTTCTCTAGCAACGCGGGCAGCTGATCCCACGGCGAGTCCGCCAGCGCGGGCGCGCAGGCGGCGAGCAGCAAGAGGCACGTGAACAGTCGGTTGATTGATTGATAGGCCATAGGAGCTTCAGGATAAGGTGACACGAGTAGTTGCGGGCGTCGGCACGATTCTATCAGCTCGCCAAGGCGGCCAGCAACGAACGGTCGCGGGGATTGCAACCATGCCCGCCCGACCTGCGTTGGCGGGAACCTCGCTGGCCCGCATCGAGTACGGCACCGGCCTGGACATCGGGAGTCTGGACGGCGGACGCCTGATCCCGCATTGTGCTGCGCCACGCGCAGTCCTGACTCTCGTTCGCGCACCAAGCACCGTTCCTGGGGCGTCGATGCGTTACCCTGGGTCAGAGCGACACGGCGGCCCATCGCCGCCCGCCCCCTCCACCCCGGCCAGCTAGGCTCACGATGAGCCGCTCCCCGCCCAGCCTTCAGGAGCACCGCTTGAACCCTATCGATCGTCGGACCTTCCTGCACGCCGCCGCCGCTTCCGGCGCCCTCACGTCTGCCGCACCCTCGCTCGCCAACCCGGCCAGCAGCGACGTCACCTTTGCGCTGATGGGCGCCAACAGCCGCGGGTCGCAGCTCGCCAAGCGGTTCCTCAAGTTCCCCGGCGTCCGCTTCGCCTACGTGTGCGACCCGGACGAGCGGGCGCTTGCTAAGGGGCTCAAGACCATCGCCGACAACGACGGCGGCCGGCCGCGGGGAGTGAAGGACTTCCGCACCGCGCTCGACGACCCCCACGTCGACGCCTTGATCTGCGCGGCGCCCAACCACTGGCACGCCGCCGCCACGGTAGCCGCGTGCGCGGCCGGCAAGCACGTCTACGTCGAGAAGCCCTGCACCCACACCGCGTGGGAGGGGCAGGTCATGCAGGACGCGGCGGAACGCTCGGGACGCGTGGTGCAGGTCGGCACTCAGCGACGCAGCAGCCCGATGTACCAAGAGGTAATGCAGAAGGCCCGCGAAGGCGTCATCGGCGAGGTGCTCTACGCCAAGTCGTGGTACCTGCGGGACCGACCGCCGATCAAGCTGCAGGCGGCCGACGGTCCCCCCGCCGGGCTCGACTACCGCCTGTGGCAGGGGCCGGCGCCAGACCGGAACTACCAAGCAGGCCTGCTGCCGTACAACTGGCACTGGTTCTGGCACTGGGGCAACGGCGAGATCGGCAACAACGGGGTGCATATGATCGACCTTTGCCGCTGGGTGCTGGGGATGGACCTTCCCGAACGAGTCAGCTGCGACGCCTCTCAGCTCAGGCCTGGCGACCAGCGGCAGACCCCCGACAGCACCGTGGCCGTGTACGACCAGGGCGGCAAGCGGATTGTCTGGGAAGGGCTCAGTTGGTCCTCGCCCCACCAGACCGCCGGCGGGGTGGGCATGGAGTTCCGCGGGACGCAGGGCACGCTGATCGTTGGCGACAACGGCTACGAGGTCTACAACGCCGGACGCGAGCTGGTCGAACGCCAGCAGCGCGGCGGCGTCGGCGACGATGAGCACTGCATCAACTTCCTCTCCGCCGTCCGCAGCGGCGCCGCGGTCAACGCCCCGCTCGACGAGGGCTGCCGCAGCGCGCTGTTCTGCCACCTGGCCAACATCGCGTACCGCACCGGCGGCGTCCTCGCGACCGACCCGCAGTCCGGTCGCATCAACGACAACCCGGCCGCGATGCGGCTGTGGGACCGTGAGTACCAGCCCGGCTGGGCGCCGCAGGAGCTTGGCTAACCCACTGCCGGGCGTTGCACTGCGTCAGCTTCTTTTTGGCTGACTGGGCCGCGGATTCAAACGCGGCGGAACCGGGCCGCTGCGCGCTCGCGTGGGTGGGCAGTTTTACGGTGCGCACCACGCGGCCCGGCCTGCTACACTGTCGGGCCCTTGTCTAGCGGAGTGTCCTGGAATCGCGGGGGATTCCGCTGCATTTCTAAACTTTCTGAAGGCGATTGTGCATGGGGCTATCTCGTAAACTGCTGAGCAGCGCGGTGGTCGCCGCGTTGGGCGGGTTCCTATTCGGTTTCGACACGGTGGTGATCTCCGGCGCCGAGCAGACGATCCAGTCGCTCTGGTCGCTCAGCGACACGATGCATGGCCTGGCCACCAGTGCGGCGCTGTGGGGCACGGTGCTGGGCGCCCTCACCGGCAGCATCCCCACAGACCGGCTCGGACGAAAAGGCACGCTGGGCTGGATCGGCGTGCTGTACTTCGTCTCGGCGGTGTGGTCGGGCATGGCCGGTGGGCCGTACTCGTTCATGATCGCGCGGTTCATCGGCGGCGTGGGCGTTGGCATCTCGACGGTCGCCGCGCCGCTGTACATCGCCGAGATCGCCCCGGCCGAGTGGCGCGGCCGGCTGACCGGCATGTTCCAGTTCAACATCGTGTTCGGCATCCTCATGGCGTTCCTCAGCAACTACCTGCTGAAGACCAGCCTGAGCGGCGACGCCTGGCGGTGGATGCTGGGCGTCGAGGCAGTCCCCGCCCTCGTGTACACCGTGTTCACGCTCGGCATCCCCGAGAGCCCGCGCTGGCTGATCGGCTTCCGCCGCGACTCGGCCGCTGCGCGGCAGGTGCTGACCAAAATCCAACCCGCCGCCGCCGACGCGGAGATCGACGCGACGGTCGCGGAGATCGAGAACGCCGCCCACTCCGAGGAGTCCGCCAGCGGCGGTTCGGCCTGGCCGCGGTGGCTGGTGACCCCGATGCTGCTGGCCTTCACCATCGCGTTCTTCAACCAGCTATCCGGCATCAACGCGGTGCTGTACTTCGCCCCCCGCATCCTCGGCATGACCGGGTTGGGCGAGCAGGCGTCGATGATCCAGTCGACCGGCATCGGGCTGGTCAACCTCCTGTTCACGTTCGTTGGGTTGTGGCTGATCGACCGGCTGGGGCGGAGGAACCTGATGCTGATCGGCTCGGTGGGTTACATCGCATCGTTGTCGCTGATCGCGGCCGTGTTCTTCGCCAAAGCCGCGCCGTTCGGCGTCGCGGCCAACGCCCTCGAGGCCCAATCCGCCTATGAGGAACTGGCCGCCGCGCAGTCCACCGACCAAGCCGACCTGGAACCGCTCCGCCAGCAGGCCGACTCCGCACGCGAGCGACTGCTCGCCGCGACCGCAAACGCCGACTACCCGCCCGGGACCGCCACGCTGCCGGCCGATTCCGACCCCGCGGCGCTGGCCGTCGCGGCCGGTTTGCTGGCGGAGCAGGCTTCCGAGGCGGCCGGCAGCGGCGGCGCGCTGGTGCTGCTGGGCATCTTCGCGTTCATCGCGTCGCACGCGGTGGGGCAGGGCGCCGTGATCTGGGTGTTTATCTCCGAGATCTTCCCCAACGAGCACCGCGCGGTTGGCAACTCCATCGGCTCCGGCACGCACTGGGTATTCGCCGCGCTGGTCACCATGGCGTTCCCGGTCGCCGCCGGCGCGTTCGCGCCGGGCTACATCTTCGCGTTCTTCGCGTTCATGATGGTGCTTCAGCTGCTGTGGACCCTGACCCTCATGCCCGAGACCAAAGGCGTGCCGCTGGAGGAGATCCAGCAGCGGTTCGCGTCGCGGGCGGCATAGGGTAAATGCTGCGGGCAACCTGGTCTGCTGTCGGCAACAGTGGAACCGCCTTGCTTAGCGACCCGACTTTTGTCCCTTCTGGCGCTATCGATTTTTAGGGACAAAAGTCGGCCCCCATCTCGGGCCTGAGAATGCGTTTCACGCTTGTATAGTAGTGTCTAGGGCGTTGCGGCTGGTCGGCCCAGGGGCGACTTTTGTCCACCAATGGCGCGGCATAGGGACAAAAGTCTCGCGGGCCGCTGCCGCCGTGCCCTCCTCTCGCTTCTGCGAGTCGCTAAAGACCGGTCGTCGGCTCATGTTTCTCCCGGATTAACGCCTCCCGACAGCCGCGCACATCACGCCGCATACCCCTGTTTTTAAGGCGCCAGGTGGCCGGTTTCTACTCAAAAGTGCAGCGAGAAACGGGAGCAAGTGGCGGTCCTTCTCGCGGATATCAGCGGTCACCGCCTGCCGGCGCCTTGTGGCGGCCGTGCAACGACAAGGCCTCCGAACGGATTCTCACCAATCAGAGGTTGCATCAAGCCGGCGACTGCGCCGGAACGCTCACAACGGGCCAAAAACTACGCCCAATCAGCGGAGCAATCGGCCGCCTGCGGGGTTCCATCCGCACGCGGCGCCGCGCAGTCAACGGCAACACATAGCTCCGGCGCCGCCGCACCGTACCCGCTCATTCCCCAATCCCCACGGCGCCGACCTTGATCCGCACCCGCTCTGCCTGCCTGCTCGTTATCGTCGCCCTGCTGCTGAGCCAACGCGTGGCCGATGCGCGGCACTTCGTGCTCACCATCGGCGGCGGATACTCCCCCGAGGGCAACCAGGCCTCGCTGGAAAAGAACGTGCAGTTCTTCCAGCGCGTCCTCGCCGGCCAGCCGAAACGCGTCCACCGGCACGACATCCTGTTCGCCGACGGGCTGGACCCGGGCAAGGACCTGCTGGTCCACGACCCGGAGCTCGTCCCGCTGGCCAACCGGCTGATGGCGGAGTTCTTCGGCAGCACCCGCGACCTCGGCCTGGAGTACCGCGACCACCGCGTGGCGGGAGTGCGCAACGCGTCCACCCCGGCGAACGTCCGCGCCTGGTTCGCCGAGCACGGCCCGCAGATGCGCGACGGCGACAAGCTGGTAGTCTACGTGACGGCCCACGGCCACCGCAGCCGCGACCGGGGCCGCCCGTACAACACGTCGATCGCGATGTGGGACGACTCGTCGCTGCGCATGGCCGAGTTCGCGGGCCTGCTCGACGACCTCGACCTGCGGGTGGACGTGGTGCTGGTGATGGTGCAGTGCTACACGGGCGGGTTCTCCCACCTGATCTACCGGGGCGGGGACCCGGAGCGTGGCCTGTCGCCTCAGCGCCGCGTCGGCTTCTACGCCACCGTGCACGACCGCCCGGCTGCCGGCTGCACGCCCAGCGTCGACGAGGGCAACTACGTCGAGTACAGCACGTACTTCTGGGCGGCGGTGTCCGGCAGGGACCGGTTCGGCGAGCCGATCGAAGAGCCGGACTACGATCGCGACGGCCGGGTCTCGATGGAGGAGGCCCACGCGTACACGATCCTCACCGCCAACACCATCGACCTGCCGGTCAAGACCTCCGGCGAGTACCTCGGACGCGAGAGCGCGTTCGGCGACGACGACAACGACAACCTGCTGCGGGAGGACGAGCCGTACAGCGTGGTGCTCGAGCACGCCTCGCCGGTCGAGCGGGTGCTGCTCGCCAAGCTGTCGGAGAAGCTGGAGCTGGACGGCGAGGACCGCTTGGAGGACGCGCGGCGTTCGGCCCGCCCCAGCCGCCGCCGGCGACGCGGCCGCGGGCCCCGACCGGCCGTCACCAAGAACCGCATCGCCGCCGACTTGCTGGAGCGTTGGCCGGAGCTCGCCAACACGATGAACCCGGTGAGCATCGAGCTGGTCACCACCCGCCAGCAGGAGTTCATCGACGCCGTGCAGAACCACCCGCTCTACGAGCGCTACCAACGCGAGTCGGAAGAAGACCGCGCCCGCCCCGATCAGCAGCAGACCCGCGTGCAGTTCGAACGGCTGCTCCGGGTGGCCGACAACGTCATCCTGGCCGAAAACCTCCGCCGGCTGAACCAGCCCGAGAAGGTGCGAGAGCACGAGCGGCTGGTCGCGGCCGAGCGGGAAGTGTTTTTGTCGCCGTAGTTGGCCTGCCCGAAGATGCTGCCGAGCACAGGTCGGCACTCTTTGAGCATGCGCGACCCATCGGTCAAACACAACGGATGAAGCATTCCCGTTGGTAGTCCGCCCAGCTCCTGCAACCCAGGAGCTGTGCCGGCTGGGATGCTAGAGTGGTAGTTGCCCAGACGCACATTACCAGCAACCTGGGTGGTGGCGCACGAGTGGAGTCTGCTACCACCGAGATGGGGTTTCCCCGCCGATCGACAGTCGCAGATCTCTACCGAAGTCCATGAGGTACCGCGTGTACCGCCTATTCCTCGCCGCAGTTCTAGCCAGCACTTTGACCTTTGGGATTGGGGAACTGCGCGCTGAGGTGGCGCCGCTTTGGTCAACCGTGAAACTGGTAGATGGCGCCGCACTCCCGGTCCTTCAAAGTTGGAAATGGATGTCAATGCCCGGCCGGGCATCGCTTGTGGCCGTGCAGATAACCCGTCGGGATCTAGAGGGTGGCCTGTCGCAGCAAACATTTCCGTTTCGCAATTTGGTTAGGGGAGATGCTGTAGCTGAAATCACTAGGGTGTACGCTGGCGACGAGAGACTCATCTCGCGGCAAGCGGTCATCCGAGTGATTCGCGGCGGAAGGAAGGCGGCTGCACCACCGTTTCAGAGTGACTCGATTCCGTCGGAAGACGGTCGAGGCGTGTGGCTAGTTGTCAAGCACAGAGGTGACTTGCGTGGCATCAGATGTATGGTCGCGAACGCGTCCTTCCCCGTGTACGACAAGGCAGAGGTTCCGGCACTACATGATTTCGGTGTCTGGGAGCTGGATGAGATCGAAGAGTTTGCAAATCGAATCGAAGTAGTCAAGAAAGAGGGGCTTCCAACTGCTGACCACATTTTGTCGCTGGCAAGTGCCGACAACAGGTGCATTGCTCAGTGGGCGGCCGGGCTCGCGACAAGCGGCGCCGTTGAGCTTACAGAAGAACAGCTAATGGCAATTTGCAAGAGTCGCGAGGCAAACGCACTAGCTCAGTCTCAGATCGACGATTGCCTCATCTCGACCCCGTCAACAGCAAAGAGTTGGCGGACCCATGAAGTGCGTAAGGAGATGTATCGGCGGTGGCTTCAGCTTAGCGAGGCGTCATTCCGCGACATTTACATTGGGTACCTTCAGGCTTGCTTCAAGGACTGGGACGACCGAGGATTTGGCGACGAAGCCTTGGACCATCTCGTTTCAGACGCACTCGGCCATCATCAACGGACTTCCATCGAGTGGAAGTCGCTCCATCAAATGTTCCCAAAAGTCCGGCCCCCTAGCACCACCATCACGTTGCCCGCAGAGTAGGGATGCGCTCGCGCGTTCCCTGGACGAAGGCTTCGCCGGGATTGTGATGGCAGCAGGGCGCCACGGCCGCGAAGTGGTTAGAATCGTGGCATGAAGACTTCTCCCCTTTTAGGTATCGTCCTCGGCGGGTTGCCGATCCTATTGCTAGGCGGCCCGCCGGCGGTGGGCGATGAGCCCGCCGGGCGTTCGCTCAAGGAAGCGGTCGGGCCGCGGTTCAAGCTGGGGGTGGGAGTGAGCCACCGCACGCTGCGCGTGCCGGAGGACGCCGAGCTGATCCGCCGGCACTTCGCGATCCTCACGCCCGAGAACTGCATGAAGCCTCAGGCGATCCACCCGGCGGAGGACGAGTGGCGGTTCGAGGCGGCCGACGGCTTCGCCCAGTTCGTGCGCGACAATCAACTCGAGATGGTGGGCCACTGCCTGGTCTGGGCCAAGGACGACCGGACCGACGCGTGGATGTTAGAGGAGGGCGACGGGCCGGTGTCGCGTGGGAAGCTGCTCGAGCGGATCAAGACGCACGTCGAGCGCGTCGTCGGGCGGTACGCGGATGTCTGCTCACACTGGGACGTGGTCAACGAGGCGATCGCGGACACGGGCGACAAGCTGCTGCGCGACTCGGTGTACTCCCGCACCACGGGCGCCGACTTCATCGTGGCCGCGTTCCGCGCCGCCCGGCGGCAGGACCCGGACGCGCTGCTCATCTACAACGACTACAACGGCCACAAGCCGGAGAAACGCGAGAAGCTGCTGACGCTGCTCCGCCAACTGAAGGACCGCGGCGCCCCGATCGACGCGTACGGCATGCAGGGGCACTTCGAGCTGGGCGACGACTCGCTCGACGAGTTGCGGGCCACGTTCGAGGAGCTACGCAAGCTGGGCCTGCAGGTGGTGGTGTCGGAACTGGACATCGACGTGGTGACCCGCAGCCGCTGGTGGGCCGACGACAACGCCCACCGCGAAGAGCTCCGCCGCTTCGACCCGTACCGCGACGGCATGCCGCCGCATGTCGAGCAGCAGCTTGCCGACGAGTACGCCGCGCTGTTCCGGCTGTTCGACGAGTACCGCGACACAGTCGCCAGGGTGTCGTTCTGGAACCTGCACGACGGGCAGAGCTGGCTGAACTACTTCCCGTGGCGGCGGGTCAACCACCCGCTGCTGTTCGACCGCCAGCGGCGAGCGAAGCCCGCGTTCGACGCGGTGTACGGCGTGCTTGCTGGCGAGTAGCCGGTGCCCAGTGTGGCCTACAGCCCCTCGCACAGCGTCAGGCCGTCGACCACGCTGCACGAGTGCACGTTCTGCTTGCCCGCGTAGTCGGGGCAGCGCTCGGGGTACTGGTCGTTGACCGCCGCGCGGAGCGGCTCGACCGCGCTGGGCGTGACGATCGCCCCGGAGGCGCCCTTGTCGCCGCCGCCCAGCATCCTCTCGCCCAGCACGCCGTCGACGGTCCGGGCGATCTCGCACATCGCCTCGAGCTCGGGGCCGGAAATCTCGTAGTCGTCCCGCAGCCCGTAGCCGTCCTGGCGGAACACCTGACCGACGGTCGTGAGGTCGCCGGCCCGCCAGGCGGAGAGCATGGTGTCGAACCGCTGCTGGGCCTCGAAGATGTACTTGAGCCGCTTGACCAGGTGGGGCGCCCGCTCGTTGAAGGCGTCGCGGATGGCGTTGTACTGCTCGACGGTCTTCACGTCGCCAAGGGTCTGGATGCCGAACGGCCCGCGGCACAGCTCGGCCATCTCGGCGCACTCGGCGGCGCGGACCTTGTAGGTCGACTTCTCCAGGCCGGGGCGGATAGTGCCCGTGTCGAGGCTGACCAGGCGGAACTCGTCGGCCGTGTCGGGCAGCGGCACGTGGTCCACCGACCCGTCGGACGGCTTGTAGTGCGTGCCCATGCCCGCCTTGGCGAAGTAGATCATGATCTGATCGAGGTTGCCGCACGGCGAGCCGATATAGTCGTTCTCAACCGCCTTGGCGAGCTCGACCACCGGCATGCCCACCACGCCCTCCACGCCGGAGCACTCGAGGAAGGTCTCGATCAGGTTGAGCGCGAGCGACGCCGAGCGCGACATGCCGCCGCCGGGGATGTTGCCGTACAGCACCGCGTCGAAGCCGCCGCCCAGCTTGTGCCCCTCCCGCTGCAGGATGTAGCTCACGCCGTACGGGAAGCGGGCCCAGCTATCGGGCGTTTCGCCGGGCGCGGGGGGCTGCGTGACCGGGAAGTCGACTAGCCCGTCCTCAGGGAAGTTGGCGCTGGCCAGACGCACGCGGCCGGACTGGTTGGGCTTGTAGGCCAGCCAGATGAACCGGTCGGTGCCGACGCCAAACAGCTCGGTGCCGTTGTAGTCGCCGTGCTCCACGCCCAGGCAGAACCGCGACGACGAGCGTCGCACGCGGCCGCCGTGAACGTCCAGGTGGTGCTCCTTGGCGAGCAAGGAAAGCTTCTCACGGACGTCGGCGGGGATCGGTTGCGGCATATCGCAGAGCAGGGCGTCACGAGGCGGCGGCCCGCCGGGAGGAAACGCCCTGACGTGGCCGCGGGGACAGCGGCGAGCCACACATTGTCGCTAGACCGCAGCGGGGGAGTCAACCCACGCAAGCCCGCGCCGCCGGACCTGCGTGCCTAGCGGAAGTCCCGCAGCTTGCTGTCGGCGTCGATCACCAGCAGCTCCACGCCGGTCATCTGTGCGAAGTCCTCGAAGTGCTCGGTCCCGATCGCCTGGGAGAACACCGGGTGGTGCGAGCCGCCGGCGTAGATCCACGCGGCCGCGGCGGTCTTGAGGTCCGGCAGCGGCTTCCACAGCGCGCGGGCCACCGGCAGCTTGGGCAGCGGCGCCGGCGGGTCGATCACCTCCACCTCGTTGAGCACCATGCGGAAGCGGTCGCCCAGGTCGATCAGCGTGGCGTTGACGGCCGGGCCGGCGGGCACGTTGAACACCAGCCGCACCGGGTCCTCCTTGCCGCCGATTCCCAGCGGGTGGATCTCGCACCGTGGGCGGCCCGAGGCGATCGTGGGGCAGATCTCGAGCATGTGCGAGCCGAGCACCTGCGCCTCGCCGTCGGCCGGCAGGTGGTAGGTGTAGTCTTCCATGAACGAGGTGCCGCCCGGCAGTCCGGTCGCCATGACCTTGGCGGCGCGGACCATCGCCGAGGCCTTCCAGTCGCCCTCGCCGCCGAAGCCGTAGCCGTCGGCCATGAGCCGCTGGGCGGCGATGCCGGGCAGCTGCTTCATGCCGACCAGGTTCTCAAAGGTGTCGGTGAAGCCGACGAACCCGCCCTCGGTCAGGAACGAGCGGAGGCCCAGCTCGATGCGGGCGGCGTCGCGGAGCGACTCGCGCGCCGCGCCGCCCGAGGCGATCTCCTTGGCCATCTCGTAGGCTTCGTCGTACTCGCCGCAGAGGGCGTCGACCTGGGCGTCGGTGGCGGCGTCGATGTGCTTGACCAGGTCGCCCACGCCGTAGCCGTTGACCGAGAAGCCCAGCACCTCTTCCGCGGCGACCTTGTCGCCCTCGGTGACCGCTACGTCACGCATGTTGTCGCCGATGCGGGCGAACCTGGCCGTGCGCAGGTCCTGGCGGGCCGCGGCGGCGCGGCTCCACGCGCCGATCGACTCCTGCACGCCGGCGTTCAGCCAGTGGCCCACCACCACCTTGCGGGGGATGTTCAGGCGGGTGCAGATGAACCCGAACTCCCGCCCGCCGTGGGCGGACTGGTTCAGGTTCATGAAGTCCATATCGATGGAGTCCCACGGGATCTCGCGGTGGAACTGCGTGTGCAGGTGGCACAGCGGCTTCTGCAGCAGCGTCAGGCCCGGGATCCACATCTTGGCGGGCGAGAAGGTGTGCATCCAGGCCACGATGCCGACGCACTTGTCCGAGGCGTTGGCCTCTAGGATCACGCGGCGGATCTCCTCGGCGGTCTTGACCACCGACTTGAAGACGACCTTGGTCGGCACCTCGGGCGACTTGTCGAGCCCGGCGGCCACCTCGCGCGAGTGCGTCGCGACCTGCTCCAAGGTCTCGGGCCCGTAGAGGTGCTGGCTGCCGGTGATGAACCAGACTTCGGATTGGTCAAGCTGCGGAAGGATAGACATATTGCGCGACGGGTCGGGTTGTTCGTGTGCGGGTTAAGGGGCCGGTCCGCTACTTCTGGCCGTAGTAAGCGTTCGGGCCGTGTTTGCGGGAGTAGTGCTTCTCGAGGAGGTAGTCGTCTACCGGCGGGACGCTGGGCGCCAGCGCGAGGGTGTCGATCGCCATCCCGGCGACCGCCTCGAGCGCGACGGCGTTCTTGACCGACTCGGCGGCATGGGCGCCCCAGGCAAACGGGGCGTGACTCCCGACCAGGACCCCGGGGACCGCTACCGGGTCGAGGTCCGCGAAACGCTCTATGATAACGTGCCCGGTGTTCCCCTCGTAGTCGGTATTTATCTCTTCTTCACTAAGCGGCCGGGTCACCGGGATCGGGCCGTAGAAGTGGTCCGCGTGCGTGGTGCCGTAGCACGGGATCTCTCGCCGGGCCTGGGCGAACGCGGTGCCCTTGGGGCTGTGCGTGTGCGTGATCCCGCCGACCCCTTCAAACGCCTGGTACAGCAGCCGGTGGGTGGCCGTGTCGGAGGAGGGCTTGAGGTCGCCCTGGACCACCTTGCCGGTCTCGACGCTGACGATCACGCAGTGCTCGGGCCGCAGCTCCGGGTAGGGGACGCCGCTGGGCTTGATCGCGAAGACGTCGCGGTCGTCGCTCAGGCCGCTGACGTTGCCCCACGTGAGGGTCACCAGTCCGTGCGCCACCAGGTCGAGATTCGCCTGGCAGACGGCTTCCTGCAGCTGTTCGATAGTCATTTAACGCTGGGGTCGAGGTCGTTGTTGGGCGCCGGGCCCGGGTCGCCCCAGGCTGACCCCTAAGAATATCCGATAGGCGGGTCGGTTTTAATCGCCCAAATCGGGCCCGTATTGAGAATCCGCCGCCCGAAAACCGTCCCAAACCGGCGCGGGCAGGTGTGCGGAACTGGCACGCCGCGGCGTGGGCGGACGCCGGTCCACGCCGCGCCGGGCACGCCGCCCGCCGTGACACTTCGTCGCGGCGTGGCCGTCTTCAACCGGCGTTGTCTGTTCGGGCGTCCGCCGCTCGCCGCCCGAATCGCCGTGGATTCCGCGCGTCGATGTCGGCGCGGCGGGTGAGCCGACCGCCGCACCCGCGGGGCAATGGCACGACGATTGCCTAGCACGGCGATTACGGACATCCAGAGTCGGATGCCCGTTTCGAGTCACGTCGCGAAGCACAACGCCGAAAGAGCCCGTCGATGCCAGTTTCCCAAACCGCCGAGTACGCGTTGAGGGCGGTCACCTGCCTCGCGCAGCACGACACCGCGCAGACAACCCAGAGCATCGCCAAGTGCACCGGGGTGCCGCTCAGCTACCTGCCGAAGGTGCTGCAGCCGCTGACCCGCGCCGAGATCGTGTCGGCCCAGCGTGGCGTGCGGGGGGGCTACAAGCTGGAACGCGAGTGCGGCGACCTGACCGTGCTGGACGTGGTGAACTGCGTCGACCCCGTGCGTCGGCTCGACGCCTGCCCGCCCAACCGCGTCCGCGTCTCCGCCGCTCTGTGCCCGCTGCACAAGCTGCTCGACGAGGTCCAGGAGTCGATGCAGACGCGCTTCGCCGAGACCTCCATCAAGCAGCTCGCGTTCACCGCCGACGGCCGGCCCCAACGCTGTGGCACGCACGGCGTGGGGGACGCGGTCGCCGACCCGCTGCAGACGCCAACGGCCTGACCGCAATGCGACTGCGCTGCGGCTCGCCTTTCAAGTACCTCAGACTCCACCCCTACACAACTCACGCAAGACATGACGACTACCGATTCCGAGGACGCCGCTCCAGGGCTTGAGCGGTTCAGCTACGACGACGCCATCGTGCGTATGTTTGTCGCCGCCACGCTGGTGTGGGCCGTCGTGGGGTTCCTGGTGGGCCTGCTGATCGCGGCCGAGCTGCCGATGCCGTGGCTCAATGGCGGCATCGAGTGGATCACCTTCGGGCGGCTGCGGCCGCTGCACACCAACGCGGTGATCTTCGCGTTTGCCGGCAACGCGATCTTCGCGGCCATCTACTACAGCACCCAGCGGCTGTGCAAGGCGCGCATGTTCAGCGACACGCTCAGCCGCCTGCACTTCTGGGGCTGGCAGGCGATAATTGTCAGCGCCGCCCTGACGCTGCCGTTCGGCATCACCCAGAGCAAGGAGTACGCTGAGCTGGAGTGGCCGATCGACATCGCGATCGCGGTGGTTTGGGCTGGTTTCTTCGGCGTGAACTTCTTTGGCACGCTTCTCAACCGCCGCGAGCGTCACATGTACGTGGCGCTGTGGTTCTACATCGCCACGATCATCACCGTGGCGGTGCTGCACATCTTCAACAACCTGGTCGTCCCTGCCGGCTGGTTCAAGAGCTACCCCGTGTACGCCGGCGTGCAGGACGCCATGATGCAGTGGTGGTACGGCCACAACGCGGTGGCGTTCTTCCTCACCACGCCGTTCCTCGGGCTGATGTACTACTTCCTGCCCAAGGCGGCGGAGCGGCCGGTCTTCTCCTACCGGCTGTCGATCCTGCACTTCTGGTCGCTGGTGTTCATCTACATCTGGGCCGGCCCTCACCACCTGCACTACACCGCGATCCCGGAGTGGGCGCAGTCGCTGGGCATGCTGTTCAGCCTCATGCTGTGGATGCCCAGCTGGGGCGGGATGATCAACGGGCTGTTGACGCTCCGCGGCGCGTGGCACAAGGTGACCACGGACCCGGTGCTCAAATTCTTCGTGGTGGCGATCACGTTCTACGGCATGGCCACCTTCGAGGGGCCGATGCTGTCGATCAAGGCGGTCAACTCCCTGAGCCACTACACCGACTGGGGCATCGGGCACGTCCACGCCGGGGCGCTCGGCTGGAACGGCTTCATGGCCTTCGGCATGATCTACTGGCTCGCCCCGCGGCTGTTCCAGACCAAGCTGTACAGCCGGGGTCTCGCCGACCTGCACTTCTACACCGCGACGCTCGGCATCCTGCTGTACGTGGTGTCGATGTACGTGGCCGGCATCACCCAGGGGCTCATGTGGCGCGCCATCACGCCCGGCGGCCAGCTGCTGTATCCGGAATTCGTCCAGACCACGACCGCCATCCTGCCGATGTACTACATCCGCCTGTTGGGCGGCGGGCTGTACCTGGGCGGCACGCTGGTGGGCTGCTGGAACGTCTACAAGACCTGGGCCGCCCGGCCCGCGGAGTACGAGGTTACGGTCCACGAGGCACCCGCGCTGCGGGACCTGGAATTCACGCCAGAGACCGCGCCCGAGTCGGAGCTCGAGATGGTCACCGACTACGCCAAGAAGCTGGACGTTTGGTCCACGCTGTGGTGGCATCGCGCGTGGGAGCGTCTGCCGGTGAAGTTCACCGTCATGACCACGCTGGCGGTGGTGCTGGCCTCGGTGCTGGAACTGGTCCCCACGTTTGTGATCCGCTCGAATGTGCCGACCATCGCGACCGTCAAGCCCTACACCCCGCTGGAGCTGGCGGGGCGCGACATCTACATCAGCGAGGGGTGCTACAACTGCCACTCGCAGATGATCCGGCCGATGGTCGCCGAGACCAAGCGGTACGGCGAGTTCAGCAAACCGGGCGAGAGCGTGTACGACCACCCGTTCCAGTGGGGTTCGCGCCGCATCGGGCCCGACCTGGCTCGCGAGGGTGGCAAGCAGAGCGTCGACTGGCACGTGCGGCACTTTCAAGATCCGGCCGCGCTCAACGACGGGTCGGTGATGCCAGAGTACCCGTGGCTGATGAAGAAGAAGATCGATTTTGAATCGATCCCGGTCCGCATCGCCGCGATGCAGACCCTCGGCGTGCCCTACGACCAATACCAGGGCGCCGATCGCGACCGTTCGGTGGACGACGCCAAGCAGCAGGCTCAGCAGATTGCGGCTGAGTACGTGCAGCAGACCGGCCAGCCCTACCGCACGCCAGACGGAGACCAAGTCGACCTGGCCGACAAGCGGGTTGTGGCGCTGATCGCCTACCTGCAGCGGCTGGGGACCGACCTATTCGCGGCTCCGGATGCGCCCTCTAGCGGGGGCGCCGAGCCGCAGCCCGTCGAGGAGGTGGCCAACCAGCCGACCGCGGCGCCGTCCACCGCAATGTCCGAACCACGCACCACGGAGGCCACCCGATGATCCTTGCCGCATCACCCGCACTGCTCAGCGTAACCTCCGTGATCGGGATGCTGATCTTCCTGACCGTGTTCCTGGGCGTCGTGTTCTGGGTCGCGACCCGCAGCCGCCGCCAGGTCAACGACTGGTCGCGGCTCCCCCTCGACGACAAGTAGCCCTCTCCGCACACAACGATTTCTGATTACGAGCAGACATGTCCTACCAACCCAATGACGACTCGGAGACCGACAAACTCTCCGGGCACATGTACGACGGCATCCAGGAGTACGACAACCCAACACCCGGCTGGTGGAACTGGTTGTTCGTCGCGTCGATCGCCTTCGCGCCGTTCTACCTGCTGGTGTTCCATTCGCCGTACCAAGAAAACACCCTCGCCGCGCAGTACGATCGCGCCTACGCCGACAACCTGCGTCTGCAGTTCGGCGAGATCGGCACCCTGGAGCCGGACGCCGACACCATCATCCAGTACATGGACGACCCCAAGTGGATCGCCGTCGGGCAGATCACGTTCAAGACGCACTGCGTCACCTGCCACGGCAAGGAGGGTGAGGGCATCTCCGGACCCAACCTGACGGACAACTCCTACCTGCACGTGAAGCAGATCGAGGACATCGCGAAGGTGGTGCAGGAGGGTGCCAAGGCGGGCGCCATGCCGGCCTGGGGCAACCGGCTGCACCCCAATGAGGTTGTGCTGGTGGCGTCCTACGTGGCGTCGCTCCGTGGGACGAACACCGCAGGCGGTAAAGCGCCTGAAGGGAACGAGATTCCTCCCTGGCCCAAGCAGTAGTCCGCCACCGGAGACAGTGTTCCGCCCGCTGGCCAACTTCCTCACCGCACGATGACCAATCAGCTGCCCGTTTTGGAACCCGAAGACCGCGTGCTGTCGACGCTAGAGAGCGACGGCAGCCGTCGCTGGCTGTACCCGCGTCTGGCGAAGGGGCGGTTCTGGGCGTGGCGGCGCGTCGTCGCGTACGCGCTCATCGCGCTGTACGCGTTGCTGCCGTTCATAGCGATCGGCGGCAAGCCCGCCATCCTGCTCGACCTGCCCAACCGGGAGTTCACCTTCTTCGGGTTCACGTTCCTCCCGACCGACACGGTGTTGCTGGCGGTGTTCGTGGTCATGCTGTTCCTGGGGATCTTCTTCGTCACGGCGATAGCCGGCCGGGTCTGGTGCGGGTGGGCCTGTCCGCAGACGGTCTACTTGGAGTTCGTCTTCCGCCCGATCGAACGCTTCTTCTCCGGCCGGGCGGGCAAGGGCGGCGCGCCAGACAGGAAGGTTGCTGGCCCCTGGCGGGCGCTGATGTACCTGGCGTACTTCCTGGTTTGCCTGCACCTGGCGAACGTCTTCCTGGCGTACTTTGTCGGCGCCGAGCAGCTCCACCGCTGGATCTGGAGCAGCTCGCCGTGGAAGCACCCTGGGCCGTTCGCACTAGTCGCGTTCATCACCGCGCTGATGATGTTCGACTTCTGCTACTGGCGCGAGCAGCTCTGCATCATCGGCTGCCCCTACGGGCGTTTCCAGTCGGTGATGCTGGACCGCTCGTCGGCCATCATCGGGTACGACGAGCGTCGCGGCGAGCCGCGCGGCCGGGGACGCGACCGCGCAGCGGCGGGCCTGGGCGACTGTGTCGACTGCAGCATGTGCGTGGCGGTGTGCCCCACCGGGATCGACATCCGCGACGGCCTGCAGCTGGAGTGTGTTGGCTGCGCGCAGTGCATCGACGCCTGCGACGCCGTGATGCAGAAGGTGGGGCTGCCGCAGGGGCTGATCCGCTACAGCTCCCAGTCGGCGCTCGCCGGCCGGCCCATCAGGGTGCTCCGCCCGCGGGTGGTGGCTTACGCGGCGATCATCTTCCTGCTGGCGGGCGCCTTCGTGACGATGATCGCCACCAAGAGCCCGTTCGACGTCGACACGCTCCGCAACGTCGGCCGGCCCTACCGCACCACCGAGTCGGGGCTCAACGAGAACACCTTCCGTCTGATACTCGAGAACCGCACCCACGATCCCCACACCTACAGCATCGCGGTGGAGGACCCTGCTTCCGTAGAGATCGCGGGCGGCCCCCTGCGGCTGAGCCTCGAGCCGCGGGAACGAATCACCGAGCCGCTCCGGTTGTTAACCTCACCCTCGGCGTTTCGGCGTGGGGAACTGGCGGTCACGATCCTAGTCACCGATGACGGCGGCAACCGACAGACCCATAGGATGCGTCTGATTGGCGATGTGGCGCCGCCAACGGCCGCCGACGAAGGAGAATCACCTTGAGTCCTACCACCGAACCCACGCTCTGGCAGCGCATCTGCTGGCCCGTCATTGTCTGCGCACTCTTGGGCGGACACATGTTCCTGATGCTGATCGCGCTGACATTCGCGCTGGCGGCGCCGCCGGAGCCGGTCGGCCCGATGACGCGCGAAGCCGGGCACGGCGACGCGGCAGAGATACAACTCCCTGCTTCGACCGGGCCAGCGCCAGGTCAACCGACCGCCAACTGAGCCCGCTATCTACCGAGACTTCCATGATCACGCTCGCCGCCGCCGTTCTGTTCGCCAGCCTGCTGGGGTCGCTCCACTGCGCCGGCATGTGCGGGCCGTTTGTCGCCTTCGCAGTCAACGACCCCGCTGGCGCGCCGCAGACCCGATTGCAACTGGCCTACCACCTCGGCCGGCTGACCACCTACATGCTGCTGGGCGCCGCCGCGGGGGCGGCGGGCGCCCTGGTCGACCTGACCTCGACGCTGGCCGGCCTTCAGCCGCTCGCGATGGCCGCGGCGGGCGGCCTGATGATGGTGTTCGGAGGGCTGGAGCTGGCCCGCGTCGCGGGGCTGAGGATGGGGCATGCGCGGCCACCGCAAGCGATGGTCAGGGCCGTGCAGGCCGGGCAACGTGTCGCGTTCACGATGCCCCCGGTCCGGCGGGCGTTGACGATCGGGCTGCTCACCACGCTCCTGCCGTGCGGTTGGCTGTACGCGTTCGCGATCACCGCGGCGGGCACGGGGCGGCCCCTCGCCGGGGCGGCGGTCATGGCGGTGTTCTGGGCCGGCACGCTGCCCGTTCTGATCACGTTGGGCATGGGCGTTCAAGCGGCGATGGGGGCGCTCGGAAAGCGGATGCCGGCGGTTTGTGCGATCGCGCTGATTGGGGTCGGCATGTACACGCTCGCCGGCCGCGCCGGGCTCGACCCGGCCACGCTGGCCAACGCAGCGGCGCCCGCCGGCGCCAACCAAACGCTTGCCCCGAACCCCCATGAGCTTCCCCCTTGCTGCCGTCCAGCGGTGACTCCAGAGGAGCTGCCATGAACGCCACCGCCGATCCTGCTGAACCAGCTGAGCCGCCCGCAAAGACATCGGTCGCTTGCGATCACTGCGGCCTACCGGTCCCGAAGGGGCTGATCGAACCGCACGAAAAGGAGCAGTTCTGCTGCCAGGGCTGCCGCACGGTCTACCAGGTGATCCACGCCAACGGGCTGGAACGCTACTACCGGCTGCGAGACTCGGTCGCCGCTAAGCCCCGCCGGGCGGCGGCGACGACGAATCGCTACCTGGCGTTCGATTCCGAGGAGTTCCTCACGCACCAGACCCGGTCGACCGCCGGCGGCAGAAGGGTGGCGGAGCTGCGGCTGGAGGGCGTCCACTGCGCTGCCTGCCTGTGGCTGGTCGAGCGGCTCCCCGGCATTGTCGAGGGAGTGGCAGACGCGAAGCTGAGCCTGCGGGCGTCGCTGGTGCGGGTGACTTGGGACCCCACGGCCGTGAGCCTCTCTCGCATCGCCCAGACGCTTGACTGCCTCGGCTACCCCGCCTACCCGGCCGCCGGCGTGACCGCACTGGACGTTCGACGGAACGAGGAACGCAAGCAGCTGGTGCGACTAGGAGTCGCCGGCGCCCTGGCCGGCAACAGCATGCTGCTGGCGCTGGCGCTTTACGCCGGGCTCTTCTCCGGCATCGAGTCCCACTTCCACCTGCTGTTTCGGTGGGTGAGCGCCGGCCTGGGGATGGTGTCGTTGGCCTGGCCCGGCGCGGTGTTCTTCCGCGGCGCGTGGGCGGCGATTGCGGCGCGGCGGCCCAGCCTCGACCTCCCGATCGCCCTGGCGCTCACGGTGGGCGGCGTCGCTGGTCTGGCCAACACGCTGCTCGACCGCGGCGAGATCTACTTCGATTCGCTGTCGGTGCTGGTCTTCCTGCTGCTGGTCGGCCGTTGGTTCCAGGCGCGGCAGCAGCGGCGGGCCGACGAGGCGGTCGGGCTGATATTCGCCTTCACACCATCGACCTGCCGAGTAGTGATGGGCGACGAAGTCGTGGACCGGCCGGTCGACTCGCTCGCGTTCGGGGAGCTGGTGGAGGTCCGCTCGGGCGACCTGATCCCCGCCGACGGCGCCGTCGAATCGGGCGAGTCGAGCGTCAACCAGGCGCTGCTGACCGGCGAGTCGCACCCGGCGCCCGTCGGCCCGGGGCAGAAAGTCTACGCGGGCGCTCAGAACCTGGGGGGCGTGCTGCGGGTGCGCGTCATCGCCACCGGTGAGGAGTCCCGCGTCGGCGGGCTGATGCGGCTGGTCGACCAGGGCGTGCGCGAGAAACCGCCGATCGTCCAGTTCGCCGATCGTGTGTCGGGTTGGTTCGTTGCGGCGGTGGTCGTGTTGTCGCTCGCGACCCTGTTGGGGTGGTGGGCCGCGACGGGCGGCGCGGCCGCGATCGACCACACGGTCGCACTGCTGATTGTCGCCTGCCCCTGCGCACTGGGGCTCGCAACGCCGCTCACCATGGCGATGGCGCTCGGCGCCGCGGCCCGGCGGAACATGCTGGTGAAGGACGCGCGGGCCATCGAGCGGCTGGCAAAGAGTGGGCGGCTTCTGCTCGACAAGACCGGCACGATCACGGCGGGCCGGCCCGTGCTCAAAACCTGGATCGGCCCCAGTTGGCTTAAGGCGGTCGTGGCCGCTGCCGAGCGGGACTCGGTGCACCCGGTCGGCGCCGCGTTGCGTCGGGCGTTCTGCAAGGAGGGCGTCGATGACGGCGCGATTGTCGACCAGGTGGTCGAGTTAGGCGATGGCGGGCTGACCGCGCGGTTCGAGGGTAGGCGGCTGCGGATAGGCTGCCCCAGCTATTTCGACCGTGAGTCCTTCCTCACCAACGACCTCTGGCGCCGCGCCGCGGCAGAGCACCAGACGCTCGGGCAAACGGTGGTGCTAGTTGCGCTTGACGAAGAGCTCATCGGCCTGGCGGCGCTGGCCGATCAGACCCGGCCGGACGCCGCAGGTGCGCTCGAGCAGCTCGCGTCGGCCGGCTGGCGGACCAGCATCCTGTCGGGCGACGCGGCCGACGTGGTCCACGGTGTGGCCGCTGAGGTTGGGGTGCCATTCGAGCACGCGTGCGCGGGCATGTCGCCCGAGGGCAAACTGGAGGTGGTCCGCCGCCGTGGCGACGCGGGCGGCGTGACCGTGATGGTGGGCGACGGCGTCAACGACGCGGCCGCACTGGCGGCGGCCGATGTCGGCGTGGCGGTGCAGGGCGGGGCCGAGGCGTCGCTCGCGGCGGCGGACGTCTACCTGGCTCAGTCTGGTCTGGCGCCGCTGGTCGACCTGACCGACCTTGCTCGCCAGGCGATGCGGGTGGTCCGCAGGAATCTGGCGATCTCTCTGGGGTACAACCTCTTGGCGGTGTCGCTGGCCGCCGCCGGCCTGATCACGCCGCTGGCGGCCGCGGTGCTGATGCCGATCAGCTCCGCGACGGTGCTCGCGTCGGCCGCGGCTGGCCTCCGCGGGGGCCGGTGATAGAACCGCCGAGACGAAAAAAGACCGCCGCAGGGGGCGCCCCTGCGGCGGTCTTGGCGTAGCTGCCTGTCGGCGGCGTGTGCGACCCTAACGCCCGCCGCCGATGGGCCGCTTACTCGAGTTCCGGACGGCCAGCGTCGCGGTTGCGTCCGCCGCCTTCGCCGCGGTTGCGTCCGCCGCCGGCGTTGAAACCGCCGCGGCCACGACCGCCCATCAGGTCCTGGACCGTGATGTCGATCTTGTCGCCTTGCATGGCGGTGAACGCCGCCTTCTCGCTGTCGGACAGCACTCCCAACAGCTTCTTCTGCATGGCGTCGCGCATCTCGGTCATCTTCTCGCGGAAGCCCTCACGATCGCCCGAGCTGAACATCTCGCGCATCTGATCGCGCATCTCCTGCTGGGCTTCCTCGTTGGTCTCCTTGAGCTTGGCGACCGTTTCGCTCGACAGGCCGAGTTCGGTCTGGACGGCCGGATCAAGCAGCGCCGCGGCGCCTTGGACCTGGACTTTGATTTCCTTGAGCCGCTTCATCTGCCCGGCGTCGAGGATCGAGGCTAGCTTCTCGGCCTCGGCCTTCTCCTGCTCGGCACGCTGGGCGGCGCGTTCCTCGCGGGCCTTCTCACGCTCTTCCTCGGTCATGTCGCGGAAGTTGCCCCGCTGGCCGCGGTCGCCACGCTCGCCGCGCATCTCGCGCCGCATCTCCTGGACCTGCTCCTTCTGGGCGTCGGTCAGCTTGACCGCGTCGGCGACCTTCTCGACGCCAAGCAGCTGGGCCAGCGTGACGCCGCCACCGCCGCCGCCCCCGAAACCTCCACGGCCGCCCCGACCGCCGCCGCGGCCCTGGGCCATAGCGTCGGTCACGGCCAGCGCGCCCGCCAGCACGACCGTCAACGTAATGATCATGTTCCGCATCTGTAGAACTCCCTGTGTTCGATAAGGCCCCCAAACGTGGGGCGGTTGGCGGCCAGCCGGCCGCCTAGGCGTCCCCCCGATCCGTTTCGGGCGTCACGTTTCTGAACCCCCGGGCCAACGGCGGGTTTCGGAAAAAACGCCTCGGCAGCGGTAGCGGGGCGGATTTGAGGGGCGAAACCGCTTACAGGGCGCCCGCCGGCGTGGCGTCGCAGAGCTGGGCCGTCGCGTCCCGCGCGGCTTGCTGGACCGCGTCCTGCCAGCGATCCTGCCCGAATTGTGCGTATTCGGGCCGGTTGTAGGCGAAGATCACTCCGCGGCTGCTGTTTACCACCGCGCCCAGCCCCGACGCGTCAAACGCGCCGGCGACGTCCGCCGCGGCCCCCCCTTGGGCGCCGAACCCCGGGACCAGGAACCAGGTGTGCGGCATCGCCTGACGGAGCTCGGAGAGCTGCTCCGGGTAGGTCGCCCCGACCACCGCACCGACCAACCCGTACCCGCACTCGCCGGCGGTCTTCTCCGCCAGGTGCTCAACGTGCTCGCCCACATGGCGGTACAACGGCTTGCCGTCGATCAGCTTGTCCTGCCACAGCGCGCCGCCGGGGTTGGAGGTCTTGACCAGCACGTACAGGCCCGCGTCCCGCTCGATTGCGGTAGTGACAAACGGCGCGAGGCTGTCGTCGCCCAGGTACGGGCTGACCGTCACCGAGTCGGCGCCCCACGGGCTGGCTTCCCCTAGCATGCCGCGGGCGTAGGCTTCGGCGGTGGAGCCGATGTCGTTCCGCTTGCCGTCCAGGATCACCTGCAGGCGGTTGCCGCGGGCGCGGGCAATCACGTCGCCCAGCGCGGCCATGCCGGCCGGGCCGAGCTCTTCGAAGAACGCCGCTTGGGGCTTCACCGCGGGAACCACACCGGCCACCGCCTCGATGACGCCGATCGAGAACCGCCGGTACGCCTCGGCGCGATCGGCAAGCGAGTCCCCCTGCCGGAGCGAGTCGGGCAGCTGGTCCCAGCGGGGGTCGATGCCGACCACCAGCGGGCTCTTGTGTTCGCGGACGAGGCTGGCGAGCGAATCGGCGTAGTGCGGCACGGCGGGGCGGAGGCTAGGGGCGACGGATAGAACGCCCCCAAGATATCCGATCCGGTCGGCAACGCGTAGCCGCCGCTGCTGCTCCTCAGACCGCGACGGTCCGCGCAGGCTCTGGCTGGCTAGACAGCCCCTCCGGCAACGCGTGCGAGGGGGATAGCTCGTCCGCCGCCGCGACCGGCGCCACCCGCAGCAGCAGGCTGAACAGCGTGGGAACCAGCAGCAGCGTGAACAGCGTCGACACGACCAGACCGCCCAGCACGACGCTGCCGATGCCGCGGTACAACTCGCTGCCGGCGCCAGGGAACAGCACCAGCGGCAGCAGACCCAGCACGGTGGTGGTGGTGGTCATGAAGATCGGTCGGATGCGCGTCCGGACGCTCTGCAGGATGGCGTCACGTGGCGTCATGCCGTCCTCGCGGAGGTGGATCAACGACTGGTGCACAATCAGGATCGGGTTGTTCACCACGGTGCCGATCAGCACCACGAAGCCGAGCATAGTCAGCACGTCCAGCGGCTGGAGCACGAACCAGTTCAAGATCCACAGCCCGAGCACCCCGCCCGCGGCGCCCAGCGGCACGCTGAGGATGATGATCAGCGGGTACAGCCACGACTCGAACAACGCCGCCATCAGCAGGTACGTGATCAGCAGCGCCAGCATGACGTTGAACCGCAACGCCCGCCAGGTTTCACTAAGCTTGTCGGCGGTGCCGGCGAGGGCGATGCGGTAGCCGCCCTCGAGCTGGCCGCTGGCGCGGATCGGCGCTACGATTTCGGACTCGATCCGCTTGATGACGTCCTCGAGTGCGACGGACTCCGGCGGCGTCACCTGCAGCGTGACCGAGCGGATCTTTTCCCGGTGGTTGATCTGCTCGGGACCGCTGCCGTAACGGACGTTCGCCACAGCGCTGAGCGGCACCAACTGGCCGTCGGGCGTGGCGATGGGCGCCGAGTCCAGCCGCTGCGTTCGGTCGGCAAAGCGTCCCTCGCTCATCACGGTCAGGTCGATCTTCTTGCCGCCCTGGTAGTAATCGCTCACGTAGGCGCCGTCGACCAGCACGTTCACCGCGAAGCCGAGGTCTTGGGCCGGCATCTCCACCGCACGGGCGCTGAGCGGCTTGGCCGTGACGTGCAGCTCGGGGCTGGAGAGGTCGAGGCTCGGCTTGGGGAACACCTGGGTGCCCTCGTACATCTGCATCACGCCGTAGCCGCCCGCCGCCTTGGGCGACATAATCTGCGCGCCGATGCCCACCAGCTTTTCGACATCGGGGCCGGTGATCTCGATGTCCACGGTGCGGCCGGCTGTCAGGCCGCTCTCGAACAGGCTGGTCTGTTTTACGCTGCCGAACGCGCCGGGCGCGGCGCGGAGGGCGGGGCCCAGGATGCCCACCAGCTCGCCGGACCGCAGCGGGTTCATCGCCCGCACGCCCATGAATACCGAGCGGCCGCGCACCACGAAGAAGTAGTCGTAGATGGCGGGTTCGTCGAGGTCCCCGGGGGCGACGCCTGGTTCGACGTCCCAGTAGGGTTTGAGCTCGGCCTCGACCGTGCGGCCCAGCTCTAGCAGCTGGTTGATGTTGTAGCCCGGCGGCGGCACAACGAAGCCGATCACCAGGTTCCGGTTGCCGGTCGGCAGGTACTCCACCCGCGGCCACAGGGACCAGCTGATGCCGCCGGCGAGGCCGATCAGCAGCACGACCGTCGTCAACCGGCGGAGCGTGCTGCCCTGGGCCCAACGATTGGTCGCCAAGACGACCCCGACCAGGGCGCCGCCAATCCGACCGAGCGCGCGGGAGATCAGCGGCTGGTGGCGTTCGGGCCGAGGTGGACCGGCCGGCGCAGCCTGCCGCTTGTGGAACAGTCGAGAAGCGGCGGTTGGGATCATCGTCACGGACACGATGAGCGACAAGCCGACCGCTGCGCTGATCGCCAACGCGATGTCGCGGAACAGCTGCCCTGCTTCCTCCTGCACGAACACCACCGGCAGGAAGACCGCGATGGTGGTCAGCGTCGACGACACCACCGCGCCCCACACCTCCTGCGTTCCCCGCACCGACGCCAGCAGCGGCGCCTCGCCGAGTGACGTGTACCGGCGGTAGATGTTCTCCAGCACCACCACCGCGTTGTCCACCAGCATGCCGACGGCGAACGCCATGCCGGCCAGGCTGATCACGTTGAGCGACCGCCCCAGGCCGCGGAGGATCAGGAAGGTGCCGATGATGCTCACCGGGATCGCCAGCCCGACCACCAGGGCGCCGCGGGCAAACCACAGACCCGACGCGATGATCAATGCCAGGCTCAACGCAAACCACCACGGGCTCAGGTAGACCGACGCGATCGCCGAGGCCAGGATCATGGGCGCCACGACGAGCGTACGGGCGCCCAAGTGCAGGAACGCCATCAGCACGACCATTGTCAGGGCGCCGCCGAGGAAGATGTTCTGCTGCACCAGGTTGACCGAGGACTCGATGTAGTCGGTCTCGTCGTACACCTGGGTGAGGGTGAGGCCCTTCGGGTTGAGGATCTCGCGGTTGAGGAAGTCGTTGGTCTCGTACAGGCCGGCCATCACGTCGATGACGTTGGCGCCGGTCTCGCGGACGACGTTCACCGCGATGTTCTCTTCCCCGTACCGGCGGACGAGGCCGTCCGGCTTCTTGAAGCCGAAACGCACGTCCGCGACGTCCCGGACGTACACCGGCGCCCCCTCGCGGACGGCCAGCGGAAGTTCCAGCACGCGTTGGGGCGAGTCAAACCGCCCGTCCAGACGCACCACATAGCGGTTCTTTCCATCCCAGATGTCGCCCGCCGAGGTGTTCTTGTTCTCCAGCCGCAGCACGTCCCGCAGCGCGGTGAGCGTAACCTGCCGGGCGGCCAGACGCTCCATGTCTACAATGACCTGCAGCTCCTCTTCCAGCCCGCCGATCACGTTCGACTGGGCGACCCCGTCCACGTTCTTGAAGCGGTCCGCGAGTTCGTCCTCGGCGAAGCGGCGGAGGTGGTCGACCTTGAGGTCCGGCGGCGGGAGGAGCACGGCCGCCTCGGGGTGCTGGGCGGCCAGCTCGCGCAGGCGGTGCATCCGCAGGCCGATGTTCTCGGTGGCCGCAATGCGGTCCAGCTGAGACTTCAGGGCGGGGTGGGCCTCCGCGAACGCGAGGATCTGCTCGTCGGTGGCCGGCAGGGCGCTGAGGATGAACCACGCGATCGGGCGGCTCGAGCTGTTGGCCGAAGAGACCACCGGCAGGTCGACATCTTCCGGGTACTCGGGCACCTGGCTTAGCGCGCTGGTCACCTTGGCGAGCGCGCTGTCCATGTCCTCGCCGACGGCGAACTCGAGGGTGATCTCGCCGGAAGAGTCCTTGCTCTCCGACGACATCTTCTGCACGCCCTCCACGCCCTTGAGCTGGTCTTCCTGCTCGATGACGATCTCTTGCTCCACCTCGGCGGGGCTCGCGCCCGGCCAACGCGTGGTGATCGTGAGGGTGGGGGTCTCGACTTCGGGGGTGAGCTGCATCGGCAGCTGGGTCATGGCGACCACGCCGAAGAGCACCAGCAGCAGCACGCCGACGCTGACCTTCACCGGGTTTCGGACGAGCGATTCGACGATGTTCATGGAAGCTACCTGCTGGCTCCGCCGCGCGCCGGCGCGTCTAGCTCGGTGATCGTCACCTCCTGCCCCGGGCGCAGCCGCTCGTTCCCGTGCGTGATCACCACCTCGCCGGGCCGCAGCTGGCCGGTCACCTGCGTCAGCCCGTCTTCGGCGACCCCCATCTCGACCGGCACGGGCCGGACCTTGACGGTCTGGCCGACGCCGGTGGTCGCGTCCGCCGCGAACAGCATCGGCGACGCGCCGCCGTGGATGATGGCGTCCTTGGGGACCATCGTGGCGACCACCCGCCCGCCGATCGGCAGCGTGACGCGGGCGTACATGCCGGGCTTCAGCAGCGGGCCGTCGTCGGTGATCTGATTGGGCAGCCGCACCTTGACCGAGAAGGTGCGCGTGCGGAGGTCGCCCTGCGGAACGGTGGCCAGGATCTTCCCCTCGAGCGGCGGGCCGGGGAGCGCCGGCACGACCACCTGCACCGGTTCGCCGGGGCGGATGAACGGCAGGCTCTGCTCGCCCACCTTTACGTCGATGTCGACCTCGTCGATCGCCACTACCTCGGCGACCGGGTCGCCCTGGTTGAGCCAGGCGCCGATTTCGGTGTGCTTCGCCACGACGTACCCGTCGAACTTGGTGGTGACCGTGTACTTCTTGCGCTGGTCCTTCAGACGCTCCACGACCGCCTGCTGCATCTGCACCTGCGCACGGTACTGGGCGATGACCTCTTCGCGTGGCCCCGCCACGGCCAGCTCGTGCGCCGCCTGAGCCTCGAGGTAGATCTGCTCCGCCTCGGACGCGTTGGCCCGGGCCTCCTGGAGCTCGTCCTCGGTGATCGCGCCGCGGGTCTTGGCGATGGTTGCCAGCCGGTCGCGTCGGGCGGCCAGGAAGTCGCGGCGGGCCTCGGCCGCCTGCATCTTGGCGAGCGCCTGTTTGATCTCTTCGGGACGCGTGCCGTTCTCGAGCTCCGCCAGCTGCTGCTGACGCAGCGACAGCTCGCCCTCAGCGGAGGCGATCTCGAGCGAGATCGTCTCGGTGAGCAGCTGGGCGAGTTCCGCCATCCGTTCCACACGGTCGCCGGCCTCGATAGGGCACTCAACGACCCGTCCGGCAACTGCGCTGCCAACCACCGCGCGTTTGACCGGCACCACGGTGCCGACAAACGAACGCGAGTCCATCACTTCCTGCTCCACGGCGCGGGCCGCGATCACCGGCGGGGCGCCGCCGCCCGGCTGCGCTTGCGCAGCGGCCCCGGACAAGAGCGCGGCCACGAGGGCCACCAAGCGTAAGGGCTGGCTATGCGACATTGTCGCGCACCTTCTTGAGGAGCCGTTTCAGCGTGGCTTGTTCACGGTCGGACAGCCCCTCCGACGCCTCGGTGCGGAGGTTCTTGGCGCACCGGGTGACTTTCTTCCACACCTGGTTGGAACCGGGCAGGGGGTGGATCATCTTCTTGCGGCGGTCATCGGGGCAGGGCTGCCGCTCGATGAGCTCGGCGGCCTCCATGCGATCGATCACGCCAACCAGGCTGGGGGGCTCGATCAGCATCTTGGCGGCCAGGTCCGCCTGAAAGAGCGGCCCCTCTAAAGCCAAGTAGCCCAGCACCTGCGCCTGGCGGTACGTGATGCCGTGCGGGGCGAGCGTGGACTCGAGCCGCCGGGTATAGGCCTGGTGCGTCACCGCTAGCCAGAAGCCGATGCTGTCTTCGAAGTCGTAGTTGGTCACTGGTGGGCCGGGTGGGGACGCAGCGGAGGGGGAATCGTTAGCATACTAACGATCTCGCCACGAAGATACCCAAACCCGGCTGCCAGTGGACCCGCGGGTCTGCGGGCGCCCGAGTCAGTCCTGCCGGATCAGCATGACGGACTCCTTGCGGTAGGAGTCGTGCGTGTCGCCCGGGCGCTGCACCGCGAGCTGCGCCTCCATGAAATCGAGCTTCTCGATCACCCTGGCGATGCTTGGCAGCAGCGCGATCACCTTCTGGATCGCCTCGGCGTCCTTGGGGTCGGCCTCCTGCAGGGCGGCGCCGGCGAGCAGCGGCGCCATCGCCGCCGCCTGGTTGATGTACTGGGCCGTCTTGCGGAACGCGCCGGCGGTGTCCGAGTACGAGATCGCCGACACGGGACCGGACACTTCGAGTCCAAACCGCTCGAACGCCTCGGTCGACGCGAACGAATCGGCATCGCCCCAGCGGACGTCGATCGCCTGCTGGGCCGCCTCGGGGGTGGTGGCGAAGATCATCCAGCCGTCCTTGAAGCCGATCACCGGCCGCACGCCAACCGCCGCGAAGAACGACGCCCTCAGGTCCTCGAAGCCGGGCAGGGTCTCGCTCTCGACCAGCTCGAGCTGCTGCTGGGCGACCTGCGGGATCTGAACGGCCGCGTCGATCGCACGGTGCAGCAGCTCGCGGGTGTGCTCCGGCTGCCGGCACTTCAACGCGGCGAACGACTGCCCGTCGGCCAGGGTCACGGACACCGACTGCCCGGAGAACAGGGCCAGGATGTCGTCTTCCAGGTTGAGTTGCAGCTGGTCTTCTACCTTGGTGAGCTGCACCAGGGCCTCGGCGGCGAGTTCGGGCGCCTCGCGCGAGAACACGCCCAGCACCCGCGTGTACAGGGCCTGCAGGTCGACGCCGGAGCTGAGTCGGAACGCGGCGGCGCCGGCGGGCGTCCAGCGGGTCCAGTCTTGCAGGGGCTCGCCGCCGACGAGCACCTGCCGCAGCAGCCGCTCGTCGGTGCCCGGGAGCAGCATGCCCAGCGTATCGGTGCGGTTGTGCCCTTCCTCGGTGTAGCCGACCGCGACCTCCAGGTCTGTGACCGCCAGCTCGTCCATCAATGCGTGGATCAGGCGCACCGCCGCGGCCGCGTTGGCGTCGCCATCGCCCTGCTGCTTGATCGCCTCGAGCGCGGGGGCGAGCTGGTCGCGGAGCGACTTGAACTGCTGCTTGCCGTCGTAGAAGTAGACGGAGTCCTCGGCGGCGGGCAGCTTGGCCAGCGCGTCCTTCAGGCGGGGCTCGTCGAACTTCGACTCGGGCGAGTCCGAGCTAAGCCGCATCACCGCGGCGCGGGCCAACGACTGCGACGTGCTGAAGATCAGCACGCCGTCCTTGCCGGCCAGCGTGGGCTGCATCGGGGCGGGGGAGGGCGGGTACACGGTCAGGTAGTTGGCGCCGTCGACCTGCTCTTCGGTGATCGAGAACTCGTCGCCCGACTTCTGCTCCGCCAGGGCCAGCAGGTTCTTGGCGGCCTCGACGTAGCCGCTGACCGCCTCGGGCGTCATCCGCACCGCAATGACGTTGTTGGCGGCCTCGCCCTCGGCTACCTGGAAGAACGCGGCCTCGCTCGCGTTGGTCAAAGCATCGAGCGACGCGGAGGCGGTCGCCTCCCGCAATTCGGCGATGTTTTGCTGGGCTTCTTCGAGGTCGTCCTCCTCGATGCGTCCCTGGATAATGTCGAAGACGCGTTCGGCGATGCGTTCCTTGCGGAAGGTCTCTAGCACCTTCGCCAGCTGCTCCCGCTGGGGCTCCCGCTCCGGGTTTTGTCGCCAAACGACAGCCATCTGCGCTTCGGAGGGCACAAGCGCTTTGAGCGAGAAGTCGTCCGCCAGGCAGGCGAGCGGGCTGAGCAGGTAAGCGACAAGCAGGGCCGCTGCGGGCAGCGTCTGGGGGGTGGGCATCGGGGACTCCGTCAGGAAGAGCTGTGTGGCCAAGCGGGCCGGCGCATCATACACGAATTCGTTGATCCGCTGCCGCTTATTTCGCACGACGGTCGTGGATCTTGGCGAACGCCGAGAGCATTTCTTGTTCTTAGCGGCCCGGGTCGCTAAGCGGGCGACGGCTCGGCCGACTCGGCCGGTTTCTTCGCGGGCTTCTTGGGGCCGCCGCGGGGGGCGAACACCAGCACGATCACGGCGCCCGCAATCACCATTATCAGGCCCGCCCAGAATAGGGGATTGATCTGGTTGTATTGCCCCTTGGCGACGATCGTGAAGAAGGTGTTAACAACCGGCGCCCCGCCGAACACCAATGGCATCACGTACACCGGTTTGCCGCCGAAGTTGAATGCCATGATGATCCCCAACGCCCCCAAGGCGCCCGCCGCGCCCGCCATCAGGCTCCACACCGCGCCGGTGAAGTCCCAGTGGCTGTTTTCCGGGTAGACGCTGAGGATCAGCTCGGACCCGAGCACGGCGATCACGAAATACGAGATCCCCACGCACAGCAGAGGACGCATCTTGCTGTTGTCCATGGCCGCCTGCCCCTTGTGCAGCGTGGGGCCGTACGTGCCCCAGCAGACCACGACCGTAGCGATCGACAGAAGCTGAAGTAAGAAGTTGCTGGCGGTCTTTGTGGCTTCTTTCGTCTGCTCGACCACCACATCCTCGATCCCCTCGGGCGCAGGGTCTGGGGCGGAGTCGGTCTTGGCTGCAACGGCAGCGTCCGCCTTGGGTTTCGCGGCGTCGGCCGGCTTGAAGATGAGCACCGTCACGGCCCCGAGCACAACGATGATCAACCCGGCGAGGAACATGGGCCCGATCTCCTTCATCTTCCGGGCCAGGAAGATCGTGACGAACGAGTTCACCACGGGCGCTCCGCCAAACACCAGCGGCATCACGTACGAAGGCTTCCCCCCGAACGTGAACGCCATGACGATCCCCAGCGCTCCCAGAGCGCCAAGCGCGCCGGCGCCGAGACTCAGCAACGCGCCGCGCGACGTCCAGTGGCCCTGCTCACCACGGGTCTGCAGCCATGCGATCGGGGCGACGACGCCAACCGCAAAGTACGCGAGCCCCACGCACACGAAGGGCAGGAGCCGGGCGTACTGTCCTTCGACGGTGGACATCTGGTGCTGCCCCTCGTGCAGCAGGGGACCGTAGAGGCCCCAGCACAGCACCGTCAAAGCGAACGAGGCGACAACAAACAGCATTCCACGCATACGGCATCGTTGGGCGGGGGGAGGGGCGGGCGTCGGCTAGGTTGCAATGTAAGCGGCTGGCAACCCGCCTGATAGGCCCGGCCGGCTGTTTTTCTGCGGGCCGCGGGCGTTGCTACTCGCCGCGGAGCGCGGGCAAGAGCGGGGCCGCGATGGTGCGGCGCGTCGCCAGCCAACCCACCGCCAGTCCGACGCCGACGATCACCGCGAGCAGCACTAGTGCGCTCAGCCACGGGAAAGAGGCGTCGCCAACGAGCGACTGCGGCGCCAACGCCACCGCCGCGGCCAGGGCGCCGACGCCGAGTCCACCAAGCAGCAACGCCAGGTTCTCTCGCAGCACCAGCGACTCGAGTCGGGACGCCGTAAACCCGCCGGCCCGCAGCAACGCCAGCTCGCCCCGCCGCTGAGCCACGTTGCGGAGCTGCACTACCGCTACCCCGACTGCGCCCAGCAGCAGGCCCAGGGCGCCGATCGTCTGGAACGTCGACAAGTACGTGTTCTGCACCGCCAGGAAGCCTGCCAGGCGGTCGCGCGCGTCTTCGGCGTCGAACCCGTAGTCGCTCAACTGATCCTCGAGCAGCGCGGTGAAGGCCGCCTGGTCGCCGCCCGGCGGTTTGGACTTGATGAGGAAGAAGCGGTAGCCGCCGGTCTCGGGAAAGAGTTGCAGAAAGTTTGCCTCCGACATGAGCAGGTCGCCCTGCAGCAGGCTGTTCTTCAGCAGCCCGACCACTTCCAGCGTGATCTCGCGCTGCGCCGAGTCTTCGATGGTCAGCCGCGCCCCGACGCCGCCGTACAGTTTCAGGCTGTACATCGCCGTGTTGAAATCGAGCACCACCGGCACCACCGGGCGGCCGTTCGAGTCGAAGCCGAGGTCCAGGTTGAGGTCGTTCCAACCATTGGCGCCTTTCAAGTTCTTGGGCGACCGGAAGTCGGCCCACTCGAACGGGGCGTAGAACTTGTCGGGTACTCCCAGCACGCGGGGCTGCGATGTTTGGTACAGGTTCAAGCAGCTGGCGTCTTCGCCGTCGTAAACCCGGAGGGAGTCGACCTGCCAGTTGTTGAACCGCGCCTCATCATCGCGTCGGAACGCGTACTCCCGACGCCCTTCGGGCGTGCCGAGGTCGAAGTGCAGCGGCTGGTCGCTGAGGGCGACCAGGTCGTAGCCGCCGGTGCCGGCCTCAGTCGGCGGGAGCCGGAAGGCGCCGATCGCCAGAATCAAGAAGCTGGCCGCCCCCACCAGTCCGATGGTCAGCAGCGACCGCGTCGGCGTCCGCGCCAGGTTGCGCACCGCGAGCGACGTGACGCCGTAGTGAGCCGGCGCGTCGCTGCGGATCGGGCGGCCGACGAGCCTGCCCCGCACGGCCGTGAGCAGATACACGAGGGCCAGCACGCCCGAGCCGAAGAAGGCTCCCGCCTGCGATTCGCCGCGCAGGTTGGTCGCGGCCACGCCGAGCCCAACCGCCGCACCCAGCGAGAGCACCGACACCCACCAGGCCCAACGGCCGGGCTTTGCCCCATCGGTTGGAGAGTCCTGCGACTGCCCGCTGAGCAGCGCGCGGGTGGAGTTCTTCAGCAGCCCGCGGAGCGACCACGCGATCGCCAGCCAGGCGGCGATGACGCCCACCACGTAGCCGATCAGCAGGCTGCGCGGGGTGACGTGGAGCGTGATGAACGGCGTGACGATTGCTCCCACCCACAGCGTGCGGAGCCCGGCGAGCATCAGCCAGGCGTAGGCGATCCCGCCCAGCACGCCGACCGCGGCGCCAACCGTGGCGACCACCAGGCCCTCGAGGGTCAGCACTCGGCGGATCCGCTTGGCGTCCCACCCCACGGCGCCCAGCACACCGACCTGCCGAGCCCGCTGGTCCACGCCGAGCCGGAACAGCAGGGCGATCAGCATCACCGCCGACCCGATCAGGAACATGCTGAACCCGAAGAACAGCCCGTCGAACGGCGTGGTGCCGCTCGCGGCGGCAAGGCCGAGCCGTTTGATGGGGCGGAACTCGAAGCCGAGGTCGGCCGGATCGAGGCCGCCGCGTAGCCGCTGCGTAAGCTTGGCCATCGCTTCGTTGTCGGGCGCCGGCTCGCCGCCAGACTCGCCGCTGATTCCCAGGCTTTCTGTGGGAAACCTAAGCAGGCTCACGGTTCCCCACCGCGTCGACCACAGCTTCTTGGCCAATTCGAACGAGACAAACGCCTTCGGGGTGGTGCTGTGCAGGTCCCAGTAGTCCTCGTCGGCCTGCGTGATCGGCTCGACGAGCTCGAACGGCAGGTCCCAGTCGTTGATGCTTTCGGCGTCGGTCACGCCTTCGAGCTCGGGCGTGAGCGTTGGGTCGGACGCCAGCGTGGGCCTCGCGGTGGCGGCGGAGTCCTCAAGTTCGGCGATTCCGACTAGTCTGAGACGGAGCGGCGGCGCCTCGACTAGTTCTCCGTGGGTGGTCTCCGGTTCGTAGTAGGTCACGGTGAACTCATCACCGATCTCGGCCCCGAGCGCATCAGCCGCCCAACGGTTGAGGATGATCTCGTCCGGGCCAGGGCTAAGTGGTTCGCCATCTGCGCCGAGCACCGGGCCGATGCCAGCCTGCGATTCGACGCCTGTGATCGTTGAGTAGGGGACCGACTTGTCGCCGTGGCGGATCGTGTTGGCAAGGTACGTGACCGCCGGTTGGGGCGCGGCGTTCAACGCGGCGGTGATCGCGTCGACCGCGGCGTCGCTCAGCACGAGCTGGCTGGATTCGACCTGGACGGCCTCGCCGTGTGCGACCGCCTTGACCGACAGCCCGTAGTCGTCAAGCGTGGGCTTGAGGTTGTCCGCCAGCCACTGGCCGCCGTCCACGCCCGGTTTCTCGGCGCCGACGAGCAGCAGGTTCGCCTTGCCGGGCAGTTCGACCGCCTGCTGGGCCGCCGCGAGCGAAACGAAGATCGACTTCGGCGGCCGCTGCGTCGGCTGGAGCGTGAAGCGGGCGATGCCGGCGTCGGGCAGCACGCGGCCCACCGTGACCCGCTGGCCGATGGTGGTGTCCTGCTTCTCTCCCAGCGGGCTGTCCGACGGGATCGCCTCGACCGACGGCAGCAGCAGGAAGATCTCGTCACCGGCGCCCACGCCCAGCTCCTCGGCGACCGCCGGCGTGAGCCACGCCTCGCCGGCGGGGATCTGCCAGGCGGGCTCCAGTGTGTCTTGGGCGGTGTTGAACCGGCCGAAGTCGGGCGTGACGCCCAGCAGCTGCACGTCGCTGGCGCGGCGGGTCTGCCCGTCGGCCCGGTGGGTGACGGTCGCCTGCAGCAGCAGAGCGGGCGTGGCCAGGTGGAACCGCTGCTCGAATCCCTCCGCGGCGGAGAGCTCGCTAGCCAGCTCCGCCCGGAACGGCTGCTGGGTAACCAGCGCGTAGTCGATGGATCCCAGCCGCTCCAGCACCAGCCCCTTGAGGCTGCCGCGGACGGAGTCGCCCACCAGCAGAGCGCCGGTCATCACCGCGGTGGCGACCGCCACGCCCAGCAGGACGGCAAGGTGGGTGCGGTAGTAGTAGCGCAGGCTGCGGAGCGCGAGGTCGATGCGGTTCATGCTGCGATTCTCGCCGTTCCGGGCCCGACACGCAAAACCCCTCCGGCGGGAAAGTCCCGCCGGAGGGGCGTTCGGGTTTACTCAGCAATCGCGGGCCGTGTTAGGCGGCCTGCTTGTCGGACTCGCAGCACGCGCCGTCGCACGAGCACGACTCGCAGTCCCCGCCGTCGCACTCGCAGGCGTCGCAGGTGCAGTCGGCTCCGGTGCAGTCGGCTCCGGTGCAGCAGGCGCACTCATCCGATGAGCAGCAGCCGCTCTCGCTGCACTGCTCGCCGTCGCAGCACTTGCTCTCGGAGCAGCACTGGCTTTCGGCACAGCACGACTCATCGCCGCACTTGCACGGGTCGCACTTGCAGTCCGCGCCGCACTTGCAAGCGGCGGCCGTCGAGCCGACGGCTTCCGCCTTGGTGTTGGCGGTGGAGCGGTACGCGAACACGCCGACCGCTACAATCGCCAAGAGCGCAATAAACTTGATAGAGTTGGTCATCGTCTAGTTCTCCAGTTTGGTGTGGAAGGAACCGTGGCCGTATAGCAGCCACGGGGATCGGACTCAAGCTTGGCTTGGCGATAGCACGGCCAGTGCGCAAAGGCCAAGCCTGCGAGTCAAATCGTCCACACACACAGCACCGCCTGCAGGCGGACGCCGGGCGGCGCCCCTAAACGCGGTGGGAGAACTAGCGTTGCCGCACTCAACTCAGAGGTAGGCGCGACAACAGGCAGGGGGGCGAAGGCGAGCGTGTCGACCATCTTGAGGTCGTCGACGCTAGCAGTGTAGTTGATCTGCGGTGCTTCAGGTCGAGAACCGTCGCAGCCCAGGCAGCGGCATCCGCCGGCGCCACAGCACTGCTGGTGTTCGGCCGTATCGCCGGTCTTGTCCTGGCAGCAGCTCACTTCAGAGGCGCCGCAGCACCCCGCCGTGGCTTGGCAGCAGCTTGGCTGATCGGCCTCGGCAGCGGCTTGGCGGCGGGCGTCGGCGCAACCGCACTGCGCTAGCGCCTGCGACGGGATCACGGTCCCGGCGGCGGTCAGCAGCAGAACGAGATGTCGGAGGAGCAGTTGCACGTTTAGTTTTACGCAGTGAACGCGGCCACGGTTCTCTACTAGCAAGTTTACGGGATCGGACGCAACATCCAACTGATTCCTCGCCCGTTCAGCGCAAATAACGGCTTGTAGCAGTTCTGCGTCTGGCGGGCCTACTGGTAGGTCATGGCCTTGTCGCTGATGTCCTTGCGGCACCACGCTCCCTGCCAACGGATGCACTTAACCGCTTTGTAGGCTTGGAGTTTCGCCGCGGCGATGGTGTCGCCCATGGCGGTCACCCCCAGCACCCGGCCTCCGGTGTTCACCACCGCGCCGTTCACCAGGCTGGCGCCGGCGTGGAACACCTTCACGTCGGGCAGGCCGGCGGCGTCGTCCAGGCCGCGGATCGGGAAGCCCTTCTCATAGCTTCCCGGGTAGCCTTCGCTCGCCATCACCACGCAGACCGCTGGGCGCGGGTCCCACTCCAGCGGCGGCAGCGAGTCGAGCCGCTTGTCGACCGCCGCGTCCAGCACCTCGAGCAGGTCGGTCTTGAGCCGCATCAACAGCGGCTGGCACTCCGGGTCGCCCAGCCGGACGTTATACTCCAGCACCTTGGGGCCCTGCTTGGTGATCATCAGCCCCGCGTAGAGCACGCCCTGGAACGGCCGCCGCTGCCGCTTCATGTGGTGCACGGTCGGCACGAGGACCGTTTCTTCGATCATGGCCAGCTGCTCGTCCGTCAGCAGCGGGGTAGGGCAGTAGGCGCCCATGCCGCCGGTGTTGGGGCCGGTGTCGCCGTCGCCGGCGGGCTTGTGGTCCTGGGCCGGCGGCAGGGTGAGGATCGACCGCCCGTCGGTGATCGCCAGCACCGACGCTTCGTGGCCGTGCAGCCGCTCTTCGATGATCAGTTGCGCGCCGGCGTCACCAAACTCGCGGCGGCTGGCGATCCGCTCGACCGCGTCAATCGCCTCGGCGCGGTTGTCGCACACCACCACGCCCTTACCGGCCGCCAGGCCGTCGGCCTTCACCACCAGCGGCACGTCCTCGCGGTCGTTCAGGTAGCTCAGCGCGCCCTCGGCGTCCTTGAACGCCTTGTAATCGCCCGACGGAACGTCGGCGTGGCGGAGCAGGTCCTTGCAGAACACCTTGCTCCCCTCGAGCGCGGCGGCCGCCTTCGAGGGGCCGAACGCCCGCAGGCCGGACTCCTGCAGCGCGTCGACCAGCCCGGCCACGAGCGGCGCCTCGGGGCCGACCACCGTCAGCCCGACCTCGTTCTTCTTGGCGAACTCCACCAGGCCGGCGACGTCGTCGCTGCCGACCGACACGTTCTGGATGCCCAGCTCCGCGTCGGCCGCGGTGCCCGCGTTCCCCGGAGCCACGAACACCACGTCCGCCCGGGGGCTCTGTGCGATCTTCCATGCCAGGGCGTGCTCGCGCCCGCCGCCGCCAACCACCAGTACCTTCATCGTCTCGTTTCCCTTTGCAGCGCGTCGCGGGCCCAATCCGCGGTCCGTTTCCTCTGGGGCCCGCCGTAGCCGGCCCATCTTACCCCGAACGGCCGGGCCTTGGCAGCCGCCGCAGGGCGTGGATCACCGCCCGGCCGAAGTCCCTGGGCATTCGGATTGTCCCGCACCGATGGGGGCCACCGCGTGGGGAGAAGGCCCGCTAGCCCGCGTACTCTTCCCGGTCCAGCCGCACGATATCGCGCAGCCGCTGGGGGAACTCGGGGAACGCGGTCATGACGCGGGTCCAGGTGGGCAGGGCCGGTTCGCCGGACGGGTCGTCCGACACGGCCTGACCGGTCTGCGTGATCAGCTCGGCGAAGCCCTCGATCGCCTGCTCCTCGCTGTGGCGGTCGTACTGCAGGCCGTTCATCAGGCTGTCGGCGTGGTACTGGCGGATGGCGTCCTGCGCCAGCCGCAGGTAGGCCGACCGCAGCGAGATAAAGTGCCCGTTGCTCAGCACCATGCCGCGGCTGGCCAGCGTGCGGACGATGCTCCGCAGGATGTCCGACGCCATCTTCATGAGGCCCTTGGACGGGTCCCCGAGCGACAGCGGCTGGTGCTTGTGCTCGTACAGCCGCGCGATGTCGACCTGGCAGACCCGCTTGGGCGACGTGTTGCGGAACACCTCGCTCAGCGTGCCGACCTCCAGCCCCCAGTCGCACGGGATGCGGTTCGACCGGGCGAGCGTGGACGTGATGGCGAACTCGCCCGCCAGCGGGTAGCGGAAGCTCCGCAGAAACACCAGGTAAGGGTCGCTGCCGAGCACCGTGATCAGCGCCCGCACGAACGGCACCACCAGCAGCCGCACCACGCGTCCGTGCATGCGGTCGGTGCACCGCGCGTAGAACGCCTTGCAGAAGTCGAAGTCCATGCCGGGGTGGGCCATCGGCAGCGCCAGCCGGATCAGCATCTCGTTGTCGTAGCCGACGATGTCGCCGTCCTGCAGCACGAACGCCTTGAGCTGGGTGTCTGCCAGCAGGTGGCCGAACGCGAACCACACGGCGCGGCCCTTGCCGGGGCGGGACACCGTGAAGCCCGCCTCGAGCAGGTCGTTCAGCGCGTCCTGCCCGCGGGGGCCGTCGGTCCACAGGATCTGCACTTTGTCGCCCATCGGCGCCGTCAGGCGGACCGCCTCGCGGTAGTCCTCCGGCGAGTCGGCCCGGTTCAGCACGACCGTCACGGTGTCGACGTAGTCCGCCTCGCCCAGCTTCTGGGTGATGTTGGCGAACGGCTGGGCCCGCATGTCCGACGCGGTGATCGGCAGCACCAGCCCGATCGGGTTGCGCCGCACCGCGTCCCGCAGCTCGGCCTCGAGCTGACCGATTTCGACGGTTCCGAGGTCGTGCAGCGTGGTGATCGGCCCGCGTTGGGCAAAGTCGGGCATCGTGTCTCCTGGATTGGCGTTCTGCTCCCCAGCCGGTGAGACTCCCATTCTAGACGCAACGCCCAGCTGGGCGAATGGCGAAGCCCGGCCGCCGCCCCGGCCTGCTGACGGGCCGACTTTTGTCCCGTTCTGGCGCATCGAATCTTAGGGACAAAAGTAGCTCTGTAGAAATCTTATCGTTGCTAGCTAAACTGTAGGTAGTGTTGTTTCCGTACGGTGTGGGTGCGAACGACGAAGTCTCCCATCGCGTTGCTGCTTGCCGCCCACGAGCTGGGTCGTCGGACGGTGCGTCGTTACTGGCATCACCGTGCCCCGAAGAAGTTCACGCTCCCTCAGC
>NZ_SIHJ01000009.1 GCF_007859765.1 Posidoniimonas corsicana
ATGGCTAGTCTCCTTCTGTTTGAGTTTCACAACAAACAATTCTAGGAAACCAAGCGTGGCCCGCCTCTCTTTCAATACACGCTGATGGCAGCGGTGCTAGCTGTTACAGAAGCGGTGGGATGGTATCAAGAGCTTGCCGACCGGGCGCAGATGGCGGCCGAACAACTGCAAACCGAGGAAGCAACTAAGAACGCTCTCGTGATGCCACTGCTGCAGCTTCTCGGCTACGACGTGTTCAACCCCCTCGAAGTGGTGCCGGAGTTCGTGGCCGATGTCGGCATCAAGAAGGGCGAAAAGGTCGACTACGCAATTATGGCCGACGGCAAGGCCATCATGCTCTTCGAATGCAAGAGCGTCGGCGCCGATCTTGACAAGCTTACGCCGTCGCAGCTCTACCGATACTTCTCGGTTACGGACGCGAGATTCGGAGTGTTTACAAACGGAATCGACTACCAGTTCTTTTCCGATCTCGAAGCGCCGAACAAGATGGATGGCAAGCCGTTCTTCGAGTGGTCGCTCATTAGCGTGACGGACCAAGTAGCAATGGAGCTCAAGAAGTTTTCCAAAGAAAACTTCTCGGAGGAGGATATCCTCCAAACGGCGAGCGACCTCAAGTACACGAAGGGGATAGCACGAAGCATCGCCGACGAATTCACCTCGCCCTCCGAAGAATTTGTGAAGCTATTCTGCCAGAGGGTCTACGACGGGCGAATATCGCAGGCGGTGAAGGAACAGTTCACGGAAATCACCAAGAGGGCATTCCACGAGTTCGTGCGTGATCGAATCCGCATGCGGCTAGAGTCTGCCATCCAGGGGGATGCGCCAGCTCGCATCGCCGAGTCGCACATCGAGGAGGAGCCGACTTCTGACGCTGGACCGTCCGTTGTCACAACCGAGGAAGAAATTGAGGCGTTCTACATCGTGAAGTCGATTGTTAGAGATGTCTTACCACCGGCTCGAGTGACAATTCGCGATACGCAGAGCTACTGCGGAGTGCTGGCGGACGACAACAATCGGAAGCCGATTTGCCGGCTTTACTTCGATTCGCGGCGGAAGTACATCGGGCTATTTGATGCCGAGAAGAAGGTGAAGCGGGAAGCGATCGAATCCCTGGAGTGTATTTATCAGCACGCGCAATCGCTGTGCGAAACGGCCTCCAGGTACGCTAACGAATCCTAGCTCCAACGGGCAGATAGTTGACGGCGCGAGTCAGGAAGGCTGATCGAACTCGCCGCAGTGACGGCGGCTGGTATGGAGCCCTGTAAGGTTTGCCGGCCTTAGGCGGAGGCAAAGCGTGGAGTTGCGAGATGTCTGAGGCAGTAGTATGCAATGCCCCATGCCCGCCGTACCTGAGGCGAATCGACTGTGGCGACGCAGCGGAATTCTTCGATGCAGTCAGCACCTCAGGTGCCAACAGCAAGTTCTTTCGGCGGGAATCGTGGATTCTGTCGCGGTGTATCTTGCGACCGACACCACTTGCGCCCAACAGTGTCTCGCGCAGACTTTCTTGAACTCGCAACAGATGTGGTGCTGCACGGCAAGTATGGCATGGTTAACACTAACAGCGAGCATCTCTCTAGCCAGGAGCAAGTGCTCATAGAACTATCGCTGCGAATGCAGTTCATCCAGTCTTGCAATGACGCCACCCATCAGATACGTGGCTTTAGCATTAGCCCCGCGCCGGTTGTTCAGACGCTGACGCGCGGGGCTCAGTCCATATTGCCAAAGATTGCCGCTAGCTCAAGCTAGCGTCGTGGACCTCGATCTACTATCCGCGGAAACACATCTGGCGGCCACGCTGGTGCCGGCCAATTGAATCCAATCCGCTTTAGGCGATCCTCAGGCGTCCAGTGAGTCCGTAGTAAGACATTGGCGGCTTCCTACTTCTGGAAAATCGCCGACGCACACCGCCGTAGATTTGGTCGAGAAACGCCAGAGAGCGGAGAACTGCAGCGCAGCTGATACGGATGGTGCGGCGACGAGTCATTTCCGCCACTCATCCGGGTCAGCGTCGCCCAGTCCCGAACAAATGCCGATATCGTCAATCTCGCGCTCACCGGCAAGTTGACGGTTGAGGAAGGCTTCGAGGAGTGGCCTCGCCTTGTACAACTTCCGGCGGCCCACTGTGCGAATGTGCTCTTGGCGAGCCAGTCGTAGAACCTCGCGGCGCAAGAATCCGACGCTCACATCCAGCACGTCTGCCATCTGCGGCGCCGTCAGCCAGGAGCCAGGGCGGTCGGGCTTTGTTGGATCTGGCACTATGTACTACCAATTTGATGTTTACTTACCTGAGAGTTCATCCACGCCTCGCATAAAAAAACCTTTCGATCGCTCCTGGCGGAGCCCCCGTGGGGGGTGGCCAGAAGGACCCCGAAGGCCCCCGGGGGGATAGGAGGTGAGCCTGGGGGAGGGGGACCAGCCGCCCGGTGGCCGAAACACCCGACGGCCGGCTTGCCCTTGCGCTGCTGCTTTGGCAGATCTGCGTCTCTTGGGTTTGAGGAGCGACGCTCGCCGCAGCTCCCCCATCACCCCACCAGCGAACTGGTAGAAAGTATCGCGGGCCTACCGATCATCAGGCCGTGCTGGATCTCAACGGCGGCGGACCACCGAAAGCAGCGATCGCCTCGGGGTACCGTCGCTTGATGGCCAGGCAAGCATCAGACCAGCGGCACTTGTGCTTGTCCATGTACTCCTCGGCGAGCTCACGGTAGCCGATGTTGGAGTTGGACGCTGGCTTCGTAGCTAGTACAGATTTCATCTATTGAACCATTTGTTGCTTGGACTGAATGGCGGCCCTGTGCGGATCTAACCTGGCAACGGACCGCACTTGCTGGTTGGACGGTGTCCGCTACCGCGTCGCTGGATGCGAACCCACGCTTCTCGGCGTGAGCAGTTCCGCTCCCGCATGACCTGGCGAACTAGCTGCCTGGACTCCTCGATGCTCAGTGACTCCTGAGCGTCCTCCTGTTGTGGTGATCGGGGCTGTTTGGTAGGCATCTTCGTTTCTCCTGTGCTTTAATCATGCTGCTGGTTATCGGTTTTCAACCACGCAACATTTGGGGGGTAAGGGCTCCGGTCTCGGCCCATTCGTGAATGTGGGGGTGGGAGACTTGGTCGACTTTGCTGATTCGCTGCAGAAGGCGGCGTGGAACTTCTGAAATGAGAGTCTCCAAAGCCCGCTTAGCAGCGATGTGTTTCGCAGCCGCTTCATTGAAGTGATCGCGAGCCTGCTTCGCTTCCGACTTTAGAACAGCCAGTCTTCCCGCGTGGGCCTTCTGGGCTTCGTACTCGTATTGCTCGATCTGTTCGCCTGCCAACCGCTCGGAGGTCACAGCTCCGTCCGCGGCATCCAAGGCTTCGTAGGCTCTCTTGCGTTTGGCGTCGGCGTCGTCAACAGCCGACTGGCCGACTCCGCGGCTGCGTAGTTGCCTGGCATGGCCTATTCGGCGGAGCTCGCTTCGCATCGCCCGTGGCGTGCCATCGTCCTGCTTCGGCAAGCTCGTTGTCGCGAGCACGGTGTCGCAGCACTGACAGCGGCCAATCACATGGACTTCAGCGAAGTACGGCTCGATGGCTGCAATTTGGTCTTCGTCCAGCTCGAGGCTATTGAGCGAGTCAAGCGAGTCAGCGGTGCGTTCGATATCGCACAACGCCTCGTAGGCCGCGCAGACCGCTGCCGGGTCAATCGGCTCATACGCGGCAAGACTTTTGATTCTCGGCGGCCGTGTTTGGGGGGCGTTGGACTGGGCGGTGTTGTTGGCGGGGCTCGTTTGGACGGTGGCGACTGGGGCTGCTGTCGGCATGTTTGCTAGTCCTACTTGGTGGGAATGGGCCACTGCCGCTGGCAGATGGCGTACTTGGAAATACACTTCGCGTTGTAGCGATCGGCCTCGCGCGAGAGTGCGGGGTTCTCACGGTGCACCCGGCTGATCACGGCCGACAACAGCGTGTCGGATAGCTCGAGATACTCAGACTCGTTGTAGAGTCGCTGGGCGAGCTCCTGGGCGGCCGCCTCGAGCGCTTCGACCGCGGCCAGGCCCTGGGGGGTGTCTTGCGGCACTAGAGGATCTCCGGCGGATTCATGGGGTCGGCGGGGCTGCTGGCGCGCCGACGCAGGTGGGCGTCGATCTTCTCGACGTCCACCTCGCTGAAGTACAGCACCCCGTTGAGCGACAGCGCCGGCTCGACGCCGGCGGCCGCGGCTGCTCGTCGGATGTCGGACAGCGGGGATTGGATCTGAACGGCGATGCGTCCGATCGGCAGTAGGTTGGGCGTGTTCATGCTGGAATCCTACACGGGCCAAACAACAGGAAGTTCCGATTGGAACGTCGGCTCATCAATTACGAGAAAGCCCTGGTCGCAGGCCAGGCATACGCACTGCCGAGTGGACCCGCCATCGCCGTTGGGGGCCGTCTTGACCCGCCGGAATCCAGGGTGCCCACAGTGGGGGCAGGCGGGCTTGGGGATCAAGAGCATCGGCGCCTTTGACCAGTCGCGTCGGGTTGGGTTCTCAGCAGCCACTCTCGAAACGGCACTCCATCGCAGGTCTCGTAAACTTCTGGTTGGCTACGGCTGTTTTCCGGTCGCCAGTGCTGACAGCAGGGCGATCCGGTACAAGTCGGGAGCATGCTGCCGGCCGAGCCGTACGCTCTCCTCCGACCCGAATACGTACAGGGCGAGCCGGTCGCGCTCGGCGGCTTCCATGGCGTCGAGCGCCGCGCCGTGGTTGCGTTCGAGCAGGTTGTGGCTGGCCTGAATCTCTACACGCCGCACCCGGCTGGCCTTTGCATCGAAAGTCCCACGCCGCGCAGGCGGCGTCTCGGCGGGAGCTGGTAGTGTGCGACTGCTCATGCGACCTCCACGGGCTTCTTCCAGTGATCCGGGTCAGCTGCCAGCACGCGCAAGCATGCCGATCGCAGTCGGCTGCCCGACTTCGCTTCTGGATCAGAACGCTTTGCAACGGCCACTATTTCGCTTCTGGCGTCCCGAGGCAGAGCGTCGTGGGCGTGTCCCCACTCGGCTTCCAGCTGTCGCAAGTTTTCCTCGCGCTGCTCCCTCGCAGCCCGGTCGACGTCAGACTCCGGCACGTGGTTCTTCGGTGGCCATTCGTCGAGCTGCCCCATCACCCGCCGGTAGAGCGCCCCGGGTGCCCAAGCACCTGCCGGGGCCGATTCAAACTCTTCGATTAGGGCGAGGCACTCCTCGGGCTGTAGCGGCGTCTCGCGCGCCGCCCTGCCCGCCACCGAGACCCCACACCTACGCAATCCCTCCTCCACCTCCTCCAATCCGGGCCCCCCGGTCAACGGCCCATTCCCGGAGGGGGTAGGGGGAGGAGATTCTTCTCTTCTCTTCTCTTCTCTAGGTGCGCCCTTCGTAACGCGAGGTGCGTTACTCCTTGCGTTACTCTCAGCGTTACGTTTAGTGCGGTGGTTTGCTGCCCGCGTCGCCGTAAGTGCACGCCGCTTAGCATTTTTCGACATGTGACGTTCCCACTTCGGAAACCTCACACCACTCTCGGTGCTCTCGAGCCAGCCGACCTCGACTAGCGCGGCCGCGAACCCGTCCGCCCTCACGTAGCGATCGATCCAACTAGTCGTAACGCCAGGTGCGTTACCGTCGGCGCATTTCTGATCCGCCCACGCCCACAGGCGATGGAGCTTGCCCACGACGGCGTCCTCGTCGAGCCCCGTACAGGCTGCGAGCGCAATGACCTCAGGCTCATCACAGAGTCCGCTACGCATCTTGATCCAATCACCAGCCATGGCGGGGCCTCCGGTACAACGTGCTAGCAAGTGGCGATGCCTTCGGCCTCAGCTCGCAAAACCTCGGCGTATGAGATCCGGACCTGGTGCCCGAGCCGCACGGCGTGGATCTTCCTGGAAGCAATCCAGGCGTCGATCGTGCGCTCGTTGACGCCCCACCGCTCCGCCAATGACTTGCGATTGAACGGCGGCGGCTCAATGGGCGGCGGTGCGATTGCCGCGGCCAAGGCGATCAATGGCGCCACCATAGCCAGAGACTGCAACAGTCCGGCAGAGTGAGGGGAGGCCGCAGCGATCGCAGCGGCCACAAGAGCAAGGCCAGAGCACTTTCTAGTCGTCACCTTAGGATCTCCTTCAATTGCGGTGGGGGGCTGGACACACCATCCAGTCAGCCTCCATCTGCAACTGATTACAGCGGCCGAGCGCTACGCTGAGATCACGATTCCAGAAAGATTTCTGCGACTGTATTTCTAGCGCAGAATGGCAAGGATTGACACAAACCGCAGCGCTACTCTGACGATCCGTAGCGCTTCAAGGAGTAAACCCGTACTTCGACGCGATGCTCCTTACGTACTTCCGCGAGGCGCCCGTTCGTTGAGCGATCACGCCGTAATCCGGTGCGACTCCCCTCGCTCTCGCGTCCGCCAGGAGATTCACAGCTGCGCGAACTACCTCACTGCGCGGCTCACGCGTGCTTCGATGCGGAACCTCGATCTGCTCGTCTCCAATTACCCGAACACATTCCTTGTAGAGGTGCAGTTCCAAGAGACCGATATCGAAGGCAGGAAACCGCCGAGCAGAAAGTTCCTTAAAGAACCGCGTCATGCTCTCTTCATCGGGTTCCGAGGTGAGACCAGAGGCTGCGGCGGTCGACAATACGTCCTCTCCATACTCCTCAGCCACCTCTAGGTAAGACAGTCCGGCATACGAACCAACCTGAGCTGGGAATGGGTTCGCCGCATTGAACAGTTGGCGGGTTTCCGGCTTTACTGACTCGCGAAGGCAGTCCAGTGAGTCCTCCAGGTGCGCCGCACGGCTGGCAACATCGCCAGGGCTGTTTACGCTGTTGTCGCAATTGGGCGGAATGAACGACGCATATGCAGCACACTCCACCACGGAATGAGCCAATCGATATGACTCGATGCACAACGCTTTCTGGCGATCGTTCAACAGAATCCTCCTGCTAGTCCAACCCGGCCAGCCCGAGCGCCGCAGGAGAGGGCTGCTCGGGCAGGCCGACGCGGGTGATCAAGCCCGCTGGCTGGATGGTTGTTCGCCGCCATTCTAGCGGCTACGGGGCGTCCCCTCCTGCAGCTTCTGCAGCGCCTCGTGCAGCGCTTTGGCCAGAAGGGCCTGGAACTGCGGCGATTCCGCTAACTGTTCGAGTCTTGTATCGCCCACTTCTTTTCTCTTAGACGTAGCTAGTCTTACTGTCTTGCCGAAGCGTCTTGCTGCTGGCGGTCGGTCACGGCCATGATCGCGTAGTAGAACACCGGTGTAAGAATGACGCCGAATAGCGTTACGCCGAGCATGCCGAAGAACACCGCGGCGCCCAGCATGTAGCGCATTTCGGCGCCGGCGCCGGTCGCCATGACCAGCGGGACGACGCCCAAGATGAACGCGAACGAGGTCATCAGCACGGGCCGCAGGCGTAGGCGGCACGCGTCGAGCGTGGCCTGACGGCGGGACGCGCCCTGGGCTTGTCGTTGGCGGGCGAACTCGACGATCAGGATCGCGTTCTTGCACGCCAGCCCGACCAGCACGACAAAGCCGATCTGCGTAAAGATGTTCACGTCCAGGCCCAGGTACAACACGCCGGCGACCGAACTGAGCAGGCACATCGGCACGACCAGGATCACCGCGAGCGGCAGCAGCCAGCTCTCGTAGAGCGCGGCCAGCACGAGGAAGACAAAGACCACCGCCAGGGCGAACACGTACATCGCCGTGTTGCCCGCCTGCAGCTGCATGTAGATCATGTCGGCCCACTGGAAGGCCATCTGCTTAGGGAGCTGTTCACGGGCGATGCGCCGCATTGCCTCCACCCCCTGGCCTGAGCTTGTGCCGGGTGCGAAGTCGCCATAGACAATCGCCGCGGGGTAGCTGTTGAACCGTTGCAGCATCACCGGGCCGCTGACACGTTTGACGGACAAGAGCGTCGACAGCGGGACCATGTCTCCCTGGCGGTTCTTGACCTGGATCAGTCGGATGTCGGAAACCCGGCTGCGGTAGTCGGACTCGGCCATGACGTTCACCTGCCACGACCTGCCGAACTCGTTGAAGTCGTTCACGTAGTAGGAGCCGATGTTGTACTGCAACGCGCTGAACACGTCGGCGACGCTGACCCCAAGCGACTCGCACTTGTCGCGGGCCACATCAAGGTAGATCCACGGCGTGTCCGCTCGCAGTCCTGTAAACAGACCACTAAGCCCGTCGGTAGAGTTGCCGCGCTCGACTAGAGCGTCCGCGGCGTGCTCCAGCGCTAACAGCCCCTGGTCGTCCCGGTCCTCAACCACCAGCGTGAAGCCGCCGATCACGCCAAGCCCATCAACCGGGGGAGGCGCGAAGACGGCCGTCTGGGCCTGGCTCACTTGCTGCCGGCAAGCGGAGCGGATCCGTGCGGCGATCGCGTCGGCGGTTAAATCACGCGAACTACGCTGATGGAACGGCTCAAGCATGACGTACAACGATCCTAGGTTCGACGCGTTGGCGTTGAGCAGGATCGACTGGCCCGAGATTCCCACAGTGTGCGCCACGCCCGGCGTCCCCCGGGCAATTTGCTCGACGGCGGATGTGACGGCCTCGGTCCTTTGCAGAGACGCGGCGTCGGGCAACTGGACGTTGAGCAGCAGGTAGCCCTTGTCCTGCTGCGGCACGAAACCGGAAGGCGCATGGTCCAGCGTGTCGTACGTCAGGTAGAGCAACCCACCGTAGATCACGAGCACCACGACGCAGACGCGGAGCAGAATCCCTGTTGCGGCGGTATAAGCCCGGTTGCTTTGGTCGAAGGCCAGATTGAACAGCTTGAAGAACCAGCCGAACAGGCCGTTGAGCAATCTGGTCAGGATGTCGGGCTTGGCGCCGACCGGCTGGAGAAGCAACGCCGCGAGGGCGGGGCTGAGCGTCAGCGAGTTGAAGGCGGAGATGATCGTCGACACCGCGATCGTCACGCCAAACTGCCGGAAGAACTCACCGGTTATGCCCGCGATGAACGCGCACGGCAGGAATACCGCCGAGAGCACCAAGGCCACGGCGACCACAGGCCCCGTAACTTCTTGCATCGCTTTGACTGCCGCGGCGTGGGGCGTTTCACCCTGCTCGAGCCATCGCTGCACGTTCTCCACTACGACAATAGCGTCGTCGACGACCACGCCGATCGCTAGCACCAGGCCAAACAGCGAGAGGTTGTTGAGGCTGAACCCGAGCACCGCCATCACCGCAAAGGCGCCAACTATCGCCACCGGCACGGCGATTAGTGGGATGAGCGTGGCCCGCCAGTTCTGCAGGAAGACCAGCACCACGAGCCCGACAAGCACCATCGCGTCGCGGAGCGTCTTGAACACCTCGGTGATCGATTCGTGGATGAACGGGGTGGTGTCGTAGACGATCTGGTACTCGACGCCCGGCGGGAACCGGCGGCTGAGCTCGTCCATCTTTGCGTAGACGCTGCGCGCCGTCGCAATGGCGTTAGACCCCGGGAGCTGGAAGACCGAGAGCGCGACCGATGGCTCCCCGTCCAGCGTGCACGCCTGGCTGTACTGCTGAGACCCTAGCTCGACCCGAGCGACGTCCGACAGGCGGACGATGCTGGCCGCCGGGTTGACCCCGATGCCCGTGTTCTTCGCGATCCGCGCGTTGGCGTTCGCCGCCGCGGTAGCGCTGCGGGCGGCGCCCGTCGAGGTGTTGCCCCGCGCCCCGTCGCCGGTCAGCCCGCCCCGGAGATCGCTCTTGATCACGATGTCGCTGAACTCATCGACCGTGGTCAGGCGCCCCAGGGTAGTGATCGCCAATTCCAGCTGCTGACCGGCCGGCGCGGGCTCTGCCCCGATCTGACCGGCGGTGATCTGGGCGTTCTGGTCCTCGATCGCTTGCACCACCTCCGCGGCCGTCAGCCCCAGCGAGGCAAGCCGCTGCGGGTCTAGCCACACCCTCATGCTGTAGTCGCGTTGCCCCATGAAGGTCACGTCCCCCACGCCGTCGAGACGCGCCAGCTCATCCTTAATCTGGAGCGACGCGTAGTTGCTCAGGTAGAGGTTGTCCCGCAGCATCTGGTCGGTTTCGGGGTCTCGCTGCGACACGAGGTTGATGATCATCAGCGTGTTAGGCGACTTCTTCGTAACCGTGATCCCCTGCTGCTGCACGATCGACGGGATTGTGGGGAGCGCCAGTGACACCCGATTCTGCACCAACACCTGATCGATCGTGACGTCGGTTTCCAGCTCGAAAGTGATCGTGAGCGTGTAGGCGCCGTCGTTCGTGCACACCGATGACATGTAGATCATGCCTTCGACGCCGTTGACCTGCTCCTCGATCGCCGAGGCGATCGTGTCTCGCACCACCTCGGCGTTCGCCCCGGGGTATCGGGCCGAAACCACGATCGTCGGCGGAGTGATGTTGGGGTACTGCGATACCGGCAGTTGGAAGACCGCGATTGCGCCGCTGATTGTGATCACAATCGAAAGCACCGCGGCGAAGATCGGACGGTTGATGAAGAACTCGGAGATCACGCCGTTTCCTCCCGCAGCTCAGCGTGGCGGATGGACGGACGGGGCAGCCCTAGGACTGCGGCGCCGGCCAGCAGGCCTAACACAAGCCCCACTAGGATGGACCACCAGAAGGACAACGGGCTCACCCTCCAGACCAGCAGCCCCAGCAGGCCGCCGACCCCCGGCCCGACAAGCAGCCCAACGGCGCGGCGCATGACGGGGGACGATAGCAGCCCCGCGGCGCCGACCCTGCGGATCAGGTAGTAGAAAACCGGCGTGAGCACGATCCCGAACAGCGTGACCCCAAACATCCCGCAGAACATCGCGACGCCCAGCGCCCGCCGCATTCCGGCGCCGGCGCCGGTCCCAACCACCAGCGGGAGCACTCCCAGCAGAAACGCACACGAGGTCATCACGATCGGCCGCAGCCGCACCTCCGCGGCTTCCACCACCGCGTCGAACAGTTCGGCGCCCTGGTCCTGAAGTTGTTTGGCAAACTCCACGATCAGCACCGCATTCTTGCAACTCAGCCCCACCAGCACCACAAACCCAATCTGAGTAAAGATGTCGACGTTCATCACCGGGAACGCCCAGACGCCGAGGATCGAGAACAGCAGCCCGAGCGGGACCACCATGATAATCGCCAGCGGCAACGCCCAGCTCTCGTACAGAGCCGACAGCACAAGGAAGACAAAGACCACCGACATGGCGAAGATGTAGACGGCCGTGTCGCCCGCCTCGACCTGCATGTAGCTGAGGCCCGTCCATTCGTGCTGCATGCCGTCAGTCAGCGACTCGGACGCCAGCTTGTCGACCACGCGGATCGCCTCACCCGAGCTGACGCCAAAGTCCGCCCGTCCCATGACCGGCGCCGACTCGTAGATGTTGTAGCGGAACACGATCGGCGGGCCGGTGACGATCTGCTGCGTCGAGAACGCCCGCAGCGGCGTCATCGACCAGCTCGTGTTCCGCAGCGGCAGCCGCCCAAGGTCCTCCAGCTGGCTGCGCCGGCTCGCGTCCGCCTGGATGTTCACCTGCCACCGGCGACCGAAGAGGTTGAAGTCGTTGATGTAGGCCGACCCGGTGGTCGACTGCAGCGTCGACGCCACCTCCTTCACCGCGACGCCCATCGCCCGCGCGTGGGTTCTATCGACATCAAGCAGCACCGAGGGGTACTCGGCGTCTCGGAACGTGAACACGTCGGCGATCTCGCTGCTTGCCAGCGCGTCGTCGAGCAGCGTTTGGGTCGCGTGCTGCAGCTCTTGCTGCGGCGCCGCCGTGCGGTTCTCGACCATGAGCTCGAATCCCCCGGACACCCCCAGCCCTGCAACGGGCGGGGGCGGCAGGATCTGCACGATCGCGTCGTTCAACTTGGCCGGGTACTCGTTCCGCAGCCGCATCAGCATCAGCAGGCCGTTCTTGGAGAGCGTGCGTCGCTCCTCAAACGGGTCGAGGATGATGAACAGGGTGCCGTAGTTCGAGCTGTTCGCATTGACCAGTATCGAACGCCCCGACAACGTGATGACGTGCGCCACGCCGGGCGTGTCCAGCAACTGCTGCTTGAGTCGCGAGAGCACCTCTGCGGTTCGCTGCATCGACGCGCCGTCGGGCAACTGCACGTTGGCTAGCAGATACCCTTTGTCCTGCAAAGGGATGAAGCCCTGCGGTGCGTGCGTGAACGACCAGCCCGTCAGGTAGAGGAGTCCGGCGTACAGCAGCAGAGCGGTGAGGCTGCGGCGGACAAAGGCCCGCACCGCTCGTGAGTAGACTCGCTCGGAAAACTGGAAAGCCCGGTTGAACCAGCCGAACGGCCATCGCAGAAGCAGGAAGAGCGCTCGCCCAACCAAGTCCCTCGGGGCGCCCTTGGGCCTCAGCAGCCTCGCCGCAAGCACGGGGCTCAACGTCAGCGAGTTGAAAGCTGAGAATGCCGTCGAAACCGCGATGGTAACCGCGAACTGGCGGAAGAACTCCCCGGTGATGCCCGCGATGAACGCGCAGGGCAGAAAGACGGCCGCCAGCACCAATGCCACCGCTACGATGGGCCCCGACACCTCGTCCATCGCTTTGATGGCCGCCTCTCGCGGTTCGAGCCCCTCCTCAAGCCACCGCTGCACGTTCTCCACCACGACGATCGCGTCATCCACGACTATGCCCACCGCCAAGACCAGCCCGAACAGCGACAAGGTGTTGAGCGAGAACCCGATCATCGCCATCACGGCGAACGTGCCGACAATCGCCACGGGGACAGCGACCAGCGGGATGATGGTCGCCCGCCAGTTCTGCAGGAACAGCAGGACCACCACCGCCACCAGCACGGTCGCCTCGCCGAGCGTGTGGAAAACATCACGGATCGACTCGGCGGTAAATGGCGTGGTGTCGTAGACGATGGCGTACTCGAGCCCGGCCGGGAACGCGCCGGCGAGCTCCTTCATCTTCGCGCGGATCGCCGTGCCCACCTCCAGGGCGTTGGCGCCGGGGAGCTGGTACAGCGCCAGGCCGACGGTGGGCATGCCGTCGAGCGTGGACGTCATGCGGATGGCCTGCGACCCCAGCTCCACCCGTGCCACGTCGCGCAAGAGCACGGACCGCGTGGTCGGGCCGTGACGCGTGACCCCGTCGCTTTCCGTCTTGACGACGATCTGCTCGAAGTCCTCGACCGTGCCCAGCCGGCCTTTGGCGGAGAGCGTTAGCTGCAGTTGCTGCGTCGACGCTGCCGGCGCGCCGCCGAGCTGCCCCATGACCGCCTGGATGTTCTGCCCCCTTAGGGCGGCTACGACATCGCCAGGCGTCATGCGCCGGTAGGCCAGTTGATCGGGCAGCAACCAGACCCGGATGCTGTAGTCCCGCTGCCCGAGGAACGTCAGGTCGCCGACCCCGTCGATGCGGGACAGCTCGTCGATCACGTGCAGCGTCGCGTAGTTGCTCATGTAGAGCGTGTCGTAGGTCTGGTTGGGCGAGACCAGGTTGACGACCAGCAGGATGTCCGGCGACTTCTTCTGAACGACGACCCCCTGCACCTGCACAATCTGCGGCAGCTGCGGCATCGCCAGCGACACCCGATTCTGCACGGCGACCATCGCCTCGTCGATGTCGGTCTCTAGGGCGAAGGTGACCGTCAGCATGTATGTGCCGTCATTGGACGACTGCGACGACATGTAAAGCATTCCCTCGACGCCATTGACCTGCTGCTCGATCGGCGACGCGATTGTGTCGGCCATCGTCCGCGCGCTGGCGCCGGGGTACCGAGCGATCACCTGGATCGTGGGTGGCGTTATCTCGGGGTACTGTGAAACCGGCAGCGTGAACACCGCCAGGGCGCCTGCGAGCGTGATCAGGAGCGAGATTACCGACGCGAAGACCGGGCGTTCGATGAAGAACCGGGAGATCATCGAGCTCTCGAAAGACGGGTCCGGTGAGGCTGGCGATCGGCTAGGGCGTCGCGGGAGCGGGCGCGGCGGGCTGGGGTGTGCTCTCCGGTGCGGCGTTTGACGAGTCACCGCCTGCCGGGGCGCCCATCGCCGGAATCGGCGCCGGCGTCGCGACTGCCTGGGCGGTCGGCATTGGCGCCTCCTTCACCTGGGCTTGCTCTCCAGGCTTGGCGAACTGGACTCCACTCACCACTACCCGCTCTCCCTCCGCCAGCCCGTTTCGGACAACCCACAGGCCGTCGTCCGTCATGCGGCCGAGCTCCACCCGCCGGTACTCAACCTTGCCCTGCGCATCGACCAGGTACAGGAACGTCTGCCCCTGATCGTTGACCACCGCCCTCTCAGCGACCAGGGGCAGCCGCTCGGGCTTTCCGACCGGGAGCTTCACACGCACGAACATCCCCGGCAGCAGCATCCGAACACCCGCCGCGCCGGCGGGGTTCTCAAACTCGCCGCGGACCACAATCGTGCCGGTGGAGGAGTCGACCACGTTGTTCGCGAAGTCGATGACGCCGTGGTGTGAGAAGCCGTTGTCGTCCTGCAGGCCGATCGATACGGGCGCCTTCCCCGACTTGGCGGGGGGCGATTGCCCATCGTACATCGATCGGAGCACCTGCAGCATCGTCTGCTCGTCGACGTCGAAGTAGGCGTAGATTGGCGACTGCGACACCACCGTTGTGATGAGCGTCTGGTTCTGCGTCACCAGGTTGCCCACTGTCAGGTAGTAGCGGCTGACGCGTCCGTCGATTGGCGAGTAGACCTTCGTGAACTCGAGATCAAGTCGGTACTGCTCCAGGTTGGCCTTTGCCGACTGCACCGCCGCCTGGGCCTCTTGGACCTTCGCCTCACGGGTGTCCAGCTCCTGCTGACTGATGGCCCCCGCATTCTCTGCTCGGATCGCCTTGGCGCGATCGTTCTCTTTCTGGGCGAGGTTCAGCTGCGCCTCGTTAAGCGTGACCTCGCCCTGCGCGGCGTCAAGCTTGGCTTGGTAGGGCCGGGGATCAATCTCCGCCAACAGCTCCCCCGACTTCACCACGCCCCCTTCACTGAACGGGAGCTTGACCAGATATCCCGTTACGCGGGCCTGGATATCGACCGATTGCGCTGCGGCGGTCGTGCCGGTGAACACCCTGAAGTCCCCCACCTCACGGACGATCGGCTTGCTAACGGTCAGGGTGACCGGCTGAGCGGGGGGCGGTTGCAACGCGGCGGGCCGGCAGCCTACAAGCGTCAGCAGCGTTGCCAGGGTGGGCAGGACTTGGGTGAGGTTCCAGGCACGCATGAGAGTAAGGAGCCGCGGGTTCTCCGGAGTGGAATTGCGTCCAATTCGCCAGGGCGATTATAGCCACAATCCCACCAGCCTGTGGGCGGCTTCTCAGCAGAGGATCTCGCCCTCTCCATCCCTCTCCCACCGCATGCCCGCCCGCCTGGGACCGCCCCACAGCCATGCTGTTGACCGATGGTAAGCCTTGACGGTTGTAACGGTCGGTTCGACGCCAGGGTTCCACGTGTCCGCTCCGCACCGGTTGCACCGATTAAGTGCGTTGTACGGTTTCAACGCGTCGTGACGCGTGCAGTCTCGAGAGATCAGCAGCAGTCGGACGCATGCAGCCCAGGCACCTACCAACGCCGACGCGCGACAGGCCGCCCGCCAGCGTCGGCGGCTGGCGGACCTTGGCGCTGCTGGCGGTCGTGGCGATGAGCTCCGGCTGCGCCGGCCTGCGTGACGCGCGGCCGGTCGACTGGTGGCGAAACGGCCTGCTCGTCGGCCCCAACTACTGCCGCCCTGCCGCGCCCGCCGCCGACGACTGGATCGACGCCGACAGCCCCAAGCTGATCCCCTCCCCCACGAACGAAGAGGACTTCGCCTGGTGGGAGACGCTCGGCGACCCGGTTCTCAACGGCCTCGTGCAGTCGACCTACGAGCAGAATCTCACGCTGCGGGCCGCGGGGCAGCGGGTCCTGCAGGCGAGGACGCAGCTCGCCATCACCACCAGCGGCCTGTTCCCGCAGCACCAAGCCTACGAGGGCGGCTACACTCATGTCCAACGCTCACGCCGCGGCGACCTCACCGGACTGAACGAGCTCAACAATCGCCTCCCCACCCCCATCCAGATACCGCGGACGCTCGAGTCGTGGCGACACGGGTTCACCCTTGGCTGGGAGATTGACGTGTGGGGGCGTTTCCGCCGCGCGATCGAGGCGAGCGACGCCCGGCTCGGCGAGTCGGTGCAGAACTACGACGCCATCCTGGTCAGCCTGATCGCCGATACGGCCACCGCCTACGTGCAGCTACGTGAGTACCAGCAGCGGATCGCGCTGGCCGAACAGAGTGTAGCGCTGCAGCAGTCGAGCTTCGGCATCGCGAAGGCAAGGTTTGACCAGGGCGCAGTCACGGAGTTGGACATCGACCAGGCCACCGCCACGCTGGCCAACACGAAGGCGTTGCTCCCTCAGCTAAGCATCCAGCAGAGGATCGCCAACAATCAACTGTGTGTACTAGTGGGCCTGCCCCCGGCCAACCTGGCCAGCCGCCTTCCGCCCGCCCCGGTACCGGCGGCCCCGGCAGAGGTGGTGGTGGGCATCCCAGCGGAACTGATCCGACGCAGGCCTGATGTAAGGGCCGCGGAGCGGCGCGTGGCCGCCGAGAGCGCGCTGATTGGGGTCGCTACCGCGGAACTCTACCCGGCGTTCAGCATCACCGGCAGCCTGGGTTGGCACGCCAGCGAGTTCAGCTCGCTGTTCACGTCGGCGGCCAACAACGGCACTGTCGGTCCCTCGTTCCACTGGAATATCTTGAACTACGGCCGAATAGCGAACAACGTACGCGTACAGGAATCCAAGTTCCGCGAGCAGGTCGCCCTCTACCAACAGACCGTTCTCCGGGCCAACCAAGAGGCCGAGGATGCGATTGTGTCCTACCTGCAGTCGCGAGAGCTGGTGGCCGCGTTGCAAGAGAGCGTCGACGCCCTCAAGAAGTCCTCAGCGGTCGCGGTCATCCAGTACCGCAATGGGCAGGTCGACTTCAACCGCGTCGCCACCGTTCAGTCGCAGCTCGTCACGTACCAGGACAACCTGGCGTCGGCGCAGGCGAGCGTCGCGCTGTCGCTGATCCAGATCTACAAGGCGCTCGGCGGCGGGTGGCAGATCCGCTGCGGAGTCTCATCCGAGTCGGTGGTCGCGGCGGCCGAGCCAGAGCGGCTGCCGCCCGTCGAGCCGGATCCCCCACTGCAATTGATAATCGAGTAGGCTTCCAACTCGTTGGCGTACGGTAAGTCAGGCGCCGCGTCTGGCAAAGATCGATAATCCACCAGGGTGACGCGTCCTAGCCATCGCCGAACCGCGTAGCTGCGAGCCGCCAACGTCCGCCACTGCTGCGCGACCCATTGACGGTGCTCGCGCAGCCCGGACAGCAAGAGCGGGCACTTGGGCGACGCCAGACCGGAGCGCACTTGCTGGTCCGACGAGTCGATCGTCGGGAAGAACGGGTAGCTGGCGCAGTCGAGCGGCTTATAGCCACCGTCGCAGCACCCCGTGTCGCACGCGTGGCAGATGGCGCGGTGCCCACCGTCGCTCGACGGGCGGATCTCCAGGTGCCCCAATTTGGCCCCCGCCGATACCGCCTCGTTAAGCTCTCCTGGGTAGAGCACGATGTAGTTGCCGCGGCTGAAGTCACAGCAGCGGTAGCCGCAGCCCGACTCGTGGCACGTCGGGATCACGCCTCGTACGGACTCAGCCATCCGGCATCCCGTCCGCTGCTTGGGCGCCAGTCTTCGCCGGCGCTGAGAGCGACACGGTCGGCAGCTCGACGTCCATTGCCACGCTCCGCACGTCCTGCGTCGCACCGGTAAAGTCGCACACCGACGTAAGATCAACCGACCAGTGGTCGGTCGGGACTACCAGCTTGCCGGTCGTTCCGCGCATCTCGAAGATGTGCTGCGGGCAGGCGACGCCGCTGATTCGTTCGCGTAGCCGGCTCATCAGTTCGATCTCCTCGTCGAGGGTCATAACAAACCGCATCGTCGTGGCGATCGGGTGGCAGTGGTAAAGGTAGTACGGACAGACGCCAAGCTGCGCCAGCCGCGTGAACATCCGATCCAGCACGTCGAGGTCGTCGTTCACCCCTTTGAGGAAGACCGACTGACTGATCAGCACGTACCCCATCCGCCGCAGGCGCCCGATCGCCGCCTCGGTCTCAGGCGTAAGCTCATCGGGGTGGTCAATGTGCAGGCTCAGGTAGGGCATCGCGTCACAGCCCGCCAGGCCCTCCAAGAGGTCGAAGTCCACCTTGTCCGGCGCCTGCAACGGGAACCGCGTGTGGATCCGCAGAATGGCGACCTGCGGCAGGGCGGCCATCGCCCGCCAGGCCCGGTCCAGGCCAACCGGGTGCGTGAGTGGATCGCCGCCGCTGAAGATCACCTCGGTGATCTCAGGGCTCTCGGCCACAAAGCTGACCGCGGCGTCAATCTCCTCTGGCTGCAAACGCCCCTCGCTGTCCAGCCCGACCCCAACGCGGTCCTGACGCTCGCAGTACCGGCAATTGGCCGCGCAGGTGTAGCTGAGCAGCACAATCGCCCGCCCAGGGTACTTGTACACCAGCCCCTTGGTGCGGGTGAGCTGCTTCTCCAGGAACAGGTCCGCATCGCGGTTGGCTGGCAGGTCCTCGTGCTCAGGATCAAAGAGGTACATCGCGCGCACGGCGTCGCTCGACTCCGCAAGCCTGCGGAGATGAGGGGTCGTCTTCTCGGCGAATCGATCGATTGGTGAGGTCACAAATAGAAACCGGTGAAGCGTAGAAGTCGGAGGGCTGTCGGGCGGCGATCGGTTCTACTAGTACCCGCTGCGGAAGCGGGTGTTGAACTGCCGATGGAGCTGTTCACGGCGGGCGTCTTCGACCGCATTCGGACGGCGGGGCAGCGGCGCCACTGTGCCGGCGTTCTCGGTGAAGAGGTCGGCGTCCTTGCACCAGCCGTCTGCTTCCAGGACCCACTGGCGGGTCCAGCCGGAAGGAGGCGGTTTGCTCGGCGCCTCGAAGTTGATGTGCAGCTCCTCCCCTGGCCCAATGATAGCGACCGCGTCGTCGGTCGCCTCGATCAGCGGGGTCGCGACGCCAAACTCGGTGTAGTAGCCGGCGGGGTGGCGGGTATCACCGAGCGGCGGGCGGTCGTCGTAGTCGTACACGCTGAGGCGGTTCTCGTCGACTCGGCGGGCGGCAAAACCGACATCCGCCACCGATGCGGACCGAAGACGCATCGCTCGGCGCTTGGCCTCGGGGCACGATGCGCGGTCAACGAGCAGGAGCCGGTCCCAGTAGACCAGCATGTTGGAGCTGATCCTCAGCCGCGTAGCCCCACTGGGGAGGGCGGCCCCGTCCAGCCGCACCGAACCGTGGCGCGAGGTTCCGGCCGGGTAGCCGAAGCGGTCCGCAATCACCACCCATTCGCCGGAGGCGGCTTGCGCCTCGATGGTCGGCTCGACAAAGGTCTCGCCGGCCTGCCACGCCGCAAACGCCGACTGGGAGTAGGCGTAGTCCACCCAGCCGTCGAACACCAGCGTCGGATCCTCCAACTCGTCGATCGGCCTGGTAAAACTCAGCGTAACCGAATGGGGGTTGGTAAGCCCGACAAACCGGCTGTCGCGGCGGTCGAGCGGGGCTGGCAGGCCGTCCGCCTCCGCGAGAGCGACGCGGATGTCCTCGCCACGATCGTTCATCGCCTCTTCAGGCGCCAGCCTGCTCCGGTAGAACACCGGCTCACCTGTTGGACCGGGCCCCAAACCGGCGAAGCGCTCGTCAAGGGTTATGGACCACCCGGGCGGCACGTCGTACGCGACCAGCCGCACCGCGTCGAAATAGCAGATCTCCTCCATCGGCTCGCCGAGCTTCAGCTCGAGTCGGCCCTCGCGAGGTTTGAGCAATCCGGCCGGGAGCAACAGGCTCTCCTGGGGACGGGGCGGGTAGTACTCCCCCCGCCCGAGGTTAAACCCGAGCCCCCCGGCGCCAAGCATGTCCGCGACGAACGCATAGCGTTTGCCATCCCACACGAACAACAGCGGGCAGCTGCCGGCCTGCCGCTGGGTTTCGCTGATCCGGTGGAGCTTGCCGACCGCAAGATCCAGCTCCGTTTGCGACACGCCGTCTGGCCACAGCAGGCGGAGGAAATCGATCTGCTCGGCGCCGCCCGCGCCGAGCGCAAACGGCTGCAGGCTCTGCCCTGGCATTGAAGTGGGTCGTGGCCCGGGCAACGCGGACCAGAGTTTTCCCGAGCGGGCGTGCCCGACCACGCCTATGCCTGATGCGTTGGACCTCATCTCCAGTGCACGGTCCGTCTTGCCGCTCAACTGTACGCGGGCGAAGGGCCAGCGGCCGCTACCCGCCGGCCACTTCCATAGGGTACCGTCCGCGGCCCAGCCAAGAAGCTCCGGCCCTTGCTCAGCCACAACCAGGCACGGTCGACCCACGGCGCCGCCGCGCTTCAGCGTGGCCAGCTGCGAGCCATCCATCGGGTCGATAACGGCGATCCCTTCGGCAGTGACCAGAGCCAGTTCGGCTTGGGTGTCGGCGTTGAAGTCGTAGGCGATCAGGTCTGTCGCTGCCTGATCGGCAAGCGCGGTGGAGCGCCAACCGCCATCTTCCGCCGACGCCCATCGCCGGACTCCGCTGGGCCCGGTCGTGTAGAGCTCAACAAGCCCGTCGACATCGGCATCAGCGCTAACGCAGGCCACGCAATCAGACTCAGAAAACTCCTCGAACCCAGGAGCGGGGCTGTAGTTCCACAGGCGGTCGTTCTGCAGGACTTCGTGGGGACGCCCGTCGTTGAGGAAGATCAGGTCGGCGTCGTCGTCTTGGTCTAGGTCGGCAATGACGAGACCCGACGACCCCTCGGGACCGCCCGCCAGGCCAAGCTCCTCAGCGGCCGATCGGAACGTGCCGTCGCGGTTGTTTATGAGCACCACACGCGGCGCCCCTGCCTGCAACAGGATGTAGTCAAGGTCGCCGTCGTGGTCAATGTCGTAGCAGGCGCCATCTACTGTCGTGTGGTCGCCCCCGCCCGCAGCGGCGGATGTGGTCACGTCCTCCCAACTCCCGTCGCCGAGCTGCCGCCAGAGCTGATTCTTCCCCCGGCAACAGAGGTAGGCGTCGACCATGCCGTCGTCGTTGAAGTCGCCCCACAGCACGGCGCCAACCCCGGTGACCTGGGCGAGCGGGTGGTCGGGATTCAGCTCAAACGCCTCACCATCGCCGAGCAGGATGCGAGGTCTGCCCGCTGGATCCGCCAAGAACAGGTCGAGTTCTCCATCGCCCGACAAATCGACAACCGTTGTGCTGGTACCGTCACCGACCTCACCAACGGCGCCCTCGACTTTGATAGTTCGCGGCGAATCGAAGAGGGGTCCGCTAGGCAACGGCTGCGTAGCGACCGGCCCCAAGACGCCCCCGCTGACTTCGGCTTTCGGCCCCATGCGGGAGTACTTCAGGTCCGCGACACGGGACCGAGGGTTCGTCGAGAGCCGTTGGAACTCGCTCAGTGCGGACTGGGCTTCGTCGGCCCGCCCCAGGCGACGGAGCGTCTGGGCCTCTCCGTAATAGGCGCTCCGGAGGTATGGGTCGGTCTGTGCGGCCCTGCGGAACCAAGCCACCGCCTGTTCGTAGTTTTTCATCCCCAGCAGGCACTGACCAACGTAGTACGCAGCGAAGGGATCGGAGGGGTCGGCCTCCGCAACCCGACGGAACGCGTCGAGAGCCGCGTCGGACTGACCATCGTGGAACAACAACAGAGCGCGACAATAGCGGGCCCGAAGGTTGTCGGGCGTTTCTGCGAGCACGCCGTCCAGAAGAGTCGCCGCCTGGCTGAGGTCGTCACCCGCGCGGCGGTTAAGCAGCGCGATCGCGAGATCGACCTGCACGTCGCCGCCGGATCGGCTGGACTTGGCGAGTGGCCGGAGCTTCTCAACCGCTTCCGCGTACTTGAACTGACCCATCAGGCCCGCGGCTGCGTTCCGCTGGCCGACAAACTCTGCGTCAGAGAATGCCGGGGCCTTTGGCTGGGGCTTGGAGCAACCGAGCGGGGTGCCAATGGCAATCGCGCCAAGCACGACGATTAGCCGCCGATAACTCCGTGGGCACGACCAAACGACAACGGGATGAGATCCAACTCGACGAGCCACCGCGATCCTCGCTGGCGGAAGTGATGAAAACCGGGAGTGAAGTTCCGCATTGTCACGCATCCCAAGCGGGGTCGCAACTCCGGCCTCCCTGTGCTGTTCGTTGCAGACAAAAAAGAAAACGGGCCGCCCCAGCGATGGAGCGGCCCGTAGGAGGTCAGCAGTAGTGCTTCCGCAGTCTAGCGGCGACGACGCGACGCAACACCCGCCAGGCCGAGGCCCGCGAGCAGGGCGAGCGTGGTCGGCTCGGGAACGGGTCCCGACAGGACGACGTCGTTGCCGTCTCCGCCCATGTAGCTCAGCGTCAGGTCGATGCCGTTGAATGTAACGGTCGCTCCCTCGGCCAGCCCGGTGAAGGCGCCAGACACGGCGTTGGCGCCCTGATTGTCAATCAGGATGAACGCGTCCGATGCACTCGGAACGTAGGCGCCGGCCAGGGTCAGCTCGCCGGCCAAGCTGACGTCACCGGTGACGATCAGCTGATCGTACTCGGTGCCAGCCATGGTGCCCTCGATCTCCATGAAGAGGTCACCGGAGTCCAGCGAGTAGTTCCCGGTCACGGTCATCGTGCCGGGCGAGTCTCCGGGCGAGATCGTGCCGCCGCCCTGCGTCAGGTCACCGATGAAATTGGTCGCCGACAGGGTGCCACCGGTCATGTCGAACAATCCGCCTCCGACATCAACGGTTTCGGCATTCAGCACACCACCGCTCAGGTGGTACTCGCCCAAGCCGTGTCCGTTCGGATCCATCTCCAAGGAATCACCGAACACGGCGTTGGTTGAAGCGTAGTCGTGCAGGGTGACCGTGCCGCCCGACTGGTTAACAATGCCAGCCTGGCCTGCGGTTTCGTTGAGCACCATGCCTGTATCGCTCCAGACGGTGGCGTTGTCCTGAACGTTCAGGGTGCCGCTGCCGCCGCTCCCGAGTCCGCCAATCACGATGAAGGATTGCTCGGAGTTCGAGATGTTCTCTGGATTCCCGTCATCCACCGCAATCTTCCGCACCACGGCAGAACCGGACAGATTGACCGTGCCCGTGCTGCTGTCGCGGCCGATTGCAATCCAGGTGTTGGCCTCTACGGTTCCGGAATCCATATTGGCAGTGGTGGTGTTACCCCCACCATTGCCGAACCAAACCTCATTGCCGGACTTCATCAATGCGTCGTCAGTAATGGTAACGGTAGCGTTGTGGAGCTCGATATTACCCGTCGTGTTGGCAGACCCCCCGCCGGTCACGTTGACAGTAGCGACGCCACCATCAACACCCGCGACGAGCAAGTCGCCGCCAACAACGCCCGACCCAGAGAGGTTGAGCTCACCCACACCGCCCGCACCTCGACCGACATACAAGCGGGCTTTGCCCTGCGTACCGCCGCTGAGGTTGTACGTTCCGGTGCCGCCGTCCTGTCCGACGAACATCCAGCTGTCGTTCGCAACAAACGTGTTGCCGGCGGACTGGTTTAGCGTTCCAGAAGTGTCAGCGCCGGCGCCAACAAAGATGTCAGCGACATCTGGGATTACATCCGTTATTTCTGCAGTGCCGCCGTTGTTCACGTAGGCGAACTCACGGCCGTTGTCGCCGTTGCCGTCCTCAGTGGGAGGACCTTCGGGGTCCCAGTTCGTGCCGACGTTCCAGTCGGCCGGGCCATCGACGTTCCAGTTGAAGTCCACCGCCGCGGCATCACCGGCGGTGAGCACCCCGAGGCAGAGCGCCCCGGGTAAGGAGAAGAGTCGAAACAGGGTGCATCTCATTGGGGCTACCTCCAGAGGCAATTTTTCTCTCAGCGGCGACAGAGCAGGTAATAATTAAGCCGTTGTTGCCGTTGCGAGAGCGAGTAACGTGGCCAGCGTTGCCAGGTCGCTAGCCGAGACGAGTAGAAAACAGACGAGCGGCGACGCAGGTTCGGTGGGCCGCGTACCGCGGCCGCACCATCCGCGCAACCTGTCGTAAATTGTGATTAAAGTTTAGCAATTGTCAATCAATGAGGGTGTGAATCCATGCATTATTTTGCAGCTACCCGAAGGCGGAGAGACGAGGGGTTTCGTCTCTTCGGGTTCGCGCATCCTCTTGCGTTCAGTCACACCTGGCTGGCGGCTCTGATGGCTGTTTCCCTCGCAGGCATTCCCACGTCTTGCGGTTCCTCCCCGATTGCGAGGGACCAAGCCGCGATCGGCGGCGCCGCGGGGGACGCACAAAGCGTCTTCCGCCGTAAAGCATTGCGAGCCGTTCGCCAAGAAGACGTTGACTCTGCCCTCGAATTGCTGCGTCAGGAGTTCCGCAGCTTGCCAGGCGGCCCGCTTCCCGAGGTGACGCTCGCCGGGATGCTGCAGCAGGAGGGACAGCCCCAGCAGGCGCGGATGCTGCTAGAGCAGGCGGTCGTGGCTCTGCCGGAAGACCCCGAGCCGCACCTGGCGCTGGCCGATCTCGCGTGGCGGGATCGACGTTTGAGTGACGCTTGCCTGCAGTACGAACGCGCCGGCCAGCTTGCCGGTGAGATGCCGGACGACTCGCCTCGCAAAGCAAGGCTCACCGAATGGGCCCTTGCGGGCCTGGGCAGCGTCGCCGAGACACGAGGCCAATCCAAACTGGCGTTCGAATTGTTTAGTCAGCTACTGGAGCAAAACCCCAAACACTCCCAGGCCCACTATCGACTGGGGCATATCCTGTTCGCACTGCAGCGCAGTGAAGAGGCGATTGCTCACTTAACCGCCGCTGCGGAGTCCAATCCCAACGCTCCCACAGCGGAGCTAGCCATAGCAGGGCTCCACCAGCAAGCCGGCGATACCGACGCCGCGGAGGAGTGGCTACGTCGGGCTGCTGACTCAGCCACGTCGAACGCCCAGGTCCAACTCGCGCTGGCGAAGTTTCTGCTGTCTGTCCGCAACGCCCCGCGGGCCGCAGCGGCGCCGATTGCACGCGTGATTGAAGTGGATCCTGAGAGCCAGGAGGCTAGGACCCTCGAGGCTCTGACCGCGTGGAGCACGGGAGACTTGGAACGGGCCGAAGGCCTTCTGGAGAAGTTAACGCTAGACAATCCAAGCTCGGTCGAGGCGAACGCTTACCTGTCCTCAGTGCTTGCAGAGCGGGGTGGCCCCAAGCGGGTGATGCGTGCGGAAGAAGTCGCCACGCTCAACTCATCTTCTCACCCGAACTCAGTGCCCGCGGCGGCCGCCTTCGGATGGGTGGTGCTGCATGCGGGTAAGGTCGACCTGGCCGCGCGGCAACTGGAAGCGGCAGTGAAGGCCAACGGAGCGGATCGCGACGCCCGCTACTACTACGCCCGAGCGCTGTACCGCACCGGCAAGACGCGGGCCGCGACCGAGCAGCTCACTACCGCCCTGAACGCGACAGGTCTATTCATCCATCTGAATGATGCGGCTGAGTGGGGCCAAACGCTTGGACTCGTACCCAACGAAGGGTAGAGTCAGTTTCCCGCCGGCTCTTCAAACGCCTCCTCCTCGAACCAGCGAACCGATGACTGAGCGATACTGCGTACTGCTTTGTCCTATTATCGTGATCAGCGGAGCCTGCCTGCTTGGCTGCTCATCTGACGAGTCAACGAACCAGCCTGCGACGGCCACTACCCCGAGAAACGCTGCCGCGAGTTCCAACGATAGCGATGCCGCCGACAACGGCCTGCTGGTCGACATCACCGATCGGCTAGGCATCACCCCGCCGAAAGGCGACTGGCCGGACGGGGACTACATGACCCCCGAGATCACCCCGGGGGGCGTGGCCGTGCTTGATTTCGACGGTGACGGCCGGCTCGACCTGTACCAGGTGAACCACTGCGCGGCGGGCTCGTTCACCGCCCCGGCGCCCAACCGGCTGTTTCGGCAGAAAGAGGACGGGACCTTCGAAGAGGTCCCCGACGCCGCCGGCCTGAACGACCGGGGCTACGGGCACGGCGTGGCGGTGGGCGACATCGACAACGACGGCGATCCGGACGTCTTGGTGACCAATTACGGGCCGAACGCCCTGTACATCAACGAGGGCGGCCGGTACGTCAACCACACGGCCGAGGCGGGCATCGAGGGCGATCAGTGGAGTTCGTCCGCCGGATTCCTCGACTACGACCGCGACGGCGACCTGGACCTGTACATCGTGAATTTTGCGGTGTTCGATCCGGACCGCCGGTGCGTTGTCGGCGACGACCCCAACGACCTCGACTACTGCGGCCCCCACCTGTTCGACGGCCTAGTGGACACGCTGTACCGGAACAACGGCGACGGCACGTTTACCGACGTCACTGAGCAGGCCAATATCGTCCTGCCCGGCCGTGGTTGGGGATTGGCGTGCGGTGACGTCACCGGCGACGGTTGGTGTGACGTGTACGTCGCGAACGACGAGGAGCCCGCTCAGCTATGGGTCAACCAACAGGACGGAACCTTTGAGGAGGAGGCCGTCTTTCGGGGGTGCGCCTACAACATGGCGGGCCGCGTCGAAGCCGGCATGGGGGTCGCCATTGCCGATGTCGACGGCGACCAACGCATGGACCTATTCAAGACGCACCTCGGCGGCGAGACCAACACGCTCTACCTCTCCGATGGCTCTGACGAACTGTACTCCGACGAAACGGCGCGAAGCACGATGGGATCCGTCGACCGTCCGTATACAGGTTGGGGCTGCGGGTTCGTCGATTTCGACCATGATGGCCTGCTCGATATGGCGGTGGCCAACGGGCGGGTGAGCAAAGGAGTGCCCCAGCCCTCCTCACAGCTGAGCCCCTTCTGGAGCCGCTTTGCCGAGCCCAACCTGCTTTTCAAGGGTGAGCCGGGGGGGCGGTTTGTAAACATCAGCGACCAGGCAGGTCGATTCGGCAGCGAACCACTCAGCAGCCGGGGCATGGCATTCGCCGACCTCGACAACGACGGCGACCTCGATCTTGCGGTACAGCAGCTTGACAACGAATTGCGGGTCTACCGTAACGACGCCCCGCAGCCCGGCGCCCATTGGCTGATTGTTCGGGCGATGACCGGCCAACGCGACGCGTATGGGGCACGGGTGATCGCCACAGCGGGCGACCGGAAGTGGGTTCGCTTGGCGCACCCCGCCTCGAGCTACCTCGCCAGCAACGACCCGCGCGCCCACTTCGGACTTGGATCCGAAGAAAGCGTCGACCAATTGATCATTGAGTGGCCGAGCGGCCGGCGCGAGACGTTCGCCGTGCCAGGCGTGGATCGGGTGATCACCGTGAAGGAAGGCGAGGGGCAGCCAGTCGACGGCTAGGCGCCGTCCTGGTACTGCTCCGCCCGGGTGCGGATCTCTTCAGCGACTTCCGCCTGGTTGGTTTCGTCCGCCCAGCGGGCCGCCTCGCCTGCGGTCTCTGCGGCCTGCTGTGGTTCGCCCGCGGCGGCCTGTGCGGCGGCCAGCGTGTCTAGCACGCGCGGCATGTTGTGGTCGGCGATCTGCTTCGCCCGTTCGGCCAGCTCTACTGCCTTGGCGGGGTCACGCAGCCGCTCATCCTCGGTAGTTGCAAGCAGCCAAGCCTGGTTGTTGAGGGCCTCGGGCCAATCGGGTCGCAGGGCCAACGCGGCATTGTAGTGGGTGATCGCTTCCTCCTGCTCGCCGAGCTCGACCAGCACCTGCGCCAATTCGTGGTGCGCCTCGTGGCTCTCGGGGCTCAGCCGCAGGGCCTCCGTGAACTGCGCCCGTGCCGCGGCGGGGTTCCCAAACGTCGAGAGAGCAACGCCCAACGCGTAGCGGGCCTCGTAGTTGAACGGGTCTCGTCGGACAGCCTCCGAGTAGTGCTGCACGGCTTTGCGGAGGTTCCCCTGCCGCGAGTAGGCGCGGCCGAGGTGCTGGTCGAGCGACTTGTACTCGCGGTTGGCCCGCATCACATGCTGGAACTGGGCGACCGCCTTGTCGAGTTCACCCTCGATCAGGTACGCGCGTCCGAGCGTGAAATTGGCGTCCAGGTATGAAGGCGCGATCCGCAGGGTTTCGACAAGGTGCTGCTTGCACTCCTCGACACGGCCCTCGCTCAGCAGCGCCGTGGCCAGGTTGTAGTGGGCATCAGGATGGTCGGCGTCTAGTCGCAGAGCCTCGCGGAACTGGTCGATCGCTTCGCTCACGCTGCCGATCTGCACCAGCACGGCGCCCCAATCGTTGTGGGCGTCAGGGTTGTCGGGCTCGCGTTCGGCGATCTGGCCGAAGAAGATCGAAGCGTCAACGAAACGCTCTAGGCGGATCAGCAGCGATCCCAGCCTCCTGCGGACGACGTCGCTGGTGGGGTCGAGCTCAATGGCTCTGGTGTAGTTGCTGATCGCCTCGCTTGAACGTCCGGCTTCTTCACTGGCGATCCCGGCCGCCAAGAACTCGTCCGCGGTTTCCGGCGCCGCGCCTGCGGTGGGAGCCGCACCAAGCTGCGTTTCGCCTACCGCGACGTTCTCGCCCTGCGGGCGCGCCTGAGCTTCCTCTGCGGTCGTTGAGTCGTCCTGCAACGCCTCGCCGCGGCTGTCCCTGTTCACGGGAGAAGCGTCACGCTGGCACCCGGCCCCGGTGATCGACGCAGCCAGGATCAAGAGCGGCAAACTACGCGGCGCGAACCAAAATCGCATGGGAACTAGCGGCACTGGCGAGAGGCAAGAGCAGGAACCAAACACGGTTCTACCAGCATAGCACACCATATGAGCGGTGGTCCTAGAACCAAGCCGCCGGCGCCACGCTACTTGCGGCGCCGGCGGCGGGACTTCTTGCCGGACTTGGGTTTAGCGCCGTAGGCCCGTTTGGCCTCACGAGCAAACCGGTTGTCGAGGCGGACCAGCTGGCAGCTGCGCACGTCGAGCGTGGCCGTTTTCCCGCACGCCGTCTTGACCGCCACGAACGGGAGGCAGACCGCCTTGATCCGCAGCGGCGCCGCCGGGCTCTGCGGCCGGAATGTGACGCGGACCGGCTCGTCCGGCTGCAAGAGCGAAGAGTCGCAGCACCACAGGAAGGACGCGTACTCGACCACCTCATTCAGCACGGCAACGTACTCGCCGGCGCGCAGGTCTTCGGCCGCGATTGGCTTGGCGACCGTCAGGTTGTCGGCGAGTGAGGCAGCCACGAGAACTGTCCCGGCTTGGATTCAACAACCGCGCGCATGCAGGCGGCGGCTTCTGCTACCCAAGAGAGGGGCGGCCGCAGAAAGGTTCGCTCCATCGGCGCCGATCCTGCCTTCCCCACGCAAGTGGTTGCGGTAGACTGGCGAACAGCATCATTGCCCGAGGGAGCACCACAACCGTGACCCACACAGCCATTATTTCGCCACAAGATGCGCGTGCCCGGATCGACGATCCCAGCTGGGTGTTCATCGACTGCCGGTTCTCGCTCGCTGACCCCGACGCTGGCCAACGGGCCTACGCCAACGGCCACCTGCCGGGCGCGGTCTACGCCCACCTGGACGAGCACCTCTCCTCACCGGTGACCGAGACGTCTGGACGCCACCCGCTTCCTGACGCCGCACGGCTCGCCGCCCAACTGGGCGACTGGGGCGTCGGGCACGGGATTCAGGTCGTCGCGTACGACGACGCGTCCGGCGCTTTCGCGGCCCGGCTGTGGTGGCTGCTCCACTGGCTTGGCCACTCGGAGGTCGCGGTGCTCGACGGCGGGTTCGAGGCGTGGCAGTCGCTGGGCCTGCCCACGACAGCTGTGCAGAGCAAGCCGCGGCCGGTTGCGTTCTCAGGCACGCCGGACGATGCGATGTGGATTACCTCTGACGCGACCGAAACGGCGCTAGCAGGCGGCGACGCCCTCCTCATCGACGCCCGCGGCCCAGAAAGGTTCCGCGGCGAGTTGGAACCGGTAGACCCGGTTGCTGGGCACGTGCCCGGCGCGGTGAACGCGCCGTTCGCGGGCAACTTGAACGATCAGGGGAGGCTGCTGCCAGCTGGAGACTTGCGGGCCCGCTTCGCACCACTTGCCGAGCAGGCGGGCGCGGACGGCGTGATCCACATGTGCGGGTCCGGCGTCACCGCGTGCCACAACATGCTGGCGATGGCCGCGGCGGGACTGCCGATGGGCAGGCTCTACGCCGGCTCCTGGAGCGAGTGGATCCGCAACCCAGATCGCGCGGTGGCTAGCGGCTCGTGAGCTCGTCGTACAGCCGCTGGACGCCGGCCTGGTCTGCCTGGCCGTCGTGCAGCACGACCAGGTACCGCAGCTTAATCGATTCGCCGGGCTCAATCGTCACGGCCCCCTGCTTGAGATCCGTCTTCGGAAAGTGGTGCACCCCGAACGGGTTGGCGGCAAACAGGCCGTAGGTCCGGACGTGCCACAGGCAGGGGTGCCGGAAGCTGTCCGGGTGGCTGAAGATGGCGAGACCCGACTGCTCGCCCTCGGCCGGCCCCGCGTAGTCGACCCACGCGGCGGGTCGCCCCCAGGCCTCCTTGTCCTGCTGGCCATTGTTGTTCACCAGCCGTCCCCCCTGCTTGGCGTCCACCTTCATCGTGCCGGCCACCCGGACGGCGAAGGTCCCCTCCTTCGTATCGCCGAACGTAACCGGCTCTTCGTCGGCCTTGAGCTCGATCGTGAAATCGACCAGCCGGACGCCCGGCTTCGGCTCGGAGAAAACGAGCGTGCGGCGGTCCTCGCACAGCTTCTTACCGCCCGCGACCCAGTCATTGTGCGTAACAATTGTGCCGCTCTGATCGCCCCCCTGGCGGGTCTCGAACTGCTTGTGCTCGATAAGGGCGTCGCCCTCTTTCTTGGGCTCCACCCAGAAGTCCGCGCCGTTGACAATGCCGTGGGCGAACCACAGCGAGCGGTGGTGAGGGTGGTCGTTTTCTTCGTCAGGCCCGAGCTCGGTCATCGGGTAGCCGCGGGTCACCTTGTTGCCAGCGGGCCCGATTAGGGGCCACACCGCCGGCTGGTGGCCCGATCGCGTGTGGTACTCTGCGAAGAGCTTGCCGTCGATCTTCACGACCGCCCCCGCGGGCGACTCTTCCACGCTCACCTCGGCGGCGACGGGCGGGACAACAACGGCGGCAAACAAGCACGGCAGGATGAACGCGGCGGGCTTCATACCAGGATCCTAGAGCTTTTGAAGAGCTGTCCGTCCCGCCACGTCCGGATGGCGGCGGATGAGTTCGGACTTCTAGGATATCGTCCGCGGCCAGCCGGACGCCAGGATTGCACGGAATCGCCCCACGCATGCGGTTGAAGGCGGCATCGTGCCTGGCGACGAAAGACTACTCGCCGGAGATCAACCCGACCGCTTGGCCGAGGGCATCAGGCCGGATGGCGATGACAAGGTCGTCGAATAACCATGGGCTGGCGTCCGTCCCGACGCCCAGCCTGAGCCGGTCAAACATCAGGTTGGCGTTAAGGATCTCGGCGTGCGGCCGCACCCGCGGCGTCTCGCCAGGAGGCACGTCGCACCAGACAGCGACCTTGTCCGCCCGCTCGCCGAACACCATCCGCAACACCCACAACCGAGGCGAATCGCCGGAGCTGAGTTCGCCGCCGTCCACAAGCTTCTGCACGATGGCCCGGCTGCCGACGTTGGCGACGACGGCCAGTCGGTCGTTGTTGTCGGTCGTTCCCAGGAACAGCGGCTCGTGGAACTGCCGGTCGCCGCCGAACATGACCGAGAGGCCGGCGTACATCCCCGGGCGGCGGTGATCGGTCGCCCGCGTCCGCCACGCCAGCCAGAGTTCGGTGTCGGACCGGCCCACCATGCCGCGGTCGGTCAGCAGACCGGCCCTCGCGAACGCCGAATCGGGCGAAGTATCCAAGTCGAGGAAAACCGGCGCGGTCTCTTCAACCAGCAGCGAGCCGGAGGAGTGGAGGCGCCCCGGCACGATGTCACGGTCGAATCGGACCAGCGAGTCGCTGCGCGGGCCCGCGTCGGCGAAGGCCAGGCTGCGGTCGACGCCACCAGACGGGATGTCGAAGCCCTGGAAGCCTAGCAGCCCACGGATCCGCTGCAGCTCGTAGAAGCACACCTGCTCCTTGGCCTGACTGGAGCCGCGCCGCGCGTCACGCAGGTCGGCGATCTCGTCGGGACGGATAAACTCTCGCTCGTGGGGAAGCGTTTCGATGGTCCACCGCAGCTGCCCCTGGCCGTCAACGTAGCCCGACCGCCCCGCCTGCAGCGTGCGTGTCTGAAGCTCGTCGCTGTCGTCGGTCGAGTTTCTGCTGGTGAGTTCCACCACCCCCTCGTAGACGGCCACGCTTGTTTCCAACGCGTCGGTGACGCTGACGCCAAACTCGGTGCCCAGGTCGACGACCCGGGCGGTTGGGGTCTCGACGACGATCTGCGCCGCCTCGTCAGAGATCCGCGCGGTCAGCCGGCCGCGATCCAACCGGATGCGGTCCTCATCCTCGAACACCAGCGACGCCGGCCCCTGGACAACCACGTCGCAACCGGTCGAAGTGGTGAGCGCGAGGACGCCGTCGGAAATGTCGATCGGGGCGAGCCGGCGGATATGCATGCCTCGGTACGCCGGGCGGCCCTCGCTCCACTGCACGTCGAATACGTCCAGCACAGTCGCGACGAGCGGCTCCGCAATCGGGAGCGCCGGCTGCGGGGCGACCTCCGCCAATCCAACATCATTCCTAGCGACAGTACCGCCACGGTCGAGGAGCAGCGTCGAAACCGCAAGCAGCAGACTGGCCGCTAGCATCGCACTGCTGACGGCAAACCACCGCGACCCCGGGGCGTGGCGCCTGGCCAGCGCGGCGGTCCGAGCACCGGGAGCAGGACGGGACTCGATCCAGTCGAGGGATTCGCCGATCGAGCGCTGCACGGCCGGGTCGCTTGTCAGCGACAGCTGGTCCAGCAGCCGGGGCACCGACAGGATGCTGTCGGTCATCTCGTGGATCATGCCCATCTGGACCACCGCCCGGGCGTTGTCCGGGTGGGCGTTTACCCAGTCGGACAGCCGGCGGCCCTCGGCGGGCGAGAGCGCCTCGCCGTCGAAATGGGCGTTCAACAATTCAACTGGCTTCCTCACCGGGCATCCCCCAACAACTTCATTCGCCTGCCGATACACTCCTTGAGACCGCACCGCACCTGGGAGAGGCGAGTGTACACCGACCGCACGGTTAGCCCCAGCTGGCTCGATATCTCTTCGATCGAGTTGCAGGCGAGGTAACGCAGGTCGATCAGCCTCCGGGCCCGCTCTGGCAACTGCTTCAAGCAGAGTTCGAGGGCGTCGTGGTACGAGTCGAACTGCGACTCCGCGGCCAGGAAACTCTCCTCGATGTGCTTGACGGTCTCGACGTCAAAGACCATTCGCCGATCCCGGTCGCGTTTACGGAAGTGCTCAAACACCCGGTTCCGCGCGACGCCGACCGCCCACTCCAGGAAGGGGCGTTGGGGATCGTACTTGTCGAAGTCGCGAGCAATCGCCATCGCGGTTTCCTGCATCACATCGTCAGCATCGTGCACCGACGGCACGAAGATGCGGACATACGTACGCAGCCTGGCGTATGACTCAGCCCAGAGAGCGGCGAAGTCGCACCGGCTGTCGGTCGCTTTTGATCGATCCGTCATGACACTGCAGTTCTATGGCGATCCCGATCGCACTTCTTAAACGCGAAAATGAGAAGTGGCTCAATAAAAGGCGCGCCGCGTGCACGCCACTCGGACATGCGGCTTCCCAACCAGATCGTGGAGTGCCCGAGTGGAACCCCGCAACTGAGCCTCAAAGGCGGGAAAATTCAGTGGAATGGAAGCACAATGCAATTGTTGAGGAACTTTTCCGCAAATTCAATTTAAAAACCCGCGACACGCCCCCATACACCCGTGAGAGCCACGAAGGCCCCGGCCAAGCGACTCGCGACGAAGACTCTTCCGAGCGTGTCGGCGGCACGGGAATCAGGGGCAGGCCTTCGTGGTGGGTGTCGGCGACGACGCCCGCAAGCGTTCGGTTGGATACCTGGCGGAACTTATCAATGGCCCTTTGGCCTCCCTTGATGAGGCACTGCTTTTCTTCGCGCGCCGAGGTCGCGTGCCGCTCCCGATGCGGCACGTCTACCACGCGGCGGAGTTGATGCAACGCTTGTCTTGCGATCCTGGTCTTCGTCTTCGTTAGGCTTCTGCTTTGAATACCGCTCTTCATCAAATCTCGTCACGCGCCCTGACTGTAGTGCTTGTTGCCCTGGCATCGGCCTGGGTGAGCGGCGTCTGCCTGGCGGAGGAGTCAGGCAAGCAGCCCGTGATGACGCGTTGGGGCAAGGACCTCGACGTCAGCCATGTGCTGCCTGAGTACCCGCGTCCGCAACTGGTCCGCAGCGATTGGACCAATCTCAATGGAGAGTGGGACTTTGCGCTGACAGGCGCCGACGAGCCGCAACCGGCCAAGTTCGCCGATCAGATTGTTGTCCCCTTCCCGGTTGAGGCGCCCCTCTCGGGCGTGGGCAAGCGGGTGGAAGAGGGGGACGCGGTTTGGTACCGGCGCATGTTCGAGGCCCCCGCGCTCAAAGGGGGTCGCCTGCTGCTGCACTTCGGCGCAGTCGACTGGGACGCCACCGTGTGGGTGAACGGCAAACGCGTCGGCTCTCACCAGGGCGGCTTCGATGCCTTTAGCTTCGACATCACCGAGGCGCTCGGCGAGAGCGGTCCGCAGACGCTGGTGGTTAAGGTCCTCGACCCCACCAACCGCGGCACGCAGCCGCACGGAAAACAGTCGCTTGAGCCGGGTGGGATCGTCTACACCGCGGTCACCGGCATCTGGCAAACGGTTTGGCTGGAGCGTGTGCCCGCCACCTACATCCGGTCGTTGAAAGTGACTCCGCACGTTGACTCGAGCGAGCTAGAGATTGTCGCGGAAGTGGTCGGTCCCGACGCGGACAAAGCGATCGTCCGCGCACGAGTGCCGCGTGGCGAGGAGCTCTTCTACCGCAAGACCGGCCGCGCAAACGCGCCGATGCGGCTCAAGGCGCCGAACGCCGAACTCTGGACGCCCGACTCCCCCCGCCTGTACGACCTCAACGTTGAGCTCGCCGTCCCGGGCGCCGACGAGTCTCGCAAGGTGGTCGACTCGGTCGACAGCTACTTCGGGATGCGGAGCGTAGAGCTTCGGAAGGCCGACGACGGATTCAACCGGCTGTTCCTCAACGGCGAACCGGTGTTCAACCTCGGCCCCCTCGACCAGGGCTGGTGGCCCGATGGGCTGTACACCGCGCCGAGCGACGAGGCGCTCAAGTACGACATCGAGATGACTAAGCGGTACGGCTTCAACATGTGCCGCAAGCACGTCAAGGTCGAGCCGGCCCGGTGGTACTACTGGTGCGACAAGCTGGGCCTGCTGGTCTGGCAGGATATGCCGAACGGGGACCGGGCGATCAGCTGGAACGAGCCCGATATCGAGCGTGTTCCTGAGTCCGAGCAGGTGTTCCGTCGCGAGCTGCGGGCGATGATGGATCAGCTGCACAACTTCCCGTCGATCATCGCCTGGGTCCCGTTCAACGAGGGCTGGGGCCAGTTCAAGACCGAGGAGATCCTTGCCTGGGTGAAGCAGCACGACCCGACCCGGCTGGTCGACGGCCCCAGCGGCTGGTCCGACCGCGGCGTGGGCGACATGCACGACATGCACAACTACCCAGGCCCCGCGATGTTCGCGCCGGAGGAGTCACGTGCGTCGGTCCTCGGCGAGTTCGGCGGTCTCGGGCTGGCGGTTGAGGGGCACCTTTGGCAGGAGTCCGGCAACTGGGGCTACAACTTCTACGAGTCGAGGGAGCAGCTGCACTCCCACTACCGCCAGCTGATCGACAACCTGTGGGTGCTGAAATCTAAGGGCTTGGCGGCGGCCATCTACACCCAGACGACCGACGTCGAGGGCGAGATCAATGGCCTGCTGACCTACGACCGCGAGGTCGAGAAGATCGACCCGGACCGGGCGGCGGAGTGGAACAAACGACTTTACGGCCCCGCCCCCACCGTGATGACCGCGGTCGCCACCTCCAAAGACCCCAATGGCCACGGAGAGCAGTGGCGCTACACCACGGAGGCTCCCGCCTCGGACGACTGGTTCAAGCCAGGTTTTGACGACTCGGCGTGGAAGCTAGGCCGGGCCGGATTCGGCGCGCCCAATACCCCCGGCGCTATCGTGCGGACCGAGTGGACGGGGACCGACATCTGGCTACGCCGAGAGATCGAGCTTACCGACGCCGACCTCGAGGGAAGCCTGTACTTCTTCGTCCACCACGACGAGGACGCCGAGATCTACTTCAACGGCGTCAAGCTCGCCACGCTGTCCGGCTACACGACCGACTACCAGCTGATCGCGATCCCAAGCGAGGGCCGCGAGGCCCTGCGTGCGGGGCGCGGCGTGCTCGCCGTTCATTGCCGGCAGCGGACCGGTGGGCAGTACATCGACCTTGGCTTCATGACCGTGCAAACCAAGTCCGACCTGGCTGGCGCCACCGCGTCGGCCCGTCGGCAACCGTTGCCTGAGAGCAAACCCCAGTAAACCTCGCTCTACAAGAACCGCCAGCACACTTATCACCGCGTGCAACGACCACGCAGCTGCTCGTCACCAACAAGATTCAATCTCGAATACTTATCGCCACCAGGAGGACTCCCGAAATGCTCGTCACCATGCCCGCACGCCGCACCGCGACCCTGCTCGCTTTTGCAGCGACCGTAGCGGCCGCTTCCGTATCGCAGGCCGTCAAGGTGCACAGCTACACATTCAACGACGGGACCGCAAACGACTCGACCGGCGACGCCGACGGCACGCTGATCGACCCGGCCGGCATCGCGTTCTACTCGGGCGGCCAGCTGCGACTCACCAACAACAACGGCGCGAACAGCAACCAAGACTTTACGCTGTCGACCGCGACCGGCGCTTACGTAGACCTTCCCAACTTCACGGTCACCGACGCCGCGTTCTTTGGGACCGCCGGCCAGGTGTCGCTGGAGTTCTGGGCCACGATTCAAGAAAACCGCAACTGGGCCCGTCTGGGCGACTTCGGGACCTCCAACGTTGGCGAGAACTCCTCCACCGGTGGCGGCGGCTCGGACTATATCATTGTCGTCCCGCAGACGGGGCTAGCCGACAACCCGTTCGCCGCCTCGACCCACCAGCAGGACGGGATGGAGTCGTTCGTGCAGTCGACCGGCCCGCTCACAACCGGGCAGGAACACCACGTTGTGGTGACCATCGATCAGACCGACACCACGGTCAACGCGAACGGCACGCTGAACCTGTACCTCAACGGCGCGCTGGTCAATAGCGGCCCCGTGGTGGGCGCCGGCACCGCGGCGCCGATCGACATCACCAACATGAATGAGGTGAACAGCTGGCTCGGCCGCGCCCAGTGGGCGGACCCGCTGTTCGACGGCAGCTACAACGAGTTCAACGTCTACGACCACGCGTTGTCGGCCGGGGAAGTCACGGCCAATTTCAACGCCGGCCCGGTCCCGGGCGAGCTCGCCGTTCCAACGCTGGTTATCGACCGGCTCACCGGCGAGATGATGATCGCCAACCAGACGGGCGAGCAGCTGCAGCTCACCGGTTTCCGGATTGACTCGGCCGCCGGCTCGCTCGATCCGACCGCCAGCAACGGATTTGGCAACATCACCCTCAATCCGGACACCGAAGAGCTGATCGTCGGGGCCTCGGCCTCCTCGCAGAGCATCGGCGCCAGCACGAGCCAGACGCTCGGCGCCGCCTGGAACCAGTCGTCGATTGAGGACATCGGGTTCAAGTACACCCTGCAGGGCGGGACCGAGCAGACCGGCGAGGTCCAGTTCGTCAATGTCGACGGCGGATTCTCCCGCAGCGACCTCGACACCGACGGTGACATCGACGCCGACGACTTCGACCTGTTCGCCGCCAACACGCACACGGACCTCTCAGGGCTTTCCGCATACGAGCTGGCCATCGCGGGCGACCTGAACGGCGACGGCGCCAACAACTACATCGACTTCCGCCTGTTCAAGGACGACTTCATCGCCGCCAACGGCGCCGCGGCGTTCGCCGCCCTTGGCGCCGCGCCGGAGCCGACGGCCGTTGTGCTGCTGGCGTTGAGCGGCCTGGGCCTCACCGCGGTCCGCCGCCGGTAGCGATGTCCGAGAAGTTCACTAATCCATAGCGAAACCACACCGAAACTAACAGCAACGTGGAGATACCCATGAAGACTCGTCCCATCCTTAACCGCGGGCTGGCGCTATCAGCAGTCGCCGCTTGCGTGGCCCTGGCTGCAGGTCCGATGGCCGCAACGGCAGACACGGTCGCCTACTGGCGCTTCGAGGACGGCCCCGTCGACACCGACATCATCCACAACGACCCGGGCGCCGGCGTTTACTCGGCCGACATCGAGGACGTCTCGGGCAACGGCAACGACCTGTCCGTGTGGGAGACCGGCGGCGGTGCGGGCTACGTCTACCGCTCGCAGGTGCCCGTGTCGACCATCGAGGCGACCGGCGCCGCCAATAACTTCAGTGTACAGAACACCGGCGGCGGCCCCGCCATGTTCACCGGCCCGACTGCCATCCAGACAATCGCCCCGTCGGCGTTCACCATCGAGGCCTCGTTCAAACTTGAAAACGGCGGCTTCCGCACGGTTGTTGGCCGGGACTCCACCGGCGTCGTGAACGACAACGCCGACCTGGCCGCAGTCTACTTCCAGGCGGTGCCTGGAAACGGCTTCGCGATCAAGTTTGCCGACCAGGACGGGTTCTTCCACGCGGCCGAGGCGCCGGGCGGGACGCTTGACACCTGGGACCCGGGCACCGAGACCGACGCGGACGCCGTGTGGTACCACGCCGCAGGCGTGAGCGACGGCTCCACACTGTCGCTTTACTTGGCCAACGCATCGGCGGGCACCGGCTACCAGTTGGTCGCCCAGACCGACCTGACCGCCAGCGGCAGCACCAACACGGCGTTGACCCCGGGCGCCGGCGACGGCGGCGACTGGAACACCGGCGACTGGTCGGTGGGCCGCGGCCTGTACGCGGGTGGGCACGTCGACCGCGCCTACGGCTTCATCGACGAGGTCCGCATCTCGGACCACGCGGTCGGCGTTTCCGACCTGCTCCACTTCGGCGCCTCCTCCAGCCTGACGCTCGAGGTGAACACCTCCAGCGGCGCGGTGACCATCCGCAACAACACCGCTAACGCTATCAGCATGGACTACTACGAGATCGGCAGCGACAGCGGCGCTCTGGCGCCCGGGAGCTGGAACAGCCTCGAGGACCAGGGCGTCGGCGGGTCGCTGCAAGGCGACTTCAACGAGGATGGATCGGTTGACGCGGCGGACTACACCGTCTGGCGAGACGGCCTGGGAGGGGAGTTTGGCCCCGAGGACTACGACGTCTGGCGTGACAACTACGGCCAGACCGGTGGCGGGGGGGGCGGCGCGTGGACCGAGGCCGGCGGCTCGGACGCCGAGCTGCTCAGCGAGCTGCTGCTCGAAGGAAGCGGCACCGTGATCGCCCCCGGGGGTTCGCTGTCGCTCGGAACGGCGTTCAACACTGCCGGCGCCAACGACCTGACCTTCAACTACGGCCAGCCCGGCTCAGGACTGTTTATCGGCGGCGTTTCGTATGTCTCGAGTGCGGGCGCGTCGTCTGCACCGGAGCCGTTCGCTCTGGGACTTGTGGCCACCGCAGGCCTGGCGGCGTTCGCCCGCCGTCGGCGGTAAGGATCGCCAAGCCACCTAAAACCCTTTACCTGGTTTCTTGTCATGACTTGTGTTAACAGCGATTTCCGTGGGTCCGCCCGAAGTGGGCAGTACGCTCCGACCGCGGGGCGTATCGGGCGGGCCCCGCTTTGTCGGGCGCCCCGCGTCGGGTTCACCCTGGTCGAGCTGCTGGTGGTGATCGCGATCATCGGCATCCTAATCGCGTTGCTCCTGCCGGCGGTGCAGTCCGCCCGCGAGGCCGCCCGCCGCACCGGCTGCGTGAACAACCAGAAGCAGTTGGCCCTCGCCTGTATTAACTACGAGTCGACCAACAAGCACCTGCCCTACGGCCGGAAGTGCGACCGCTGGGACGCCTACACCTGGAGCCAGTACACGCTGCCGTTCCATGAAGAGCAGGCCGTGCAGGACTTGTACCACGACCTCTTCGACACCGCCGGAGCGAACGCGTACCGGCCGGCGGGGCACGCCGACGACATGAAGCGGCAGGCCCGTGAATCGGTGGTGGCCGGCTGGTACTGCCCGTCCGACCAGACTCCTGTCGGCAACGAGCTCGAGTCGACGACCTGGGGTTTTATGCGGGGCAACTACCGGGCCTGTATCGGTTCGGGCAATCTGTACGGTGACAACCCGCTGACCGCTAGGTTCCGACGCGAAGTGATGTCGGGCGATGTGGGCTTCGGGCCTGGCGCCATGGCCATCAAGGAAAACCAGGGCTACCCCGGCATCGACGCGGCCTTCTCGGGCGGGGCGCCTGCCAAGGTTAAAGTGTCGAAGTTCACCGACGGTCTGTCCAAGACTCTGCTCATCTCAGAGGGCGTCGTGCCGGTTGAAAACCTCGGCTGGGGGGGCGTGTTCGGCGAGAGCATCTACGGGAACATCGGCGGCGCCCTGTTCAACACCACGTTCGGCCCCAACTCGGGCGAGGCGGATGTTGTCTGGAGCCCCTGCCCCTCGCTGCAGAGCGACTACCCCTTCCAGCACCTGTGCGTGGGTAAGAACCACCCGGGCGCCCAGAACACGGCCGCGTCGGAGACGGTCGCCGCGGCGCGCAGCCACCACGCGGGTGGCGTAATCGGCGCTATGGGCGACGGCTCGGTGCACTTCTTCACCGACGGCATCGACTTGGGTGTGTGGCGCGCCATCGGCACCCGCGCCGGCAACCTCGTTGGCGGTCCCGAGACCGCCAGCATCGAGTTCTAGCCACCAACCTAATGCACCGCGGCCCAAGAGGGGCCGCGCCGACGAATTCTAGCATGAACCGCATCACCAACTGTCGCTCGCTCCTGCTCACCCTGCCCGCTGCGTTGCTCGTCGTAGCCGGCTGCGGAGGGGGCGCCGACACGGCAACCGTTCACGGCTCGGTCACCTTCGAAGGACAGCCGGTCGAGTACGGGATCATCGACTTCACACTCGCCAACGGGAACGGCTTCTCGGCGCCCATCGAGTCGGGCGAGTACTCCGTGACCAAGGGGGCCACGGGTGAAGCGACCGTCCGGTTCACCGCGCAGCCGAAGCCGCCCGAGGTCTCGAGCCGCGAGGAGTTGGAACAGATGGCGGGGCAGAAGCAGCCGCCTGTGAAACCGATCCCGCCGGACCATCCGAAGCAAGGCACGAAGGTGACGATCAGATCGGGTTCCAACCAGTTGGACTTTGATCTGTAGCGTCCGTTTCCGACCCAACTAGCGTCAGCCGACATCCCCCTCGGGGGCGTGAAGGGCGATCGATACGCGCCCGTCTGCACCTAGCAGAACACCCACCTCCAGCATTCCCGCCAGCGACCAGCCACCACACGAACACTCAATAATGCGACAGAACGCCTACTCCTGCTGCTCCTTCGCCCTCCTCGTGCTCGCCGCTATCGTTGGCCCCGCCGAGGCGGTCCCCCACGACGCCGCGCCACCAGCAACCCCGCTGATCGCCGTCGACCCCTACTTCAGCGTCTGGTCGCCCGGTCCGGAACTCGCCGGCGCCAACACGGAGCACTGGACCGGCAAGCCGCACCGCTTGGCGAGCGTGGTGACCATCGACGGCAAGGGGTACCGCGTGATGGGCGCTGACCCCGACGGCATGCCGGCGCTCGAGCAGCGGTCGCTCGAGGTTTCGGCGACGCAGACCCGCTACGAGTTCGCTGGCGCCGGGGTCAAGCTGGAACTAAAGTTCACCACGCCGTCGCTGCCCGAAGACATTGACCTGCTCTCGCGGCCAATCACGTACGTCACCTATACGGCCCGCTCGACCGATGGCAAGCAGCACGACGTGCGAGTGCAGTTCACCGCCTCGGCAGAGTTGACCGTCAACAACGCCGATGAGGCCGCCACCGTGGCGACCTCCGCGGTTGGCGACCTCGCGGTCGCCGAGCTGGCCTCGGTTGCTCAGAACATCCTCCGCCGCCGTGGCGACGACCTCCGCATCGACTGGGGCACGCTCTACCTGGCGGCCCCCGCCGACCGCGCACAAGTGGATGTCGGTAAGCGGGCGGCTTTGCTCCGCGAGCGTGACGGTGGGGATAGCAACAAGGCGCCCGCCCAGTCGCTAGCTGCCCGGGTTTCTTTTGACCTGGGCGAGGTCGGGGCCGAGCCGAAGTCGCGGTGGCTGATCGCCGCGTACGACGACCTCTACTCGATCCAGTTTATGCACAAGAACCTGCGGCCCTACTGGCGCCGCAACGGCCTCGACGCCGGCGGCCTGCTGTCCGAGGCGATCCGCGACTACCAGCAGATCCTCGACCGCTGCGACGCGTTCGACGCCGAGCTGACCGCGGACCTCGTCGCGGCCGGCGGCGACGACTTCGCCTACCTCGGCGCGCTGGCGTACCGCCAGTGCTTCGCGGCCGGCAAGTTTGTCGCCGACGACAACGGGCAGCCGATCCAGTTCTGCAAGGAGAACCACTCCAACGGCTGCATCGGCACCTCCGACGTGTTCTACCCGATGTCGCCGCAGTTCCTGCTGTTCGGCCCCTCGCTTGCAAAGTCGTTTATCGCGCCGTTCATGGAGTACGCGGCGAGCGACCGCTGGACGTTCCCCTTCGCCCCGCACGACCTGGGCACCTACCCCAAGGCAAACGGCCAGGTCTACGGCGGCGGGGAGACCAGCGAGGAGAACCAGATGCCGGTCGAGGAGAGCGGCAACATGCTGATCCTGATGGCCGCTGTAGCGCAGCTGGAAGGCGACCACGCGTTCGCCGACCGCTACTGGCCGCAGCTCACGCAGTGGGCCAACTACCTCCGCGAGGAGGGCTTTGACCCCGACCACCAGCTCTGCACCGACGATTTCGCCGGGCACCTGGCGCACAACGTGAACCTGTCGGCCAAGGCGATCTGCGGCCTCGGGTCCTACGCCAAGCTGTGCGAGATGCGCGGCGATGAGACCGCCGCCAACGAGTACCGCCGTGTCGCCCAGGAGTACGCCGCCCAGTGGATCAAGAACGCCGACGACGGCGACCACTTCCGCCTGACCTTCGACCGCCCCGGCACCTGGAGCCAGAAGTACAACCTGGTGTGGGACAAGGTGCTCGGCCTGAACCTGTTCCCGGACGAGGTGCTGGAGAAGGAGATGGCCTACTACAAGAAGGTGCAGAACGAGTTCGGCCTGCCGCTGGACAACCGCGACAGCTACACCAAGCTCGACTGGATCCTGTGGACCGCCAGCCTGACCGACAGCAAGGATGACTTCCAGACGCTCGCCCGGCCCGTGGTGAAGTTCCTGGACAAGACCCCGAACCGCCAGCCGATGACCGACTGGTACAAGACCGACACCGCCCGCAAAGTTGGCTTCACCGCCCGGCCGGTGGTAGGCGGCGTGTTCATGCGGATGCTCTACAACGCCGACGCGTGGGACAAGTGGGCCTCGCGGGACGTGACCAATGCCGGCGACTACGCGCCGATGCCGATCCCGCCCAAGGTGACCGAGGTAGTCGCTTCGGCCGCCGACCGCAAGGCGACTGCGCCCATTTGGCGGTACACCACGTCCCGCCCGGGGGACGGCTGGCGGGCGCCAGGCTTTGACGACTCCGGCTGGCGGGTCGCAAAGGCAGGCTTCGGCGCCCACGGAACGCCCAACGCCCGGATCGGCGCCGAGTGGACCGGCCGGCGGATCTGGCTGCGTCGCGAGTTCGACATGCCTGCCGACGCACCGGCGGACGTCCGCCTGCACGTGCACTACGACGAGGACGCGGAGGTCTACATCAACGGCGTGCTGGCCGCCTCGCTGGGCGGCTACTCGACCGACTACGAGTTGGCGTTCATCCGCCCCGAGGCGCTCGCCACGCTGAAGCCCGAGGGCAACGTGTTTGCGGTCTCGTGCCGCAACCGCACCGGCGGCCAGTACATCGACGTCGGCCTCGCCACGGTCGAAGAGCAGACGCCCCGCGTCGCCGCCCAGCAGTGAAACAGCGACGTCCCGAAGCACTCAACCACCGCATGACCAAGCCGTCCGACAACCCGATCGCCCGCCGCAGGGTGCTGCAGTCGCTCGCGGCCACGGCCGTAGCGCCCGCAGCCCTGTCGCGGGCCGCGACCGGCGGCGGCGGTTCGGTCGAGAAGATCGTCGTCGATCCAACGCCGGTGCACGAGATCTCGCCATACTTGTACATGCAGTTCATGGAGCCGCTGGGCGTCACGGACAGCTCGGTCGAGGCCTCGTGGGACCACACCCGGAACGACTGGCGGGGCGACCTGGTGGACGCCACCCGCCGCCTGGCGCCGACCATGATGCGGTGGGGCGGCATCTACACCGACTTCTACCGCTGGCGGGAAGGGGTCGGCCCCCGCGACCAGCGGCCGCCGATGCTCAACCTGCAGTGGGGCGGCATCGAGTCGAATCAGGTCGGCACGGCCGAGTTTGTCGACTTCTGCCGCCGCGTTGGCGCCGACCCGCTGATGTGCGTCAACTTCGAGTCCGATGGACGTGAGCGCTTCATGCACGCCCAGGGCAGGCCCCGCTCGGGCGACGCCCAGGAGGCTGCCGACTGGGTCTCGTACTGCAACGACCCGGACAACGGCGAGCGGAAGCGCCACGGCCACCAGCAGCCGCTGACCATCAAGCACTGGCAGATCGGCAACGAGACCTCCTACGACCGCAACGGTTTCGACCTCGAGACCACCGCCCGCAAAACGGTCGAGTTCGCCCGGGCGATGCGCGAGCGGGACCCGTCGATCTCCATCATCGGTTGGGGCGACAGCGGCTGGGCGCCCCGGATGGCGGCGGTGGCCGGCGAGCAGATCGACATGCTGGCGTTCCACCAGATGTTCGACCCGGACAACCGCCGCGAGCCGGTGCTGCGCGGCGAGCGGTACCGCCGCGACCCGTCGGCGACCTGGCAGGTGCTGATGGACGCGTGGGAGAAGAACGACCGCAAGATCCGCGAGGTGCGCGACAGCCTGACCGGCGTCGACCTGCCGCTGGCGATGACCGAGTGCCACTTCGCAATCCCCGGACGCAACCGCTGCGACGTGCTGTCGACCTGGGCCGCCGGCGTGTCGTACGGTCGGATCCTGAACAACCACCAGCGGCACGCCGACGTGCTGAAGATCGCCACCGCCGCCGACTTCTGCGGCAACCGCTGGCAGGTGAACGCCGTCATGCTGCCGACCCCCGCCGGCTCCGGCGCAGCCTACCTGATGCCGGTCGCCCGCGTGATGCAGCTCTACCGCCACCACATCGGCGCCCACACAACGGACGTGAAACACACCCCGCCGGGGCTCGACGTGGTGGCGAGCCGCGGCGACGACAAGCTGTACCTGCACGTCGTGAACACGAATCAGAACCAGCCGGTCGAGGCGGTGCTTGATCTGGGCGACCTACCGACTGGCACCGCGGCCGCGCACCAGATCGCCGACGACCCGATGGTCGAGGTGTCGCACCTCAACAGCGACCGGGTGATGCAGATCAAAAAACGCGAGCTGCAACCAGGGCAGCCGTGGAAGTTCCCGGCCGCGTCGGTAACCGCCGTGGAGGTGTCCCTGCCCGCTTAGCCGCAGACCACCGCGCGGCGCAACAACTTACCAAGCTTGCTTGCTTCCCAATCGGCTGCCAGGATCCGAGAACGGAAGTTAGTGACCGACGCCCCCGCCGCTTGCGGCGGGGGCGTCACGTTTTTAGCCTGGAAGCATCTCCCCTCCCCACGCTCCCCGCCCCACACCTGCCGTTATGCCCCTCCGCGCCTCGTCGCTCGCATTGCTAACACTCCTCGCCCTCGGCGTCCGGGGCGCCGCGAATGCCGACGAATTGCCCGACCTGGTTCGGCACGTCAACACGCTGCAGGGGACCAACTCGCGGTTCGAGCTCACCCGCGGCAACACCTACCCAACCTGCGCGCTGCCGTTTGGCATGCACACCTGGACGCCGCAGACAGGTCACAACGGCGATGGCTGGAAGTACCAGTACCACAAGGACACAATCCGGGGGTTCCAGCAGGCCCACCAGTGCAGCTCGTGGAGCAACGACTACGCGGTGTTCTCGCTGATGCCCGTCGTCGGCGACCTGAAGGTCGACCAGCACGCCCGCGCCGCCCGCTTCAGCCACGACGATGAAGTCGGCAAGCCCCACTACTACGGCGTGAAGCTGGCCAACGGCGTGCAGACAGAGATCTCGCCCACGACCCGCGGCGCGATGCTGCGGTTCCGGTTCCCGGCCGAACGCGACGCGCACCTCGTGCTGGACGGCTACACCGGCCGGAGCGAGGTGCGTCTGGACCCCGATAACAACCGCATCGTCGGCTGGGTCCGCAACGGCCGCAACCAGCCGCGGGGCTTCGTGAACCACTTCGTCGTGCAGTTCGACACCCCGTACCAGGCGTTCGGCTGCTGGCGGGCGCGGTCGGGCGAGGTCGAACCCGGCCAGGACCAGGCCCGCGGTCGCGGCGCCGGCGCCTACGTCACCTTCCCTCCTGGCGCGGTCGTGCAGGCCAAGGCGGCGTCGTCTTATGTCTCGGCGGAACAGGCGGAGCTCAACCTGAACCGCGAGCTCGGCGACTACAACCAGCTTGAGGAGGTCAAGCAGGCCGCGGAGGAGGTCTGGAACCGGCACCTTGGCACGATCATGGTCGAGGGCGGTTCGGAGGAGCGTACCGACACGTTCTACTCGTGCTACTTCCGCGCCAGCCTGTTCCCGCGGAAGTTCTACGAGCGTGACGAGAACGGCGACCCCTTCTACCGCAGCCCGTACGACGGCGAGCTCCACCAGGGTTATCTGTACACGGACACCGGCCTGTGGGACACGTTCCGCGCCCAGATGCCGCTCAACGCCCTGCTCTACCCCGAGATGCACGGCCGCTACATGCAGGGTCTGATGGCCGCGTACCGGCAGTGCGGCTGGCTGCCGAGCTGGTCGTTCCCGGGCGAGGCGGGCAGCATGATCGGCAACCACGCCATCTCGCTGCTGACCGACGCGTGGGCCAAGGGAATCCACACGTTCGACCCCGCCGTGGCGCTCGAGGCGTACGATCACGAGTCGAGTGAGAAAGGCCCGTGGGGCCCCGCCAATGGCCGCCGTGGGGCAGACGTTATCGACCGGTTGGGATACCTGCCGTATCCCGAGTTCCGCGAGGGGACCGCCAAAACCCTTGAATATGCCTACGACGATTGGTGCGGCTACCACTTGGCGACCTTGACCGGGCACGACGACTACGCCCAGAAGTTCGCGGCTCGGATGCGGAGCTACCAGCATGTGTTCGACGCCGAGACCGGCTTCATGCGGGGCCGCGACGCCGACGGAAAGTGGAACGACCGTTTCGACCCGATCGAGTGGGGCGGCCCCTATACCGAGGGCTCGGCCTGGCACTGGGTGTGGTCCGTGTTCCACGACCCGGCCGGACTGGCCGAGCTGCTCGGCGGCGACCAGGCGTTCATCGCCAAGCTCGACGCGGTGTTCGACGCGCCGGCGGAGTTCAAGCCCGGCACGTACGGCGCCCCCATCCACGAGATGCGCGAGATGGTGCTCGGCCAGATGGGGCAGTATGCGCACGGAAACCAGCCGATCCAGCACATGCCCTACCTGTACGCGTACACGTCTGAGCCCTGGAAGGCGCAGCGGTGGACGCGTGAAGTGATGCGGAAGCTGTACAACGCCACCGAGGACGGCTACCCCGGCGACGAGGATCAGGGGCAGACATCGTCCTGGTTCGTGCTGAGCGCCCTGGGCTTCTACTCGGTCTGCCCGGGTGTCGACCAGTACGTGATCGGCAGCCCGGCCTTCGCGAAGGCGACCATCACGCTGGAGGACGGCGGCAAGTTCGTGGTCGAGGCGGATGGCAATTCGCCAGAGAACGTCTACATCCAGCGGGCCACCCTGAACGGCCGGCCGTTCGAGCGGAACTACCTGACTCATGAAGAGGTCACTAGCGGCGGGGTGCTGAAACTCCAGATGGGCCCGGAGCCCAACCGCGATCGGGGCGTCAGGCCACAAGACCGGCCGTACTCGGTCTCCACGGCGGCGGAGTAGACCGACGGCGGCCACGCTTGCCCGCGGCGACGCCAGCGGACAAGATGGGAGGCGTTCGCGGAGTCTGCCCCTTTCCTATCTCCCGCAGCTGGCATGCCCTGGTTCTGGATCGCACGACTTGTCTCCGCGTTTGTAGTAGTGGCGACCCTACTCCCACTGCTGCCTGTGGGGGCCTGGTGGGTGCGGGTTTGCGACTTCCCCCGCCTGCAACTCGCGGCGGTCTCGCTGCTGCCGGTGCTGCTGCTCGCGGTAGCGGGCGGGCAGGCGCCTTGGTTCGGCGAGCGTGGTCTGCTGGCGGCCGTTTGCCTGCTGGCCTTTGGTTGGCAGCTTTCCCATGTGGTCCGGTACACCGGCCTGACTTCACAGGAGGTCGCCCACGCGCCCGAGAACGCCGGTCAGGACTCGTTGCGGCTGGTGATCGCGAACCTCGAGTACACGAACGACCAGAAGCAGGCGATGCTCGAGAAGCTGCGGAGCACGCAGCCAGACGTGCTCCTGCTCATCGAGTTCGACGACGCCTGGGCCGAAGCGCTCGCGCCCCTCCAGCAGTCGCTGCCCCACCACAGCGGCACGGTCGAGGGCGAGGGGCTGGGCCTGACGCTGTGGTCGCGGCTGCCGCTGGAGGACCCCGAGGTGCGCTATCTGATAAGCGAACGGCGCCCTTCGATCCACACCGGGCTGGCCCTGCCAGGCGGCCGCAGCGTACGCCTGATCTGCGTCCACCCCACGCCGCCCGGCCTGCGGGACAGCACCGGCGAGGAGCGGCGCGACAGCCGCGTCCGCGACGCGGAGCTGGTGGTGGTCGCCGACGAGGTGGCCAAGAGCGGCGACACTCCCTGCATCGTGACCGGCGACTTCAACGACGTCGCGTGGTCGCACACCACGCGGCTCTTCAAGCGGCTCAGCGGGCTGCACGACCCGCGGGTGGGACGCGGCCTGTACAACACCTACCCGTCCCACTACCCGCTGCTGCGGTTCCCGATCGACCACGTGTTTGTTTCGCCCGGGTTCCAGCTCCGCGAGCTCAGCCGGATCGAGCTGCCCGGCTCCGACCACTTCGGCGTCATCGCCGACGTCGTCCCGCCGGCGGCCGCCGCGGAAGACCCCGGCGCAGGCGAGGGGGACCGGCAGGAGGCCGAGGAGATTCTGGAAGAGGGCAAGCAGGACGCCGAGCAACGCGACATCAAGTCCGACGAGGCGGACCAGCACACCCTGGGCGCAGGCCGGGTCGCCCCGCGAGTGGTGTGACCCGGCCTGCCGCCCTGACGGCGCCGGCGACGCGTGGCACAATACTCCCATGCTCGCCGAACTCCCCATCATCCCGCTACGCAACCTGGCGGTGACGCTCATCCCGGTCGCGGCGGTGCTCGCAATCCTGTGGCGGTGGTCGCTCGCCCCGTGGTCCGGCGTCTACGCCCTCGGCCGGATGCTCGCGCAGCTGCTCGTGATAGGGTACGTGCTGACTTTGGTTTTCCAGACCGATCAGCCCGCGGTGGTGGGGCTGGTGCTGACGGTGATGCTGCTGTCGGCCGGTTGGATCGCGCTCCGCACGGTGGACCGTCCCACCTGGCGACGCCGCGGCCGGGCGGTGCTCTCCATCCTGATTGGCGGCGGGGTCACGCTGGGCGTCTGCACCCAGGTGGTGCTGTCGCTCGAGACCTGGTTCGAGCCGCGGTACGTCGTCCCCCTGGCAGGGATGGCGTTGGCCAACGCGATGAACACTGTGAGCCTGGCCGCTGAGCGGTTTGAAGCCGAAACGGGCCGCGGAGTCCGCGCTTGCGAGGCCCGTGCAGCGGCCATGCGGGCCTGCATGATCCCCGCTACCAACGCGCTCTTGGCGGTCGGTCTGGTGTCGATCCCGGGCATGATGACGGGCCAGGTGCTGGCCGGCGTGGACCCGCTGATCGCGGCCCGCTACCAGATCATGGTGATGGCCATGGTGTACGGCTCAGCGGGCCTGTCGGGCGCGTGCTACCTGTGGTTCGAGTCCCGCCACGTCGGCGCGGACCCGCTCGATGACGGTACGCCTGCCCCGTGAGCGGCTACACGGCCGCCAGATCCCGCCCGTTGCCCGCGCGGAACTTGCAGACCAGGTCGAGCTGGTCCTTGGCGTCGTAGAACCGCAGCACGCTGCGGACGTGGTCGCGGACGGTGTTCTCGGTGATCGCCATCGACTCGGCGATCTCGGGCCGTCGCCGGCCGTCGAGCAGGTGCACCAGCACCACCCGCTGCGTCGGCGTCAGCTCGCGCACCACACGTGGGTTCAATACGGGCGCGCCGGCAAAGTGCAACCAATCCACGTTGGCGAGGATGATATGCGCGATCCGGCGGTGTCGGGCCGAGAACCGCTCGCGGCCGACGTGGCGGTACAGCCCGATCGCGCTGTACGTGTCGACCGAGCCGAGTGGGAAGATGCTGTACAAGAAGTCGTCGATGCCCCGGTCCAGGCGGTACTTCTTGATCGTGGGGTGGTTGTACCAGTCTTCGTCTGGCACCAGCTGGTCGCGTGTGCGCGTGAAGTGCTGCCCCTCAGCAAGAACGTGGCAAAGCGGCGCGTTCTCCGGAGGGGGCTGCTGCCCGATCTGGCTCGCCTCGAGCCAGCCAGCAAATTGCCCGTCGGTCAGGTCCTCGTGGATCGCGCCGACGCTCATCGGCGTGTCGGCCGAGTGGTCGCAGTACGAGACCGTCCACAACCACCCGTCGGCCCCGGTCAGTTCCTTGAGCCGCCGCATCAGCAGCCGCTTGCGCGCGTTGACGTCGCCTTCGTTCCCGGCGACCTCGCCGAGCAGCTTGGCGATCGCCACCGCGTCCTCGATCAGGATCATCTCCTGATCACTCGGCGATGACTCCTGATCCGACATCCGCGCACTCCCAGGATTCGCTAGCAGGGGAACCCGTAGGATGGATCCCCCCCAGGGGTGATACGAAAAGTAAACTTAGCGAACATAATCGGCGGATAGTAGGGCGCGGGGCCGGCGTCGTCCACAACTGCGGGGATTCGACTCACCCGGGCCCGGTGAAGAATCGATGAACAGACTGGCCCGCGGGCGCTTGGGAACTAGCTTTCCAGTAGGCCGCCGGGCCTCGAGGGAACTTGGTGAACCTCGCCGCCGTGCGCGGCGTCCGATAGCCGACCGCAGGCAACCCGGCGGACGGCTACGAAAAGTTTCCAAGCCCGCCGCATCCCCGGCGAACACCAAGACACAACCCTTCGAAACACCGCCACCGCAGGACACACAAGCGTCTCGCAACCCCGCCAAATGGCCCCTGGCCTACGGAACAGGCCGATAGCAACCGCGTTCGGGATAGACCGAAGTCAGGGGCCATTTGGCGGGGATGTGACGCCGCCAGCCGCGTGCTAGTACGCGTTCTCCTGCTTCAGCACCACCAACGCCGTGCGGACCAGGATCTTGAGGTCCATCCACAGCGACCAGTCACGGATGTACTGGTGGTCGTAGCGGACGCGGCCCTGCATCTTGTCGAGGGTCTCGGTCTCGCCGCGGAAGCCCATGACCTGGGCCAGCCCCGTGATGCCCGGCTTCACCTTGTGGCGGAGCATGTAACCGTCGATCAGCGTGCGGTACTGCTCGTTGTGCGCGGTGGCGTGTGGGCGGGGGCCGACCAGGCTCATCGTTCCCTGCAGCACGTTGAACAGCTGCGGCAGCTCGTCCAGCGAGGTCCGTCGCAGCACGGCGCCCAGCGGGGTGATGCGGCTGTCGCCGCGGGTCGCCTGCCGCACCACGGGGCCGTTGTCTTCGGTCCGCATGCTGCGGAACTTCCAGACCAGGATCTCGCGTCCGTCCAGGCCGTACCGCTTCTGGCGGAAGAACACGGGGCCGCGGCTGGTCAGCTTCACCGCGGCCGCGATTACCGCCATCGGCGCCGCCAACAGGGCCAGGAGCAGCGAACCAAACAGCAGGTCGCAGAACCGCTTGAACAGGCCGTCGACGCCGTGCAGCGGGTTCTCGTGCACACTCACCGCGGGCAGGCCATCGATGTTGGTCCAGCGGGCGTGCATCAACTCGAACACGAAAAAGTCCGGCACGATGTACACGCTGGCGGTCGTGTCAGAAAGCTTCGACAGCACGTTGCGGATCCGCTGCTCGGCCCGCATGGGGAAGGTGATGTAGACCGACTCCACACGGCCGCTGCGGCAATCGGCGACGAGCTGGTCGAGGTCACCGGCGCGGTCGCCCGCGTCGGCCACCCGGCCCGCGTCCTCGCCCACGCCCCGGTCGTCGTAGAACCCGCCGACACGCAGGCCGAGGCTCGGGCAGCCGTTCAGGTTCTCGGCGAGCTGCAGGCCCAGCTCATTGGCGCCGCAGATCGCGACCGTGCGGGTGTTGAGGCCGCGCTTGCGGAGCGCCTTCTGCACGCCCCGGATAGCGACCCGGATTGCCATCATGGACAGCGGGGCGGCGACCAGCCAGGCGACCTTGGTCTCGTAGGTGAAGCGGACGTTGTAGTGCGACACCAGGCCGACGCCCAGCAGGCCGGCGATGGCGTAGCCCCAGGTCATGGCGATGCACCCCAGCTCGCGGCGCAGCCGGTCGCCCCGCCAGCTGTGGTAGACGCCGGTCACCTCGGCCGCGACGTGCATCGCCAGCACCGCGGCGGCCGAGATGATCAGCCACTCGTTGGCCAGCGTGTGCCCCGCCTCGCCGCCGGTCGGCGTGGCCTGCAGCGCCACGTACAGCGTGCCGGCGATCGCAACCGCGTCCAGCAGTCGGTGGACGCCGTGGAGGACAGAGCTGTGCTGGCGGATGCCGCGGGTGGTCGAGTTCATCGGGAGGGCTCACGGTGTCGGTGGCGGAACGCCCAGACTGATTGCAAGCCCGGCGCCAGTGGGCCGGACGCTAGAAAACAACGGGAAACGCAGGCCCCGGGCGGCCTGCCTGCGGGGGCGTGTGGCGAAATGTCAACCGGTCGTTGACGCCCGTCGACAACCGCCCGGCCAGGGCCGCAGGCCGCTGCGGCGGCCGCGGGGAACTCACAGCTACCTCAATCCGTCCAACTGGCGTATCCTGTCCTGCGACGGACCTCCCCCGCCTACCGGAACGAACAGGCGCCATGATTCAACGGAAGAAGTTCTTGCTGCTGCTCCCCGCGGCGGCGTTGCTCTCGATGGCCTTCGCCCAAGACCCACCGCCACTGCCCGGCCAGCGGGCCGCCGATCAGGGCAACTGGAAGCTGGCGTACGACACCCTCAGCGCCGGCCTGCTCGGCAAGAACCTGCCCGATGACGAGCTGGTCCCCGCGATCGGTCAGTGCGTCAACAGCCTGGCCCAGCTAAACCGCGTCGCGGAGACCGACGCCTTCCTCGAGGCGGTGGCGGCGGCCTACCCGAAGAACCCCGGCGTGCTGCTAAAGGTAGCGCAGTCGTATGAAAACCTGCCCCACTACGGCGCGATGGTCGCCGGCGAGTTCCGCCGCGGCGGCGTGCGTGGGCGGGCGAAGGTGGTCAATTCGTACGAGCGCGACCGCGTCCGGGTGCTGCAGCTGCTGCGCGACGCGTCGCAGCTCGACGGCGAGCGCTCCCCGGGTGGTGTCGCGCGGGCCTTGATCGATGCTTTGATGGGCGGCCGCTTCCAGCAGCAGGCCTGGCAGCTCCAGCTGCTGACCAACCTCGACGAGCTGCCCGACTACGAGGACGGCTGGGGCCGCGGCGGGGGCGGCCAGGGTGCGCCAGTCGACGCCGACGGCGAGCCCGTCTTCTACGCCCTGCCCGACTCCTGGGACGCCGCCCGCAACGACGGCGAGCGCTGGCGGTGGGCCCTCGAGCAATACGCCGGCCACGGCGACTACGAGCGGTCGCAGGCGTTGCTGATGCGCGCCCGGTTCCTGGAGAGCCAGTTCGGCGTGCAGACGATGGCCCAGTACTTCCCGCTGCTCAACCAGGACAGCGGCAACGAGGCCAGCATCTTCACGCTGCACACCCTCGCCGAGGACGAGACCATCGCCCGCCTGGCCACCGGCGTGCGGCGGTTCAAGCTCCCCGCCGACCAGAACCACATCAAGCTCTACCAGGAGGTGCTCCAGAACCCGTCGGCCCAGCAGCTCAAACACCCGCTGGTTCAGGCCGCCAGTTCGTTGGCCCAGTTGTTCCAGAACCGCCGTCAGTACCCGCGAGCGGTGGAGTACTTCGACGCGGCGCTCGAGCACGCCACCGAACGGCAGCGCGAGTCGTTCCAGAGATCACGAGAGCAGATCGTGGGTGACTGGGGCGAGTTCCAGCCAACCGAGCCGCAGCCCGCCGGTCAGGGCGCGACGGTCGAGTACCGCTTCCGCAACGCGGGTTCGGTCCACCTGACCGCCAAGCAGATCGACATCCGCAAGCTGCTGATGGACGTGAAGGCGTACCTCGACTCCCGCCCGGAAAAGCTTGAATGGGAGGAGCTCGACATCAGCAATGTCGGGCACCGGCTGCTCAGGGAGGGCCAGGAGCAGTACCTGGGCGAGGTCGCCGCCGAGTGGGACCTGGACCTCGACCCGCCGGCCGACCACTTCGACCAGCAGATCACCATCACCACGCCGCTGCAAAAGTCGGGCGCGTACTGGCTGACCGCCAAGCCGGCCGACGGCGCAGTCAGCCACACCGTGCTGTGGCTGGCGGACACGGCTATCGTCCGCAAGCCGCTGGACGGCAAGCAGCTGTACTTCGTCGCCGACGCCAAGAACGGCCGGCCGGTGGCCGGCGCCGCCATCGAGTTGTTCGGCTTCCGCCAGCGGGCCGTCGAAGACCGCCCCAACCGCTACCAGGTCGACACCCAGCGGTTCGCCGAGAAGACCGACGCCGGCGGCCTCGTCCGCGTCGACGTGGCCGAGAAGCCCCGCGAGCCCAACTACCAGTGGCTGGCGATCGCCACGACCGTCGACGGCCGCTTCGCCTACCTCGGCTTCGACGGGTTCGGCCGGTCGCGGCTGCACCGCCAGCAGTACAACCAGACCAAGGCGTTTGTCATCACCGACCGGCCGGTCTACCGCCCGGGGCAGAAGGTGCACTACAAGGCCTGGGTCCAGCGCGCCGAGTACGGCGCCGCGGAGAACACCTCGGAGTTCGCCCACAAGTCGTTCCGCGTCGAGCTGACCGACGGCCGCAACGAGAAGGTGCAGGAGGTCACGCTGACGTCCAACGCCTACGGCGCGATCGAGGGCGAGTACGAGCTGCCCGACGGCGCCACGCTGGGCGCCTACCAGCTAAATGTGCTGGGGCACGGCGCCGGTGGGTTCCGGGTTGAGGAGTACAAGAAACCCGAGTACGAGGTCACCGTCGAGGCGCCCCACGACGGCGTTGCGCTCGGCGAGAAGTTCACCGCCAAGATCGAGGCCCGCTACTACTTCGGCTCGCCGGTCGTGAACGCGGTCGTCAAGTACAAGGTCACGCGCACCAAGCGGGACGCCGACTGGTTCCCGCCCCGCCCCTGGGACTGGCTCTACGGGCCGGGCTACGGCTGGCTAGGGTGCGATTACGACTGGCACCCCGGCTTCCGCCATTGGGGCGTCCGCTGCCCGACACCGGGCTGGTGGCCCTGGCGGCAGCCGGACCCGCCCGAGGTGGTCGCCGAGGGCGAGACGCCCATCGGCGCCGACGGTTCGATCGAGGTCGAGATTGACACCTCGCTCGCCAAGGCGCTGCACCCCAACTCCGACCACAACTACCACATCGAGGCCCAGGTGGTCGACGAGTCGCGCCGCACCATCGTCGGCGCCGGCGACGTCCTGGTCGCCCGCCAGCCGTACCGCGCGTACGTCTGGACCGACCGCGGGCACTACCGCGTAGGCGATCCGCTGGAGGCACGGGTCGCGGTCCGGTCCGCCGGCGGCGAGCCGCTCGCCAAGACCGGGGTGCTGCGGCTGCTGAAACTCACCTACAGCGGCGACGGGCAAGAGCCCGAAGAGACCGAGGTCCGCCGCTGGGAGCTCGCCACCAAGGCCGACGGGCTCGCCAGCCTGCAGATCAAAGCATCGGAGCCCGGCCAGTACCGATTGTCGTTCACCTCCAAGACAGATGCCGGGCAAGAGATCGAGGGGGGCCACGTCTTTACGATCGCCGGCGAGGGTTTTGACGGCGCCGGGTTCGCTTTCAACGACCTTGAGATCGTCCCCGACAAGGCCGAGTACCTCACCGGCGAGAAGGTCCGGCTGCAGGTCAGCACGGCCCGCACCGGGTCGGCGGTGCTGCTGTTCGTGAGGCCGGCCAACGGCGTCTACCCGGAACCGCGGCTCGTGCAGCTCGACGGCAAGAGCACCGTTGTCGAGATCGATGTCAAACAGTCCGACATGCCCAACCTGATCGTCGAGGCGACCGCCGTTGGCGGCGCACGGGTGCTGCAGGCCGTGCGTGACATCGCGGTCCCGCCGGTCAGCAAGGTGCTGAAGCTCGAGCTGCTGACCGGCGCCAAGGCGTACAAGCCTGGTCAGGAGGCCACCGTCCAGCTCCGCCTGACCGACGAAGAGGGCAAACCGGTCGTGGGTGACACCGCCTTGACCATCTACGACAAGAGCGTCGAGTACATTTCCGGCGGGTCCAACGTGGGCGACATCCGCAAGCACTTCTGGGACTGGCGGCACACCCACCACCCCAACCGTTCCGACAGCCTCTCGCACACCGGCTACAACCTGGTCCCGCCGGGCCAGCTGGGCATGCAGCGGCTGGGCGTGTTCGGTGATCAGATTCAAACCAAGACCGCGGTGCTAGGACGCGGCAGGGACAGCGGGATGGGTGGCATGCGCATGATGTCCCGCGGGGCGCCCATGCCCGCCATGGCGCCCGCCGGGGCGGTGATGGACGCCGTGGACATGGAGATGTCGGAGTTCGCCGCCGACTCGGCGCCCGCCGACGGCGAGCAGCCGCTGGTCGAGCCCGCCGTCCGCAGCGAGTTCGCCGACACGGCCCTGTGGCGGGGGTCGCTCGAGACCAACTCGGACGGGATCGGCGAGGTTTCGCTGAAGATGCCGGAGAACCTCACCACGTGGAAGGTCAGCGCCTGGGGCATGGGCCACGGAGCGCGCGTCGGCCAGGGCACGGCCGAGGTTGTCACCCGCAAGAACCTGCTGGTGCGTCTGCAGACGCCGCGGTTCCTGGTCGAAACCGACGAGGTCTTCCTCTCGGCCAACGTGCACAACTACCTGGAGCAGGAGAAACGCGTCACGGTCCGGCTGGAGCTGGACGGCGGCGCGCTCGAGTCCCCCTCGCAGCTCACCCAGGAGGTTGACGTCCCCGCGGGCGGCGACCGACGCGTCGACTGGCGAGTGACGGCCATGAAGGAGGGTCAGGCCAAGGTCCGCGCGTTCGCGTTGACCGACGAAGAATCCGACGCCATGGAGCTGTCGTTCCCGGTCCGCGTGCACGGCGTGCTCAAGCAGGACGCGTACAGCGGCGTCATCGCCGCCGACGCGCAGCGGGGCGCGTTCGAGATCCAGGTGCCCGCCAAACGCCGGGCGGAGCAGACCCGGCTGGAGGTCCGCTACTCGCCCACGCTGGCCGGCGCCATGGTCGACGCCCTGCCCTACCTGATCGACTACCCCCACGGCTGCACCGAACAGACGCTCAACCGCTTCCTCCCGGCGGTCGTGACCCAGCAGACGCTGATCGACCTGGGGGTCGACCTGCAGGCGATCAAGGACAAGCAGACCAACCTCAACCCGCAGGAGCTGGGCCCCGCCGCCGACCGCCAGGCCCGTTGGCGGCGGTACGACCGAAGCGCCGTGTTCGACCAGGCCGAGCTCGACAAGATCGTCAAGGCAGGCGTGCGGCGGCTGACCGACATGCAGCTCACCGACGGCGGCTGGGGCTGGTTCAGCGGCTACGGCGAGCACAGCTGGCCCCACACGACGGCGGTCGTGATGCGCGGCCTGCTGGTCGCCAAGCAGAACGATGTCGCGATCCTGCCTGACGTGCTGGACCGCGGCCGGCAGTGGCTCGAGAACCATCAACAAGGCGAGCTCGCCAAGCTCAACAACGTCGACGCCGACGGCAACGTGCGGGACGACTCCAAGCCCCACAAGCGCCGGGCCGACAACCTCGACGCGCTGGTGTACCTGACGCTGGTCGAGGCCGGCGAGTCGAGCCCCCCGATGCGGGACTTCCTGTACCGCGACCGCACCGGCCTCGCGCCGTACAGCCTGGCCACGTTCGGGCTGGCGCTGCACAAGGAGGGCGACCAGGTCGAGAAACGCGACATGGTGGTGCAGAACCTGAAGCAGTTCGTCCGCACCGACGACGAGAACCAGACCGCCTACCTCGACCTGGGCGGCGGTTCCTGGTGGTACTGGTACGGCAGCGAGTACGAGGCCCAGGCCTACTTCCTCAAGCTGCTCGCGGCGACCGAGCCCGAAGGCGACCTCGCCTCCGGCCTGGTGAAGTACCTGCTGAACAACCGCAGCCACGCCACCTACTGGAACAGCACCCGCGACACGGCGCTGGTGGTCGAGGCGATGGCCGACTACCTCCGCGCGACCAACCAGGCGCAGCCCGACCTGGCGGTCGAGGTCTGGCTGGACGGCGAGAAGCGCAAGGAGGTGAAGATCACCGCCGACAACCTGTTCAGCTTCGACAACGCCCTGGTCATCGAGGGCGCGGCGCTCGCGCCCGGCCGTCACACGGTCGAGCTCCGCAAGACCGGCGAGGGCCGGCTGTTCTACAACGGCTACCTGACCAACTTCACGCTCGAGGACGACATCCGCGCTACCGGCCTGGAGGTCCGCGTGGAGCGGAAGCTGTACAAGCTGACCCGCGCCGACCAACCGACGCAGGTCGCCGGCGGACGCGGCCAGGCGGTTGGCCAACGCACCGAGAAGTACTCGCGGGAGGAGATCACCAACCTGGCTTCGGTCCAGAGCGGCGACCTGGTGGAGGTCGAGCTGACGCTCGAGAGCAAGAACGACTACGAGTACCTGCTGATCACCGACCCGAAGGCGGCCGGCTTCGAGCCGGTCGAGGTGCAGAGCGGCTACAACGGCAACGAGATCGGCGCGTACGTCGAGTACCGCGACCAGTCCGTGAACCTGTTCGCCCGCCGCCTGGCACGCGGCGACCGGAGCGTAAGCTACCGCCTGCGGGCCGAGACACCCGGCCGTTTCAGCGCGTTGCCGACGCAGGTCGAGGCGATGTACGCGCCCGAGGTGCGGGGCAACAGCAACGAAATCAAGGTCCGCGTCGTGGAGGGGGCCACCGCCGCCCAAGCCGAATAACGCGCCGGCCGCTGTGGTGCATCACTACGGTTTCCTGCACAGGGCGCCAACCCGGTCGCTGACTACAATCGAAGTCAGACGGCTGAGGCGCTAGCAGGCGGCTCGCCTTCACGCTTCCTTAACATTGGCCAGGCGTCGAGCGGCGCCATTCGCTCTCGGTACGCGCAGCGGTTAGAATCGATACTCTACCTACCCCCCATGCGGGGCCCCGCCCGCAAGCTACGGAACACCTCGGAGAAGGCGCCATGACTCATTCCACTCGCGTATCGGCGGCCCTGCTTGCCGGCTGCCTGTTCTGCCACTCAGCGGCTTTCGGCCAGACCATCTGGGACGGGCCGAGCTTGTCGTTCAGCAAGGCCTCGTTCGCCGACCCCACGCTGGCGGAGAACCAGGACCGCATCACCGACGATGTCTGGATCACCCGCGCCAACACCCGGGGCTTCTACAACGCGGCCTCGGAGAGTTTCCAGGACAACGCCAGCCCGGCGGGCACCGAGTGGGCACTGGGCACGACCGCCGACCTGGGGTCGCTCACGTTCAGCACCTGGCTCGACCTGTTCGGACTGGGAGGTCCTTTCGGCGGACCTCCGAGCTCGGTTGGGAAGGACTTCGTGCTGCACCTGACGGCGGAGGACATCTACATCGATCTCCGGATCGACGACTGGGGAGTTGGCTCCAGCGCCGGCGGCAGCTTCGCCTACACCCGCTCGACCGGTGTGCCGGAGCCGGCGTCCCTCGGCCTGGCGCTCGCGGCTGCGGGCGCAGTGTGCTGCCGTCGCCGCCGTCGGTAGGCACACCCACCGCCGGCCACAGGAATCCCGGTGTTTCTTTGTAGAAACCGGCCACTTGGTGGGGTCCAATGGGGGGCATCGCTAGGCGTGGTGCGCGCAGAGTGCTGACGCCACAGCCGCGCCTGTCCGCCGCAGGACGGCCGCGGCCATACGTCTGAGACTTTTGTCCCTATGGGCGAGACAGCAGGGACAAAAGTCCCCCATCGGAGGAGACCCCTGAATCGTTTGACACTGATATACAAGCGTGAAACGAAATCCTCGGCTTCAGCACGGACGGACTTTTGTAGCTCTGTAGAAAGCTTCTAGATGTTTAGAGGATCATGAGGTTGAGAGTGAGGGTCTTGAGGGCGGCTTCGCGTCGCTGCATGGGCTTTTTTCGTGCTCGCAGCTGGGGCCCGAGGAGGCGTTTGAGCATGCTGATGGTGGTCTCGGCCTGGGCGCGTTGCCCGTAGCGGGTGG
>NZ_SIHJ01000010.1 GCF_007859765.1 Posidoniimonas corsicana
CCACCCGCTACGGGCAACGCGCCCAGGCCGAGACCACCATCAGCATGCTCAAACGCCTCCTCGGGCCCCAGCTGCGAGCACGAAAAAAGCCCATGCAGCGACGCGAAGCCGCCCTCAAGACCCTCACTCTCAACCTCATGATCCTCTAAACATCTAGAAGCTTTCTACAGAGCTACAAAACTCGCCGCACACCGCCGCCCCGATTCCGCTAACTGCTTTAAAAACAGTCGGTTGCGCCGATCGCCCCCCAACCACACGGCAGGGTTTTGTCCGTTCACGCGCGCCGGAAACGGACAAAACGATCCGAGCTACGAGCCGCCGACCCGACCCCTAACCGGCATCACAACGCCGACAGAGCGGCCGCCAACCCCTCATTGGACCGCGCGGGGTGGCCGGTTTCTACAACATTCCCGATAGGAGCCGAACTAGGTGCTGCGACCCAGGGCGCCACTGCGGGCTCGCCCGCAGTGCGAGTAGTAATAAGCAACCGGCAGGTTCCCGCCCCAGTGTTTGCTCCCAACATCCCGGCTAACTATCCAGGCGAGGATGCCCGGCATGCCTCCTCACGGAAAACGGGTCCGGCGCCTAGACAACGGGCCGATCCGCACAATCATCAACTCCCACCCACCTGCGCCTACCGAGAGAACACCGGGTCCTGGGCCGGAAGGTTGTGGTCGCCGCGCAGGATCTCGCCGCCCAGCCGTTCGATCTGGAAGGCGCGGGCCCAGCGGTCGTTGGCTCGCAGGCCGTGCGCCGCCTGGGTCACCGCGTTGATCACGCCGTACATTGAGAAGTCGGCGGCCTCGTCGAAGGCGCGCTGGATCGAGTGCTGCTCGTCGTCGGTGATGAGCCCCTGGGCGTAGAGGTTGCACAGGAATTCGTACGGCGTCATGACGATCTGCTGCGTCGTGGCGCGGAAGCGGGCGGCGTCGACGTCGATCCCGTCGCCACAGAACGACCGGTCGACAACCTCCTTGATCTTCTCCCGCCAGGCGCCGGGCCTGTCGCCGCCGGCGGCGACACAGAACGACTGCCCCTCGTCGCACTCGAGCAGCATGCCGTTCCAGCAGGCCACGCGGAACACCCGGGCGCAGGCCAGCGTGTCGAACCGGCCGGCCTCCGAGTTCTGCAGGAAGAACCCGGCGTTCACCTCGTCCCCTTTTTCGAGACTCCGCCCCAGGTCGGTCGCTAGCACCGCGACGTGCAGGCTCCCCTCCTGCTCGTGGCAGTGATCCACCATGATCTTCCAGGGGAGGTCGCGGAGCACCTCGACAAGGTGGTCGAGCAACTCCAGATTGCTAATCGAGCCCGCGGAGACCGACCGCGCGCCCGACGCCAGGGCGGCGCGCAGATCGGGGCGGCCCGCGTAGTCGCGCTCGCGGGTGTAGGTCGGGAACGGGAGCAGCGCGTAGTCCATGGCTTTCGCCTCCTCCAGAGAATGGCGAGTGGTACGGACGGCTTCGCAAGCCGCGGAGTTGCTCGGCAAACCTGACCGCGATTATTCAGGCACGACGCAGCCGGGTCAATTCGTGGACGCTAGTCAGTCTAGAGCGAACCTTTCCCCGCCGGGTTCGCTCCCGTCTTGTCGAAAGGAGAACGCTCATGGCTTACGTGGTTACCCCGCCGTGCGACGGCTGCAAGTACACCGACTGCGTCGTGGTCTGCCCCTGCGACTGCTTCCGCGAGGGCGACCGGATGCTGTACATCGACCCGGAGTCGTGCGTCGACTGCGACGCCTGCCGCAGCGAGTGCCCGGTTGAGGCGATCTTCTACGAGGACGAGGTGCCCGACCAGTGGCGGTCGTCGATCGAGCTCAACGCGCAGCAGGCGGCCGTCTGCCCGCCGATCACCGAGAAGCAGGAACCGCTGGCCTGACGCCGCCCGGCGGCCGATACTCCTACTTCCCCTCCCCCGCGAGCCCGCCCGATGCCCACGCCGACCGGCTGCCAGTTTGTCCCCTACCTCAGCATCCGCGACGCGGGACCGGCCGTGGCGTTCTACGCCCGCGTGTTCGGCGTCGAGCCGAGCCTGCGGCTCGACATGCCGGACGGGCGGGTGATGCACTGCGAGTTCCGCGTGGGCGGCGGGCGGTTCTTTGTCAGCGAGGAGCTGCCCGAGCACGGAGGCCAGGCCAGCCCGGCGGCCCTGGGCGGGACCACCGTGGCCGTGCACCTGTACGTGAACGACTGCGACGCGGTGGTCCGTGCGATGGCCGACGCCGGCGCGACCGTGCTGGCCGACCAGTTCTGGGGCGAACGCTTCGCCCGCGTGCGCGACCCGTTTGGCCACGAGTGGGGCGTGGCGACCCAGCTGCAAGAGATGACGCCCGCGGAAATCGAGTCCTCGGCGGCGGCGCTGTTCGCCAAGATGGCCGAGTGACGGGACGCCAGGCAGAGCGGTTTTTCATCGCTAGGCCGCGGAGGAACCTCGCGGCCTAGCGTGCGAACGCGGCGCTGCCATGCTCGAAGGACTAGAGCGGCAGTATGCTTTCGATTAACTGGGACTCCCCGTGTGACGACGCGCGACGCATCGAGCAGAAGCTAGGCGAGCCGTAGCTTTTCGCCCGGCGCAATACCGCCTACCTTACCTAGCCGGCGTGCTCGGCGGCCGGACTGACCCCCCATCGCGCATCCTGGTCACGGGGCGTGCTGTGCATTCTTCCGAGGCACGGGAATAACCCGTGACGTTCTCGATTGGCGCACGAGTTGCCAAACGAGGTGACGAGGCACTCTGCCTGTTTATTCGCCTTGTTACTTCATCGAGCTGGAGGACGCCCCATGAACGAACACACACACGAAACCGTCCACGAAGTCGCGCGACCGGTCGCGTTGGCGCCGCGCATCTCCTGGGCCGCCGTCCTGGCCGGCGTGGTTATCACGCTGAGCCTGTGTTGGCTGCTGCACCTGCTCGGCTTAGCCCTAGGGGTCAGCATCGGCGACGCCTACGACTCCGCCACTATGGAGGGCGGACTGGATGACGCCGCCGCCATCTGGACGATCGTCAGCTGGTTGGTGGCGTTCTTTATCGGTTCGCTCGCCACTGCCCGTCTGGCCGGCTCGATCGACGACTTCGCGGGCATGCTCCACGGCCTGACGCTGTGGGGCGTTGCGACGCTCGCCGTGATCGTGACGACCTACTTTGGACTGTCGATGCTGATGAGCGCCGGCCAGCGGGCGTTGTCCGCTACCGCGGACGCGGCGGCAGCGACGTCTCAGACGATCGGCGCAGCGGCGGTTGGCGCCGGCGAAACAGTCCAGTCGGCCATGCAGACCGACGTCGCCCAGCGGGTGAAGGACCGGCTGGCGGACCAGGCGGTCGAGCTAGCCGCCAACAGCAGCGAGCGTCTGACCGAGGACGAGATCCGCAGTGCGGTCGAGGATCTTGATCAGCGCACGGTGCGCCGCCTGTCGCAGGACCTGATGGACGACGACGCCGAGGGCGCAGCCGAGCTGCTGGCCGGCGCGACCGAGCTGTCGCAGCAGGACGCCGAGGCGCTAGTCGACGGCTTGTACGAAGAGGTCGAGGAGCTGATCGGCGACCCGGAGAACGAGGCGCCGCTCCGCGAAGACTTGAAGAACCGCCTCGCTAATCAGGTTGCTCCCTACGCCGCGTCGCTCGACGCCCGAGGGGGCGCAGACGTGAGCCGGAGCGAGGTCCGCACCGCGATCCAGCAGCTCGACGCCAACGCCGCTCGGTCGATCTTCGTCAGCCTCTACAACGGCGAGCCCGAGGAGGCGCGTCAGGCCCTGGCCCGCAACACCACGCTGAGCGAGTCCGAAGTGGACGAGCTGTGGGACGGCGCCGCCGAGGACGTCGAGGCCGAGGTGGAAGAGTACCGCGAGGCGGCCCGCCAGACGGCTGAAACAATCGGCGACTATACGCAGGCGGTGCTGTGGGTCTCGTTCGCCGGCGCCGCGACGTCGCTGGGCATCGCCCTGCTGGGTGGTTGGCTCGGCGCCCACGCCGGCCGCGCCACCTACCCGGTGACGGCCTGATCAACGCCGGCCGACCTCCGTTCCCTGCACCTACAACCTACAAGGACACGATAATGCGTCTTGGACTAATCGGTACGGTGATCGTCATCTTGATTGTGGCGGCCCTAGTGCAAAATGTCGCGATCGGCGGCATCGGCGGCTTGCTGCTGCTGATCCTGCTGGTGCTGCTGCTGACGGGCCGCATCTAGCACCGCAAGCCGACGACACGTTACTAAGCAACGAGAGCCCGGGCGCGCCCGCCCGGGCTCTCGCCGTGTCTGCCCGCGCGGTGGTTATCCTTCCGCGGCCCCCACCACCTGCACGTCCAGCGGCCCCTGGGCGTCGTCCTGCTTCCAGAACGAGTGCCGCTGGGGCAGCGACAGCGGGATCGCCTCGACCTCGAGCCCGCGGAGGATGGCGAGGTTCAGCCGGTCGCCGAAGGCCTTGAACTCCCAGTAGTCGGGCGGCGAATACCAGTAGTTGAACTCGACGACGAAGCCCTCGGGGGTGAACTCGTCCAGGTAGACGCGCGGCGGGCGTTCGGGGTCCATGCCCTCGTGGTCGCGCAGCAGGTCGCGGACGATTACCACCGCCCGCTCGACCTTCTCGGCGCCGGAGTTGATCGGGATCATCAGCCGGCCGGTGCGGCGGATGTAGGGTCGGCGTTTGACGTTCTCGATGTCGGCGTTGGCGAGCTGGTCGTTGGGCGCCTTGACCTGGTGCCCCGAGAGCAGCTGGATGCAGGTGGACCGCAGGCCGATGTCCTCGACCACGCCGTCGTACCCCTTGAAGATGATGCGGTCGCCGACGCGGAACGGCTTGTCGGCCAGCAGGTTGAGCGTGCCGAATAGCGTGCGGAGCGTGTCCTGCGACCCGAGCGCGACCGCAACACCGCCGATGCCGGCGCTGGCCAGCAGCGTGGCCACCGGGATGCCCAGGTACTGCCCGCCCACCAGCCACAGGGTGACCGTGGCGAACAGGCTCGCCAGCCGCGACACGATGCGGATGAGCTGGGCGTTGAGCCCCGCGGAGTTGATGTACCGCGATGAGATCACGGTCGCCGCCAGGCGGTTGCTGAACCCAAAGATCACGACCGTGGCCGCCAGGATCGCCGTCAGGATCGCCGCGAAGTCGACCACGTACAGCGGCAGGCTCCGCAGCGTCAGGTAGTGGTGAGCAACGTAGCGGAGCGCCAGCGGCGACAGCGCCGCGGTGACCGGCAGCGCAAGGGTCAGCCAGTACCCCAGCAGGCTGCGCTCCGCCGCCCGCTGCGTCAGGCGGATCTGCAGCCGGTAGCACAGCACCATCACCGCCAGCGAGGCGGCCGTGGTGACCAGCAGCCCGATCCATTTCCAGTTGGCCAGCCCGAGCGTGCGCCCCACGCGGACGCCCTCCGGCAGGCGGTCGACCACCCTCGCCAGGAACTCGTTGCCCGGCGCCGACAGGTACCACCGGTAGAAGCCCTTGGAAACCGGCGGCCCGCTCGTGCGGTAGGGCCGGCCCTTGATCGCTTCGTAGTAGGGCTGCGCGAGCTCCACCGTGCCGGGCGTGAACAGGTACTCGTGCCGCCGCGGTCCGTCCTCGACCCGCGCGATCGTGATGCGGGTGTTGGGGATGCGGTAGTAGCTCAGCTGCTCCATGCCGCCGGCCTCGGCGATCTGCTCGGCGTCGGGGATCTCGTCCCAGGGCGGCAGCTCCGCGCGGTCGAGGATCTCCTTCAGGCACACCGCGACCTCGCCCGCTTTCTCCGCGCGGGCGTACGCCGGGATCTCGCTGTCGTCGATGCAGTCGAGCGCCATCTCGGCGACCGCCAGGTGGAGCGGGTCGCTGCGGTCGAAGCGTTTGTCGGTGCGGATCCGGCGGTCGAGCTCGTTGCAGGCGGTGATGAAGCTCTGCAGCGTGTCACGCGGGCTCGTGGTGTCGGCCACCAATGAGGTTGGGGATTCCTGCGCCGCGAGCGGCGGACCGATGGCGAGCACCCACACGGCAGCGACGAGACGCAGGTGCTTCACGCACCCGGCGCGTAGGCGGGACGGAGGTTCGGTCATCGGCAGAGCCCTGTGCCAGCGTTTCGCGGTCGCCCATCCCCCCAATTCTGTTTTCGGCCACCCGAGAGCCGAGGCTTGGCCAGGCAGGTAGGTTGTCGTGTCGCGCCGACCTGCACGGATGGCACGATCGCGCCGGAAGGTTGGGATAGCACGCTAAAGCAGGCGGGAACGCCGCGGAGATAGCGCTGCCAAGCGCAGTCGGGCAGGTCGTTGGACCGGCTGCCGCAAAGGGCTACTTCAGAACTAGAGGATCGGCTAGTCGCTGCCGGCGAGCGGGAGGCGCAGCGCCCGCAGCCGCCCGTGCGGGCTACTGCTTGTCGGCTAGCGGCATCTGGACCTCGAAGAACCGTTGGTCGCCGCGCACCATCGGGCTGTTGTAGCCCATCACCACCACCGGGCCGGCGGCTTCCAGTTCGTCGTGCCGCTTGATCCAGGCGGTCAGCTGCTCGTTGGCGGCGGCGATCGCCTCGGGCGAGGCGTCGCCACGGACGCCGATCGCCAGCACCCGCTGCGGCCGCGCGTCCTTCACCTCGACGCGGCCCTGTCGGCCGGCCTCGCCGATGCTGGGCGCGCCGTAGTAGAAGCTCATGTTCTGCTGACGCATGCGGCCGCCGTCGGCCTCGGCGAACTCCATGCGAACCGGGGTGGTCATCGCGATGCCGTTGGACGTGATGTGGTTGAACAGCGTGAAGAACTCGCCGGCCTGCGCGCGACGGAGCGCCGGGTACTCCTTCACCTCGATCACGCCGACCGGCGTGTACGTGGGGAACTTTTTGGGCAGAGCAGCCTCGCTGCGGGGCGTGAAGGCGAGCATCTCTCGCGCGGCCCGCACCGCGTCGGCGAGCTGCTGAGCATCGCCCGAATCGAGCGCCACGCGGAGCGCGGCACCCACCGGCATCGGCGGTGGGAGCAGCTCGACAACCCGGCGGGCGGCGGCCTGCTGGTCGGCGCCGGGCTGGCTCGCCGCGGTGAGAGCTTCGAGTGCTTCGCGGCTAGCGCCCTCCGGCGTGGGGAAGCCATCCGGCTCGTCGCCCCGCTCCGCCCCCAGAGTCAAGCCCGCCAGTGCAAGAGCTACGATCGAGCAACCGATTCGCCACATGCCCACCTCCACGGCCAACCTGAGCCGCGGACACCTGCGAAGGGCCCACGGTTCGATAACTGAATCCTCATCACGATGCTAGCGCGCAACACCCGGTTGCCAAGCCTCGGGGACCTAAGTACTGCGTTTCTGCGGAGCCGCCAATCGGTGCCGTGCTACTCGGGCGCAGATTGAACTGGGCTGTCCACCTTCCATCCACGCAGCGTGGCGGGGTCCTTGAACGGGTGCGGCGTGTCGCGGCTGGCGGCGTAGCGGTGGGCGGTCATCCAACCGTACTCGCGTTGTGACGCGTCGGCCGGGTCGGGCTCTGGGAGCGGCTCGCCGTCCGCTTCGGCGTAGAGCGTGCGAACCACGTTCACCCGGCGGCCGGCGGGGGGCGCCAGGTCGTAGTCGGCGCCACGCGTCATCAGCAGCCACGCCGACTCGCGGAAGCCGCTGTGCAGGCGGCCGCGGGCGGCCGCACCGAGAGACTCGCGATTGGATTCAGGGACCGACTTGTCGGACTCGATGCGGTCGATCAGCTTCTGGGTCTCCGAGACGTCGAAGCTCACCCAACCGTAGGGCGGCAGGAAGGCCTCCAGCTTGCAGTGCGATGGGGAGTTCTTCGGCACGAGCGCCAGCCCGTAGGTGACGCGCGTCGGGAACCTGAGCGCCCGCCCAAACGCCGAGCAGAGGCCGTGGTAGTCGCTGCAGTGCCCGGTGCGCTGCGTAATAGCGTGCCGCGAGCTGGCCTGCAGCGACGCCCGCGAGTGGTCGTACGTCAGGTTGGCGTCAACCCAGTCGATCGCGTTGAGCAGGTTACCGAAACCCGACTCGGCCGGCCGCGACACCTGCCGCACCACGCCCTCGATCTCGGGCGTAATGGCGACCGACTCATCGGTCCGCAAGTAGGGGGCAAAACTGCTGGGCCACTCATCGACCGAAGCCACGCGTCCCGCCTCGACTCCCCACTTCACCTCGCGGGTGACAACAGTCAACTGCCGGCGGATGATCTGCGCGCCCTGCGGGTGGTCGAACTCAAAGTAGGCGAAACGGTTGCCATACAGGGGTTCGCTGGCGTGGGTCGGCTCGACCTCTGCCGGGAAGGTGCTGAAGCGGTCGGAGACGACCTGCTGGATCGCGTCGCTCGGCGGCGTGGGGATCCAGACCCGCAGTTTCTCGGTGTGGTACGGCGCGGTCAGGACCGCGCGGAAGTCGATCTCGTAGGTGACCGGCTCACCGAACTGGCCCTCATAGGGTTGATGAGGCGTCAACTCCGTCGGCGCGACGGCGGAGCTCCGCGGCGCCAGCCCGTAACCGGCCAGTAGCACAACAGCGGCAAGCAGGGGGCGAGGCATGGGCGGCGAGTCCTGTCAGTTGGTGGGCGCGGCGGCGAGGCCCGGATCATTCTATCGAATCGGGACACCGGCTGCACTCAAGCGCAACATGGCCGAAACAAGTCATGCACAACCTCGACGGCCCGCGGGGCCATTGGTACGGTGGCCGGATGTCGACCGACACAGCTCCGCCAGCCGCCGCACCGGACCACGCCCGCCCGACAGCCGGGCTGGTGGTGCTGCTGGGTACGCTCACCGCGTTCTCGCCCCTGGCGATCGACATGTACCTGCCGGCGTTCCCGCAGATCCAACGCGACCTGGCCGCGCCCGACGGCACGATGGAGCTGACGCTCTCGCTGTTCCTAGCGGGGCTGGCGGTTGGCCAGTTCGTGATCGGCCCGCTGAGCGACCGCTACGGGCGGCGGGCGCCGCTGCTGGCGGGCTGCGTGGGGTTCGCGGTCGCGGCGGTGGGGTGCCTGCTGGCGCCCGCCGTGGGCTGGCTGATCGCGGCGCGGTTCGCGATGGGCTTCGCCGGCGCGGCGGGCCTAGTGATCTCCCGCGCGGTGGTGCGTGACCTGTTCGACGAAGCGGCTTCGGCCTCCGTGTACTCGCTGCTGATGATGGTGACGGGCGTCGCGCCGGTGGCGGCGCCGCTGGTCGGCGGCCAGCTGCTGACCTTCGCCCCGTGGCGGTCCGTGTTCTGGGTGCTGGCCGCGATCGGGCTGGCGTGCGCGGCGGCGGTCGCCGCGACGCTCGAAGAGTCCCTCCCGCGCGAGCGGCGGGCGCCTCGGCTGGCGGGCGTGCTCCGCCGCAGCGCCGGGCTGCTCGCCCACCCGACGTTCTTTGGCTACGCCGCGGCTATCGGCTTGTCGTCCGGCGCGTTGTTCGCCTATATCGCCGCCGCGCCCACCGTGTTCATGGACCGGTTCGGGCTCTCGCCCCAGGCGTTCAGCGGCTTCTTCGCCGGCAACGCGGTGGGGCTGATGGCGATGGCGCAGGTCAACCGCCGGCTGCTGCCGCGCTTCGGCCCGCACGCGTTGCTGATGTTCGGCGCGCGGGTGTCGGCCGCGGCGGGCGTGGGGCTGCTGATCGTCGCGGCGACCGGGCTGGGCGGGTTCTGGCTGTTCTACACGCTGCTGTTTGTGTGCGTGGCGATGCTGGGGCTGTTGTTCCCCAACGCGGTCGCCGCGGCGATGGCCCCGTTCGCGGGCCAGGCGGGGGCGGCTTCTGCCGTGCTCGGCCTGCTGCAGTACGCAGTCGGGGCATTGACCGGCGCCGCGGTCGGCCTGCTGCACAACGGCACCGCGGTGCCGATGGCCGCGGCCATCGCCGTTTGCGAGCTGGGCGTGTGGCGGGTGCTGAGCACGGCGGAAAGACGACGCGCAGCAGATCGCATCGCCGCGTGACCCGCCCTGTCCGCTACTCTTACCGCCGCGGCTCCAGGTCCCACAGGTGGCGGACGAAGAAGTCGCGCATCCGCCGCTGGCCGTACCGGCTGCCGCCGGCACCGTGGCCGCCGCCGGGGAACACGATCAGCTCATAATCCTTGTCGGCCTTGATCAGCGCGTCGACCACCTGCATCGTAGACGCGGGGTCGACGTTGCGGTCCAGCTCGCCGACGGTCAGCAGCAGGTGGCCCTGCATGCGGTGCGCCTGGGCGGCGTTGGAGGCCGCCTCGTAGTGGGGGCCCACCGGCCAGCCCATCCACTGCTCGTTCCACCAGATCTTGTCCATGCGGTTGTCGTGGCAGCCGCAGTCGGCGGCGGCCGCGTCGTAGAAGTCGCCGTGGAAGATCAGAGCGCCCATGGCGTTCTGCCCGCCGGCCGAGCCGCCGTAGATGCCGACGCGGTCGGCGTCCATCCACGGGTAGCGCTGGGCGGCCGCCTTGATCCACTTGACCCGGTCGGGGAAGCCGGCGTCGCCCAGGTTCTTCCAGCAGACGTCGTGGAAAGCCTTGCTGCGGTGCGACGTGCCCATGCCGTCGATCTGCACGAGGATGAACCCCAGCTCGGCCATCGCTTGCGCGCGGTGGTAGGGGGCGAACCGCTTGGGCACGTGCGCGGAATGGGGTCCGGCGTAGATCGCCTCAATGACGGGGTACTCTTTCTCGGGGTCGAAGTTGGTGGGGCGGTGGATGATGCCGTAGATGTCGGTCTGGCCGTCGCGGCCCTTGGCGGTGAACCTCAGCGGCGGCTGCCAGCCGGCGGCGAGCAGATCGGACCAGTCGGCGCGTTCCAGTTCGCAGACCAGCTTGCCGTCGTCGCTGCGGCGCAGCTCGGTGACCGGCGCCAAGTCAACGCGCGAGTAGCGGTCGAGGTAGTAGCGCCCGTCGGGCGAGTAGGTCAGGTCGTGCGTGCCGTCGCCCTCGGTCAGGCGGACCAGACCGGAGCCGTCGTAGTTGATGCGGAAGTGGTGGACGTGGTAGGGGTCCTGATCGGAGTCGTAGCCGCCGGCGTGGAACCAGACCTGGCGTTTCTCGTCGTCCACGCGGTCGACGCCGCGGACGGCCCATTCGCCGCTGGTGATCGGGCGGACCGAGCCCTGCTCGTCGACCAGGTACAGGTGGCACCAGCCGTCACGCTCGGACATCCAGAGCCACTCCGGCTTGTCCGCCACGCGGTGCAGGTAGAGCTTGCTGCTGTAGCAGAGGAAGGTCTCGGCCTGCTCGTCGATGAGGGGGGTGGCCTCGCCGCTCTCGGCTTCGATCGCCACGACCCGCAGCACCTGATGGCCCCGCTGGTTGTAGAGGAACGTGAACCGGCTGGAGTCCTCCTCCCACGCGAAGCGTTCGATGCTCCACGGGTTGTCGAACAGCTCGTCGGAGACCTCGACCTGCTCCTTGTCCTCGATGTGGAACAGGCAGGGCCGCGTCTTGGCCAGGCGGTCACCCGGCTTCACGTACTCGAAGGTGTGCAGCTTGGGCTGCAGCTGGTCGTCGGGCGTGGACTCGACGAACGAGATCTCTCGGTCCTGCCCCGGCTGCTCGCGGAGCACGATCAGCTTCGCCGAGTCGGGCGACCAGAAGAAGCGCGAACGGTAGGCGTCGTCAGGGGTTCCGTCATCGGTGAGCTGTCTCCGCTCGTCCGACTCCAGATCGATCAGCACGACGTTGTCGTCCTGGATCTCGGCCCGCCAGCGTCCGTCCGGCGAGGCCGCGCCGCGGTCGCGCTGGCCATCGCCCTGCCGGCCCCGGCCACGCCGGCGCCGGTCGCGGGGCTCCCACGAGCCGTCCACCACCGCGGCGCCGGGCGGCGACACCGCCTGGTACACGCCCACGGTTTCCCCATCGTCGTCCTCGGCCACCCAGACATGGCCGTCGTAGGTGTGCTGCACGTGCGACTTGCCGGGCTCGAGCGTGGCGTACTCGCGCCGCGACCCGGACGAGACCCACGCCAGGGTGATCGGCTTCTCGGTGCGGTTGATGAACGTGATTTGCGTCTCCTCACCGGTACCGCGTTCGGGGCGGATGCCGCCGAGCACACGGACGGTCGACTTCTCCGGCGCGTCGTCGGCGCTGGCCTCGGTCAGGTTGTAGGTTTCCAGGTCGCACCGCCAGCCCTTGCCGTCGAGGCTGAAGCCGAGCACGCCGTCCGCCGGGAAGTCGATGGTGCGGAACGGCAGCTGGTCGGCGTCGTGCCGCTGGCCGGTGCGGGCGAACAGCGCGGCGGCCAGGCGGTCCTGGTCGAAGGCGGGAGCGCGGCTGCCGGCCTCCGCGTCGACCAGGATGAACTGCGCGCGGTCGTCGCCCAGGTCGACGCGGTACCAGAACCGCGAGCCGCCCTCCAGCCAGTTGGGGCGCACGTCCATCCGGGTGACCTTGCCGCGGACCTTGCTGGCCAGCGCGTCGGCGCGGTCGTAGTCGGCCTGCGTGCCCTGGGCGTGGCAGGGGCGCGCGGTGGGGACGGCGGTTACGGCTGCGATCAGCAGCCACGCGGCGAGGGGACGGGGCATGCGGTCGGTTGGTGAGCGGTAAGGGGGGGACCAGCCGCCAGCGGCGGCGATGGGTTGCATTGTACTCAAAAACAAACCCCCGTGCCGCCTGGTCGCTAAAAAGCCCGCAGAGCACCTCCGAACCGGGTCCCAGGTCGAGAGGATCGCCCCGGGGGCTCGCGAGTTGGCGTGGGAGGATCCCCTCCCCTACACTGCAGCGGCGACGCTGCAGCCCCTATTCTGACACCAAGGATTTGTGTGGAGATAGAAGAGAGCGAGCCGGCGGACATTGTGCCCGCCGACCCCCTTGCGACCGTGGACGACGACCAGCCGGCGCCGCGGCGGGAGTACGACCTCCTCGCGCTGCTCGCGTTGGCGGTGCTGCCAGACATCGCCAACTGCTTCCTGTACTCCGACAGCGCTTGGGCCGGTGAGTACTCGGTCGTCGATTTCACGCTGCAGCTGATCGTGCGGAGCATCCAGGTCTCGGTTCCGCTACTGGTGATCATGCGGCTGATGCGCGTCGACTGGGCCGAGTACGGGTTCCGGCCGTACCGCCTGGCCCGCGACACCGCGGTGGCTTTCGGCTTGATTGTGCTGTCGTACTTCATGGCCGGCGTGGCGGCCGGGCTGCTGACCGCGCTGGGCTTCGACCTGCACGGCGTGGGCGAGGCCGTCGAACACGTCTCCTCAGAATCGACGAGTCCGCTGCTGGCGCTCACGCTGGTGCTGATCTCCAGCCTGGCGAACGGGTTCGCCGAAGAGTTGGCGATGCGCAGCTTCCTGATCACACGGCTGCGGTCGCTGGGCGTCCCAACCGAAGGTGCCGTGCTGGGGTCAAGCTGCCTGTTCGCGGCCTACCACGCCTACCAAGGAACCTACGGAATGGTCTCGGTGCTCGGCGTGGGGCTGGTGTTTGGCGCCTACTTCGCGTGGGCCCGCCGCCTGTGGCCCGTGGTGACCGCGCACTTCCTGATGGATGTCATCGCGATGGTCTACTACTTGGACCTGTCGGGGGGCTAAGCCCGCGCTCAGTCGTCTGCCTGCCCCCGCTACCGCACGATCCACAGGAAGCCGCCGATCAGCGCGGCAACCATCACCCAGCCGGCGGAGAAGCCGAGCCAGCTGGTAGCGGACGGCATCGGGACCTCCAGGCCGCCCCAGGTCAGCAGCATGCGGCGCTCGGCCGGCGCGACGCCCGGCGGCAGCGTGCAGGGCTCGGCGATCTCTTCGTCCGGCGTGACCGGCGTGCGGGTGAGGTCGTAGAACCGCTGCAGGCGCTCGGCCGGCGTCCGCGGGGTCACCAGGCTCACCGCCACGCACGCCGCCACGCCGGCGACCATGTAGGTCAGGATGACCCACGGGTCGTTGACCTGCAGCGCGTCGCCGCTGCCGCTGACCACGTGCCACTCGCGGGCGGCCTCGAACTGGGCCAGCCACTGGGCGGTCGCGCCCCGCGAGGCAGCGAACCAGCCGGCGATCGCGCCGAGCGTGCCGGCCCAAGCGCCCAGCGGAGTCGCGCCACGCCACAGCAGGCCGATCCAGAACGCGATGCCGATGGTCGGCGAGATCTTGAACCAGAAGTTCAGCGCCTCGACCACGTCGGGCGTCCAGAACGCGAACAGCACGCCGCAGGTCACCACCACCAGCGACGAGACGCGGCCCACCTGGATGTAGTGCCGCTCCGACCGCCGCGGCACGACCGGCTTGTAAACATTCTCCGTGAAGAGCGCGGCGGACGAGATCATGATCGCGTCGCACGAGCTCATGATCGACGCCAGCAGGCACGCCAGGAACACCCCCAGCAGCCCCGGCAGCACGTCGGGCAGGAACTCGCGGGCGATGTTGCCGTACAGGTGGTCGGGCGTGACGTCCGTCAGCGTGACGCCCGACTGCAGGTACCAGGCCACCGCGCCCAGCGCGGTCAGGCTCCAGGCGGCCGTGCAGACCCGCTTGAGGATGTTGCCGCACATGAACCCGACGCGGCCGTCCAGCTCGGTGCGGCCGGCGCCGCACACGCCCATGATGAACGGGTACGCCACGATGCCCACCAGCGCCTGCAGCGAGAACATCACGACGAAGAACGCGTCGATCTTGCCCGGCACCACCAGGCTGAGCATCTGCGGGTTGTGCGCGGCGATGGTCGCCTTGACGCCCTCCAGGCCGCCGGTGGCTTGCAGCACGAACGGCAGCAGCAGGAACGAGAACAGCACGGTCATCAGGCCCTGCACAAAGTCGGTGACGATCGCCGCCCCCAGCCCGCCCGCCATGCCGTAGGTGACGAACAGCGCGGTCACAACCATGATCGCCAGTGTAGCGCTGACCGCGCCGCCGGTGCACGCGTCGACCATCGCGCCAACGCCCTCCAGCAGCAGGCCGATCTTCGCCATCAGGCTCGCCACTCCCACCACAGCGAACAGCACGCCGACGCTGCGGTCGTAGCGCAGCTCGTACACGTCGGCGGTAGTGATCGCCCGCAGCCGGCGCATGACCGGGGCGATCAGCCAGTAGAACGGCGTGGCCGGCAGCCAGAGCCACTGCCACCAGATGGCCGACAGGCCGTTGGTGAGCGTCTTCGACGCGACCGTCACGGCCTGGTCGCTCGAAGTGCCGGTGCCGAACGCGAAGGTGACCATCATCGCCTTGCCGAACCGGCGGGGCATGAAGAAGTCGCCCGAACTCTTCACCCGCCGCGCGGTCCACGCGCCCAGCGCAGTGATGCCGATCAGGTACAGCGGCAGAACGGCCCAATCAATCGGCTGCATCGTGCGAGAGGTCTACTGTCTGCGTTCGGGATGAGTTGTTGAACGGCGGAGGAACCACGAAGCCATCCAGTCATCGAGTCCAATGCTGATCGCGCGGGACGAGGCGGCGCTGCGAGCTAGTCTTTCGTGACTTGGTGTTCCATCACTGCGTCGTCGTAGCGGCGAGAAGCTCGAGGTAGTGTTGGTAGGCGTCGTTGATCTTGTCCGACGTGAGCTCCGCGCCCGCGTACAGCAGCACGCCGTAGCGGAGCCGCAGGCTCTCGCCCGGCTTCACCTCGGTGCGGGAGGCGGGGCCCAGCTTGAACGCCGCCGTGGAAAACGCGTTGGCGCAGATGTAGCCGTAGTCCCGCGCGTGGAAGTAGGTCGGCCGGAAGTTGGACGGCGGGCAGAAGAGGGTCACGCCGGCCGGCTGGCCGTCCTGCACGCCGGAGTAGTCGACCCAGTCGGCGGTCTGGCCCCACACCTCCGCGGCGTTGACGCGCCCCTTGGCGTCGAGGATGCGGCCCGTGCCGTCGGGCAGCCCGCCACCGGATTCGACGCGGAGCGGGGTCGCCATGCGAATGCCCAGGCCCATCTCCTCCTGGTCGCCAAACGAGAACGGCCGATCGCCGTAGAAGGTGCTGTCCCACGTCAGCAGGTAGCCCCACGGCGTGGCGTGCAGCTCGTACCGGCAGCGTTCGCTGCACAAGGGCTCGCCGCCAGCGGGGTTCGCGTAGCGGTTCTCGACGGCCAGCGACGCCACCCCGCCGTCGACGGTCGGAGGCTGCAGCATCCGCGCGTGCTGGACCGGCGCCTTCAGCCGCCAGTTGTCCGCGCCGCTCAGCTCGCCGAACGCCAGCCACAGGCCGGGGTGGTACTCGGGGTGGTCCGCCTTGTCCTGCCCGGCAATCGGCGGGTGGTTGCGCGACACCCGCACCCCGCCGGGACCGAACAGGTCGCAGAAGTACGGGCGGCTGATCTGCTCGTCCTGATAGACGTAGGTGATGACCGGCTCGCCGCCGGCGGTCAGCGCCACGCGGCCGGGCGATTCTGCAACGGCCAACTCAACCTGCTCGCCAGCCCCGCACACGCCGTGCGAACCGGCCAGCGCCGCAACAACCAACAGGCTCCGAAACACCAATCGCCCCGTAGCCTCCGGCTCCGCCGGGGGATGAATTCCCGCGCATCGATCGCCCGCAGGCAATCCCCCGGCAGAGCCGGGGGCTACGGGCGAATCTTGGGGCGATCGGTAAATAGGGCTGCTAGGCATCGCCGTGCTCCATGTCCTGCGGCACGCCCCAGTGGCCGCCCTCGCGGTACGTACGGCCCAGCAGCGCGGCGGCATGGGGATTGTCGATCACGCGCTGCTCGTCGGGGTCGAACTTCAGTCCCCCGCCCGTCTGCAGCGCGATGTTAGCCAGGTGGATCAGGCCGATGCTGCGGTGGGCTTCGATAAGCGGGGCGTTGAGCTTGGCGTCGCCGCGGATGGCGTCCACGAAATTCGCTACGTGCGCGTAGCTGTCCTCCTTGCCGGGGCGTTTCTCCAGCACCACCTCGTTCTTGGGGCCCAGCACGCGGAGCTTGCCCCGCTTGCTCAGGAACATCTGCCCGGCGGTGCCGTAGTACTCGACGCCGGAGTCGCAGTTCATCGGGTAGTTGCGGCTCCACAGCCGCATCTCGAACAACAGCTGGCGTTTCTTGCCGTCGGGCAGGTCGAACTCGAACCCGCAGTTGGCCGTGTCGGGGAACTGCTGGTCGTCGTCGTAGAAGTACTTGCCGCCCAGCGCGGTCACTCGGTTGGGCAGCGCGTCAACGCCCAGGCCCCAGCGGGCGTAGTCGACCTCGTGGGCGCCGTCGTTGCCGATGTCGCCGGTGCCGAAGTTGCGCCACCAGTGCCAGTCGGAATGGAACCGGTTCTCCTGGTACGGCATCCACTCCGCGGGGCCGACCCAGGCGTCGTAGTCGACGGTGGCCGGCGGCTGGGAAGGCTTGTGCTTGCCGATCGAGCCCCGGTGCTGGATGTTCCACGCCTTGGCGACCAGCACGTCGCCGATGGCGCCGTCGTGCAGCATGGCGATCGCCTCGCGGGTGAACGGCCGCGAGCGCTGCTGCGTGCCGTGCTGCACCTGCACGCCGGCCCGCTCGGCGGCCGCCATCAGCAGCTGGGTCTCACGGAAGTTGTGGCTGACCGGCTTCTCGACGTACACGTGCTTGCCCGCCGCGCACGCCAGGATCGCCGCCGGCGCGTGCCAGTGGTCCGGTGCGGCGATCACGACCGCGTCGATGTCCGGCCGGTCGAACAGCCGCCGCATGTCCGACACGGCGTCCGCCTCGCCGACGCCGGCCGACGCCGCGGCCGTAGCCAGGCGTTCGCTGTCGGGGTCGCACACCGCCACAACGTGCTGCAGGAACGACCGCCCGCGCACGCCGCAGCCGACCAGCCCAATCCGCACTTGGTCGTTGGCGCCCGCTGCCCGGGCGGGGCCGGCTAGCGTCATCCCGGCGGCCGCGGCGGTCGTGAGTTTGAGGAAGTCGCGGCGGCTGGTGTGGTTCACGGCTGGGCGCCTGAGGGTTGGGTGTCTTGAACGGCCTGCGGGCGGGCTACCGCGCTGCGGCCTCGGGTTGTTGCGCGGCGTGCTCGATCGCGCGGATGATGACGCTGTTGTCTTGTTCGCTCATGCCGAGCCGCTCGCCGAGCTCGAGCAGCTCGAGGTGCTTCGCCGTGAGCGGCAGCCGCAGGCCCTGCTGGGCCGCCTGCTCGGCGATGATCCGTACGTCCTTGGCGTGCTGGGTGAGCTTGGCCTGGGTCGAGAACTCGCCGTCGACCATCTTGGCGCCCTTGGTGTCCATGACCCCCGAGTACGCGTTGCCCTGCCGGAGCACCTCCAGCGCGGTCTTGGGCTCGAGCCCCAGCCGCTCGGCAAACACGAGCCCCTCGGCCAGCACGGCCCGGTTGAGGCCCAGGATCAGGTTGTTCACCAGCTTCATCTTGGCCGCCGCGCCCCACCCGCCAACGTAGTGCGCCTGGGCGGTGATCGCTTCGAACAGGTCGGCCGACGCGTCGAACGCCGCCCGCGGCCCGGCGACCAGCGCCATCGCCTGGCCCTGCCGCGTCTGCTCGCTGGAGGCGGCGATCGGCGACTCCAGGTAGTCCACGCCGCGGCCGGCCAGCCTTGCGCCGAGTGCGGCGGTCTGGTCAGGATCGCCGGTGGTGCAGTCGACCAGCGTGGTCCCCGGCTGCAACCCGGCGTCCATCTGCCGCAGCACCTGCTCAACGACGTCCGTCGTGTAGAGGCAGACCACCGCGCGGCGACAATCCGCCAACGGATTATCCGACCAGACGGCGCCGCGATCGATCAGCGGCTCGGCCTTGTCGCGCGACCGGTTCCAGACGTGCACCTCGTGCCCGGCGGACAGCAGCCGCTCGGCCAACGCGGCGCCGAGCAGGCCCAGACCGATCATGCCAACGGGTTGTACGCCGCTTGCCGGCTGCATGCACGAGACTCGCTATCGAGAAGGGAGCAACAGAACCCGTTCAGCTTACCAGCCTCACCACCCGCCAGCACGGGCGGGCGGTGGGCTGTCGCAAAAGGGGGCTTGTTGCCAGCGGCGAAGAGTAACGTCCGAGTCCGCCCTTTATTCAGACAACAACGCGTTTCGGAATTGCAGTGACCCGCGAACTACGCCAAAGATAGCCCTCCAGCAGACCCATGAGCAACTCATCTCCCTCGACCCCGCTCACGATTGACGACCGGTCAGCTCCGGCCGCCCATCCGACGCGCGTGGAGTCCAACCAACCCGGAACAGCCAGTCGAGCAGACGTGCCGCGTTTCCAGCAAATCGCCCTCGCCTTCCCCCGTGGCGCCCACCAAGAACACTTCATCGAAGGGGTGACGCGGTACGCCTCGGAGAAGGGGCTGTGCTGGTCCTTCACGGTGGCGCCGGAGTCGCTGGCGTTGTCGGTGCTCGACCTGGTCGAGTGGCCCGGCGACGGCGTGCTGGCGGCGATCAACACCCCAGTCGAGGCCGCCTGCGCCGCCGAGATGTCCATCCCGGTGGTGAACATCTCCAGCACGCTCGCCGAGTCGCCGGTGCCGCGGGCGATGGTCGACAACCTGGCGATCGGCAAGCTGGCGGCCGAACACCTGCTGAGCCGCGGCTTCACCAACTTCGCGTTCTACGGCCTGTCCGACGTGGAGTACTCGCGGCAGCGGTGGATCGGCTTCAGCGAGCGGCTCGCCCAGAACGACGCCACCTGCGAGCGGCACCTGTCGACCCCGACGTTCGGTTTCCGCGGCACCGTCTGGCTGGAGCAGCACCAGCAGATCTCAACCTGGCTGCAGCAGCTCCCGACCCCCTGCGGCGTGTTCGCAGTGTCCGACTATCGGGCCCGGCACGTGCTGGACGCGTGCCGCCAGTACGGCCTGTCGACGCCCGACCAGATCGCCGTGCTGGGCGTCGACAACGAGCAGGTGATCTGCGAGCACGTCCACCCGACGCTGTCGAGCGTCTCGCGGAACGACCAGCTGGAGGGCTACCGCGCGGCGGAGATGCTCGACCGGCTGCTGAGGGGCGAGGAGCTCTCCGACCGCGACGCCTTCGTGCCGCCGCTGGAGGTCGTGGAGCGCGACTCCACCGCCACCTTCGCCGTGACCGACGAGCGGCTCCGCCGGGCGCTCTCCTACCTGCACGACTACATCGCCGACCCGATCACCGTGGACGAGCTGGCCCGCCAGTCGGAGGTCTCGCGCCGGTGGCTGGAGTACGCCTTCCGCGACGTCCTCGGCGAGACGCCCTACCAGTACCTCCGCCGCCAGCGGCTGCTGCTCGCCAAGCACCTGCTGAAGGAAGACCCCAAGCAGAGCATCAGCCGCATCGCGCAGCGGGCCGGGTTCTCGTCGGTCAAGCAGATGCGCGTCGCGTTCCAACGCGAGTTCGGCGTCACGCCCGGGCACTTCCGCCAGGTGATGAACCAGTAGCGCCGCCGGAGGCGGCGCTTGCCGTTTGCAATCGCTCCGCCGATGGCCGCATCCTCAAGCCAGTCGCGTGCGTGCCGCCCGGCCCGCAGTTAACCTGAAAGCTGCGCGGCTCATCCCCTTCGCTGCCCTTCCCCCCTTGCACGCCCCCCGCGACGAATGCCCCCCCACCCGCTCCGCTGGCTCGCCTGCCTGCCGCTGCTCGTTCTGCCCGCCGCCGCCCAGCCGCTGCCCACGTTCCCGGGCGCCGACGGCGCGGGATCGGTCGCGACCGGCGGACGCGGCGGCCTGGTGTACCACGTCACAAAGGTGGACCAGAACTTCAGCGACTCCGGCCCCGGCACGCTCCGCTACGGGCTGAGCGACAGCAACTTCGGCGGCGCGGCGCGGACCATCGTGTTCGACGTCGCGGGGACGTTCTGGCTCGGGCGGTACGGCGCCGAGCGCGGCCACGACAACGGCTGGGACACCCAGTCGCGGCTCAACCTGGGCAGCAACGTCACGATCGCTGGCCAGACGGCGCCGGGGCCCGTGATGATCATGGGCGGCGTGATAAAGGCCAACGGCCAGAACACCGTGCTGCGGAACGTCACTATCGCCCCCGGCTACGGCATGCGGAACTTCGCCAAGCCGGAGGACGGCGTCGAGCCCACGCCGGGCGACTTCCCGGACGCCTACGTGTACGACGCGCTGGACATCAGCGGCCAGCAGGTGATGATCGACCACGTCACCACGCTCTACGCCACCGACGAGACGGTCTCCGTCAACGAACTGGCGGACGAGCTCACCGTTCAGTACAGCAGCATCTCGCAGGGGCAGAACTACCCGCAGGCCGACGCCGAGGGGGGCGGCAACTTCACCGGGCACGGCCTGGGGTCGCTGATCCAGCCCGGCTCCGGCGCCAATGTCAGCTTCCACCACAACCTGTACGCGCACCAGAAGGGCCGCCTGCCGCGCGTCGGCACCGAGACCGGCGACCTCACCGACCCCTCGGTCGGCGGCTACAACGACTTCCGCAATAACGTCTTCTACAACTGGTTCGGCACGGCCGGCCAGGGCGCCGGGGGCCAGCCCAGCCAGAACAACTTCATCGGCAACTTCTACCTCGCCGGCCCCGGCGGCGACGACCCCATCGGCGGCTCCAACCCGGGCATCACCCAGCGGAGCGGCGGCACGGGCGTGTTCAGCGGAAGTTCCAGCACCAAGGTCTTCTTCGACGACAACCTCAAGGACACCAACAAGGACGGCGACGCCAACGACACCTCCACCGCGACCTTCTCGGGCTCGATCCAGCGGGGCGCGTTCACCCAAACGCCCTACCACGGCGTAACCGACAGCGCCGCCGACGCGTACAACCGCGTGCTCGACTACGCCGGCGCCACGTGGTGGGACCGCACGTTCGTGGACCAGCGGCTCTTCAACGAGACCCGCACCGGCACGGGCAAGATCCTCGCCTGGGCCGACGACCCCTTCAACGACGACCCCAACGAGGGCGTCGAGTGGCGACAGATGCTCGCCCTGCGGGCCGACCCGTCGACCGGCGCGGCGCCGTTCCAGCACAGCCCGGGCTGGGACGACGACCAGGACGGCATGCCCAACTTCTGGGAAGAGGTCCACGGCCTGCCGACCGGCGTGGCGAACAACAACGCCGACTTCGACGCCGACGGCTACACCGACCTCGAAGAGTACCTGAACGACGTGGCCGCCTGGCCCGCGACAGCGCCGCTGGTGTTCACTGGCGCGAGCAGCAACCGCTACGCGCTCACGCAAAACTGGGATATTCCCTGGCAGCCGTCCCGCTTCGACCAGGTGCGCGTCGAGAGTGGCGCCGCCCTGGTCGACGCGGTCGGGCAGCACGCGGGCGGCGTGTTCGTCGGCGATCAGGCAGAACTCCGGGTCGAAGGCGGCTGGCTGATGGTCGAGGCAACCGGCGTCAGCAACGGGCTGATCGAGCTCGGCGAGTCCCCAACCGACGCCGCGAGCCTGAGCGTCAGCGGCGGAGAGCTGTACGCCCAGCGGATCGAGAAGGCCCCCGGCGGAATGCTGCAACTCACCGGCGGCAAGCTCCACGCCGACGAGGTGGGTTTCGGCTTCACCGTCGAGGGCGGCGCTGTCGCGCCCGGGTGGTCGATCGGCCAGACCACCGTCGAGGGCGACCTCACATTCGCCAGCGGGTCGCTCGAGGTGGAGCTTGATGGCGAGTCCGCCGACCTGCTCAGCGTGCTCGGCGACCTCAACCTGGGCGGCGTCGCGACGCTCGACGTTGTGACGCTTGGAGGGTCGTCCGCCGGCCCGCTGCTGATCGCCGAGTACACCGGCGCGCTCAGCGGCGCTTTCGCCGCCGTAACCGACGGGTACCGCGTCAGCTACGCCACGCCGGGCCAGATCCTGCTGCTCATCGGCGACGGCCCCGCCCTGCCGGGCGACTTCAACGGCGACGGACTGGTCGACGCCGCCGACTACACGCTCTGGAGGGACAACCTGGGCGGCGCGTTCGACCTGGCCGGCAACGGCGACGAGTCCGGCGCCAGTCAGGGCCTGGTGGACCAGCAAGACTACTTACTATGGCGGGCCAACTTCGGCGCCTCGTCCGCCGCGCCAGGCGCCGCCCCGGCGCCGGAGCCAGCCGCCATGGTGCTGCTCCTCGCCGCATCAGGTTTGCTCGGCGCTGGTCGCCGCCGCGGCTAGTCATCTACAGCGGGCGACCGCTTCTCTCTCCTCTTTGAGCTGCCCAATCACGCCAAACCTCGTGCGTGTGACCGGCGTTTGCCGCAACTCTAAATGCCAGTTGCAAAACATGGATTGCGGCGCCCGTGAAGTGCATTTTTGCGCACACCTTTCTTCACTTTTTCTACATCTGCTTTTAACTCTGGCTTCACCTACCCGCAGATCGATGCCGCTATCCTCTGGGCCTTAGGAACGCGAGGAGGCGCCCAAGGTCTGATTCCTTGCGCCTAGAGACAATTCTCTGGGCCTGGGCCCTACGGATTCATCGGTCAAGCAATGGCATGCCAAGTTACGCGTCGCGCCCGTCGCGCGGCGTCCGAGCTCTTTCTCGTATCAGACATTCGCAAAGCTGACGCCTGCGCAGGCCGCTACGCTCTGCGTGGCGCGTTCACGCTGGTTGAGCTGCTGGTGGTGATCGCCATCATCGGGATCCTGGTGGCGTTGCTGTTCCCGGCGATGACCGCCGCCCGGGCCGCCGCCGCCCGCACCGAGTGCAGCAACAACCTCCGCCAGTTCGGCGTGGGGCTGCACTCGCGCGCCGAGCGCAACCGCGGGCAGCTCTGCAGCGGCGCCTTCGACTGGCAGAACGAGGGCTGCATCACCGAGAAGGGGTGGGTGGCCGACATGGTTAACGACGGCATCCCTGTCGGCAACATGCTGTGCCGCGCGAACCCCGCGCGTGGTTCGATCGTGCTGGACCAGCTGCTGACCTTCAGCAGCGGCGCCAACTTCCCCAGCCCCGGCTTCTCGCCCGGCTGCGAGGAGTTTGACGGCAAGGGGAGCGAGGGTACGACCAACCCGGCCGGCGAGAAGATCATCAACCCCTGCCGGCGGATCCTGGAGAACAACCTGACCGAGGCCAGCCGGGCCGACCAGATCCGCGCCGATGTGATCGATGAGAACTTCAACACCAACTACACCGCCAGCTGGCTGCTGGTGCGGGCGAAGCCGCGGCTCGACGGCAACGGCAACGTCCATAGCGGGAAGAAGGGCTGCGGCATCGCCGACCGCAAGACGCTCCGCAGCCGTCAGACCAGCGTCGGTCCGCTAACCCTGGCGTTGGTGGACGCGTCCAAGTCCGCCAGCAACCTGATCCCGCTGCTCGCCGACGGTGGAATCGGCGGCGAGCTGAGCCAGGACATCGGCAACCTGAGTCGCGGCTCGCTGCTGGTCGGCTCGTTCACCCGCGGCCCCGTCTGCCGGTCGGCCGGCGCTACCGGATGCAGCCAGGCAATGCAGCCGCCCCAGTTCCCCGACGGCACGCCGCGTGGAGGGCCGTCCGGCTGGTGGAAGACCTGGGCCCAGGAGGTCCAGCAGGACTACCGCGGCTTCTCGCCGGTGCACCGCGGCGTGTGCAACGTGCTGATGGCCGACGGCAGCGTGCATATCTTTAACGACGAGAACCGGGACGACCTGATCAACAACGGCTTCCCCGCCGACGGCCAGAACGGCTACGAAGACGAGATGGTCGAGGCGCCCGACACAACGCTCTTCAGCAAGACCGCGCCGCACGGGTTCTAACCGCCCGGCGGCCGCTTCTCCCGCCCGCCTCTGCCGGGCGCCCTCGCGAGCACAGCACAACCACCACTGAAAGGAGACGCTCAGCTAGCACCCACAATCCGGATACCGGCTCACTGATCGAGCACCACGCACCAACAAAACGAGCCCAGACCCGCTGGCGGCTTCATCGGCAAATGAAGCCATGGCGCCAGGGGCCGGGCCCGCGAGTCGTGAAACTCTTAACTTATTATTCACACGCCGAGCGGCAGCAGCAACTGCGGTTCGGACACCTGCAAGGACAATACAGATGAAACGCAACCCCAAGGGTTTTACCCTTGTCGAGCTGCTGGTGGTGATCTCCATCATCGGCGTGCTTGTCGCTATCCTGCTGCCCGCCGCCGGCAAGGCACGTGAGGCCGCCCGCCGCGCCCAGTGCAAGCAGCAGCTGAAGGAATTCGGCATCGGCTTCCAGGTCTTCATGGACTCCGACCCGGCCCACCGCCTGTGCACCGGCGCCCACGACTACCGCCGTGACGGCTCGCCCGACACCTACGGCTGGGTGGCCGACCTGGTGAAGATCAAGGCCGCCGACCCGAACGCGATGCTCTGCCCGTCGAACCCGCTGAAGGGCTCGGAGAAGCTGAACGACTTCTACGGCGCCGAGACCGACGACGGCAAGGACGGCGCCCCGCTCGCCAAGCTGCAGGCCGGCCTGGCCGGCGCCGATTCGTGGAACGGCTTCACCGGCGGCGCCACCGGCGCCGGCTGGGGCGGCACCTCGCCCGGCTCGCCCGAGCGGATGGCGTTTGTCGCCCGCGCGATCGTCGCCCGCGGCTACAACACCAACTACGCCGCGAGCTACTACTTTGTCCGCACCGAGCCCAAGACGCAGGGCTCCGCCAGCGGCGCGATCACCGACATCGAGTCGTCGTCGATCGGCAGCTTTAAGGGCCTGGCCGGCTCTTTCGGCCCGCTGACCCAAGCGGTGATGGACAACGCGACGGTCGTTACGAGCAAGATCCCCATCCTCGGCGACGCCGGCCCCGGTGACATCGACGAGGCCCTGCTCGCCCAGGCGCCCATGTCGTCCACCGGCGCCGTGCCCGCGAACCCGGTCGACCTGGCCTACGGCCCGACGCTGCAGGCCTCGGCCGGCGTGTTCGGCAGCACCGTGGACCCGTTCGCCAACAACAACCAGGAGTCGGTCACGTTCATCCGCACCGGCGAGCAGCTGACCGAGGCCTTCAACGACGGCGCCGCCTTCGTCGACCCCTCGAACATGACCGTCAAGCTGATCGACTCGAACGAGAACCTGACCGCTCAGCTCGAGTGCGACAACAACGGCTCGTGCAGCTCGCCCTACGGCGCCAACTCGGGCCCGAACGGCGAGCCCGCCGGCTACTACCTGCAGGACACGCGTGACTGGTTCGCCGTGCACGGCGGGTCGGCCAACATCCTGTTCGCCGACGGCCACGTGGAGCAGTTCGCCGACGACAACGGCGACGGCTTCCTGAACCCGGGCTTCCAGATCGACCCGAACGCCTCGGGCTTCGACCCCGGCAAGACCGGCTACACGGACTCCACGCTGGAGCTGCCGCCGGCCCGGATCTTCAGCGGCATCTTCCTGCGTCAGATCTCCGGCAAGCGTTCGGCCTTCGAGGACTGATCCTCAGCCGAGCCGCCTTTGACGGCTTCTGATTGTGTTTCCCGGCGGCCGGCCCTGCAGGGCCGGCCGCCGCCTTTCTCACCAGCCCCACCAAGGCTGGAACAAGCCACCTTTCCGGAGTACGCCCGCGTGCCTTGCGTGTCCCTCCGCCCGGCCCCCCGTGCGACCGCCCTCAAGATCGCCTGCCTCGGCGTGCTGCTGCTGACCGGCTGCGTCGGCGAGTCGGCCGACGGCCCAACCGCGAAGACTCCTCATACCAATGAGGCAGTCAGCACGACCGCGCTCAAACCGGTCCGCTCGGGCCCGGCAAGCAACGGCGTCGGGTCCGAGCGGCGGCCCAAGCTGGTAGCGGCGGCCACAACGCACGAGTTCGGCGGCATGTCGATCCGCGAGGTGCGCAGCCACGCCTTCACCCTCCGCAACGAGGGCGACGCGCCGCTCCAGATCAGCAACGCGGCCGCCAACTGCAAGTGCTTGTCGCACGAGTTCTCCCGGCAGACCATCCCGCCGGGCGAGGAAGCCACGCTCACGCTCACTTGGCGCGGCGGTGAGGAGCCCCGCGAGCGGCTGACCGCCCGCGTCAACGTCGAAACCAACGACCCCGACCAGCCGGTCGTGCAATTCTCGGCGGTCGGCAGCGTCGGCGCCGAACTCGACGTCGCGCCGGCCCAGCTGCACGCGCAGGAAGTGGCGCCCGGCGAGCCTCTCACCCTCTCGACGGTCGTCACCAGCCCGGTGTGGAAACAGATCTACCTAGTAGACATCGCGTCGCCGTCCGACAAGCTGCGCGTGACGACCACGCCGCTCTCGCCGGCCGAGTGTGTGTCGATCGGCTGCCGGAGCGGCTGCCGCGTCGAAGTGACGGCCAACGCCGACCTCACCACCGGTCCGTACAGTAACTATCTGGAGCTGTCGGCCCAGCCCGCCAGCGATCCGGGAGCCGCCGCGCCGCGCCGGCTGCGGATCCCGATCGGCTGGGCCCCGCGTCAGTCGATCGCGGTCTCCGGCCCCGGCGTCGACGAGGCAGGCGTGATCCACCTGGGACGCATCGACAAGGGCGCCCACACCAAGCGCTACCTGGTCAAGGTCACCGACGAGCTGCCCGAGCTAGTCGTCACCGATCAGCGGGTCAGCCCCGACTTCCTGGGCGTTCAGCTCGAGCCCTACCGCAAGGGCGAGTTGGGCTGGCTGTACCGCATGGAGTTGAGCATCCCCGAACACGCCAGGGCGACCAAGTACGGCAAGGACGGCGTCGTGCAGTTCACGTTTGACCACCCGCGGATCAAGGAGCTGCGGGTGGAACTCGACCTTGGCGTCGGCATCTGACCGCGGCCCGCCCGCCCCGCGCGAGATTGATCCCCTATGACCAACCCAACCGCATCGGACCCCGCCACCCAGCTCAACCATTCCTCGGCGGGCCACGCGGCCCACGCCGGGGCGCAGGTGGTGTGCGCCAAGTGCGAACACGCCAACAGCGCCCAGACACGCTTCTGCGGCGAGTGCGGCGCCCGCCTGTGGGAACCGTGCGCCGCCTGCGGCGAGCCAACCGTGGTCGACCGGCGGTTCTGCGGCGGCTGTGGCGAGTCGCTGGACGAGGCGCTGCAGCGGTTGATCGACGCCGTACAGGCAGCGCTGGCCGACAGCGAGGGCCTGGCCCAGGAGGGCCGCTACGTCGAGGCGGCCGCGCTGCTCGAGCCGATCCGGCTCGTCGAGCACACAGCGTTGACGCCGCTCAGCAAAGAGATTGACCGCCAACGGAGCGAGCTGGACGACCGCCGCAAGGCGGCGGTCGAGTCGCTCTCCTCCCAGCTTGACAGCGCGAAGCAGCTGCTGGCCGCCGGCGAGCTGCGGAAGGCGTTCGCGGCGGTCGACCAGACGCCCGTCGCGCTCCGCAACAACGAGCTCCGCGACCTGCACCAGACACTCAAGGGCCGCATCGGCCAGGCGGACCAGCTCCGCGTGCAGATCAAGCGGGGACTCAAGGAAAAGCAGTTCGAAGGATTGGCCGCGGCCGCCCAGCGGCTGCTCGAGCTCGAGCCGGCCGACCCACAAGTGGTGCAGCTCGCCGAGAAACTACGCTCCAAGCAGTCGCAGATCAACGCCAGCACCAGCGTGGCGTTGCTGCAGAAGGCCTGCGCGGCGCTCCGCTCGTGCGACTACGGGACCGCCCACCAGGCGATCGCCCGGATGCCCGGCGGCGAACTGAACGACGAGCAGCAGAAGGGGCTCCGCGGCGCCAAGGAGCGGGTCTGGCTGGCCACACACCTCGCGCGAACGAGGTACCTGGACGCGGTCTGCCTGAAGGCGGCCGAGCGGTTCGCCAAGCTGCAGCCGCAGGACGAGAAGGCCGCCTCGCTGGTCGAGTCTCTAGCCAAGCAGCGACGCGACTCGATGGCCGCCGCGCCGGGTCAGCCGATCGTCTGGCGGAAGAAGGCGCCGCCGGAAAGCCGCCTGGGGGCGCCCCTGCTGCTGGCGCCCACGCCCAAACTGCTCGCCGCGCCCGCCGCCGCCAAGGGAATCCCGGCCGGGCAGCTACTGACCGCGTACGGACTGGCGCTGCAGTCGATCGGCGAGGCCGACCACTGCCTGAACCTCACGCCGAAGAAGAAGTCGTGGCTCGCGTCCCGCCCGCGGCGCGCCAAGCCGGCGCCGGGCGGCGGCTGGGGGATCGACATCGGCGCGTCGTCGCTCAAGGCGATCCACCTGACGCGGGACGCGGACGGCGAGCTGTCGGTGGAGTCGATCGTCTGCCTCCCCTACGAGCGCGGCGGCGACGTCCGCAGCAAGCCAGAGCTGCCGCTGGGCACGCCCGAGTACGTCGGGGAGGCGATCGGCAAGTTCCTGGAAGACCGCGACCTCTCAACAGCGGCGGTCACGATCGGCGCTCCCGGCCCCTGGACGCTGTCGCGCTGCTTCCAGCTGCCGTTCATCGACGAGGCCAAGTTTGACGAGGCGGTCCGTTACGAGGCCCGGATGCGGATCCCGCTGGAGCCCGAAAAGGTGGTGTTCGACCGCATCATCACGCCGCTCCCCGAAGAGACCGACCTCGACGCCCGCGCCGTGACCCTGGTGGCCTGCGCCAGCAACCACGTCACCACGCTGCAGGAGCGGCTCGAGAGGGTCAAGTGCAAGTCGCTGCAGATCACCAGCAACTGCGTCGCGTTGCTCAACGTCGCGCGGGCGTTGCAGGCCGAGTCGGCGGCGGCCGACGCGGTCGCGCTGATCGACGTTGGCGCGAAGACGACCAATGTCGCGGTCGCCCACGCCGGCGGGTGCTGGGTCCGTGGCCTGTACCACGGCGCCGACCTGTTCGACCACGCGCTGGTGAAGCAGCGGCAGATCGGCTGGGACGCCGCTGAGCGGCTCCGCCGGGAGCCCTGGCGCGACGCCTGGATGCACGAGGTCGACGAGTGCCTGGCCCCCACCGCCGACGAGCTGGCGGCCGCGCTGCAACGCAACCTGGCCCAGTTCCACAACGAGAGCGTCGCCACGATCGAGCAGCACCTGCTGTGCGGCGGCGGCGCCCAGCAGATCGGCCTTCTCAGGCGACTCACGACCGCGGACTGAGCCCCCGGAGCCCCCATGACCGCACCCCGACTGTTCGCCTGCTCTCTGCTGCTCGCACCGCTGCTGTGCGGCTGCGGCGGCGGCCCCAGCAAGAACGAGATGCTGGAACGCGCCCGCATGCGTTCGGCGATGAACAAGATCAACGACCAGCAGGCCGCAGCGAGCGAAGCGGCGCAGCCCGCTCCCCAGCCGCCCGCCGAGGTCAGGCACGAAGAGCCGGTCGACTCCGCCGCCGTAGCTGACGACGCACCGCCCACAGCAGGCAACCAGCCGCCGGCGGAGAGCCAGCCGTCGGCGCCTGCGGTGGCCCAAACGCCAGCTGCGGCGGCTACCTCCGAGCCGGCAGCGCCGCCCGCGGCCGTTGCGCTCGCCCCGCTGGAGCGGGACCGTCAGGCGGCGGACAAGCTGCGTCGCATCGCCGCCGCCGTGATCGCCTACGCCGAGGAGCACGGCGAGTACCCCCAGCAGGGCGCCGACAAGCTGAGCTGGCGGGTGCGGATCCTGCCCCAGCTGGGCTTTGAGGAGCTGTACAAGCAGTTCAATCCCAAGCAGCCTTGGGACGGTCCACAGAACAAGGCGCTACTGCCTCAGATCCCCGACGTGTTCCGCTCGCCCAGCCGCGCCGACGACCGCACCAGCTTCTTCGCGGCAGGTGGCCAGGCGACCATGTTCTGGCACCCCGTGCGGGCGACCTACCTCCGCACCCTGGAACGCAATGCGGCTAGCACCGTGATGCTGGTCGAGGGCGCCGACGCGGACGCCGTTCCGTGGACCCAGCCGACGGACTTTGAGCGCAGCCTCGAGTCACCGCAGCAGGGCCTCGACAGCCGCGGCGATAGCGCGTTGGTGGCCTGGGCGGATGGGACCGTCAATCGGCTGCTGCTGACGGCGCCCGCCCAGCAACTCACCGACGCATTCCGCGTCTACGAAGAAGACGACACCAAGCGTCTGCAGACCGCCGGCATCACCGCGCCGGTCGACCAGCCGGCCGAGGTCGCCAGCACCGCGGCGGGCGGAGGGTCGGGCGCCGCGCCGGGATCGGCCGGGTCCGGCGGCGGGGCTCGCACAGCGGCCGCTAGGCCGACCAGCGAGCTGGCGCAGTCCTACCTCGCCGCCGCGCAGGCGGCGTTCCTGCAGGGCGAGAGCGGCCAGGCGTGGTCGTGGTGCTCCGGCGCCATCCTGGCCGGCCTGCCCCAGTCGCAGTGGCGGGACGACTTCCGCTGGGTGTCCGGCCTGAAGCGTCCGACGCTCGGGCCGCACATCGCGTTGGGCGTGTTGCTGGACATCGCCCCCAACGGCGCGCTGCCTCGCAACCCCAACCGTGACGAGCGGCTGAAGCTCTCGCTGCAGGCTGCCGCGCCCATCGGCGAGCACCTGGTGCGGATCCTCGACGAGCACGCCGCCGAGCGGCTGCCCGGCGCCCTCCGCCCGGCCGAGGGCGACCGCCGGCGACCCGCCCGGCCCGACGACCTGCCCGGCATCGTCACCTGCCTGACGCCGTCCATGCAGATGGCCACGATCCGCCGCGAGGCGATCGAGAGCGGCTGCGACGTGCTCGCCCTGATGACGGTCGACAACTCCGCGAGCCGCCGCTCGCGGTCCATCGAGCTCCGCCTGTACGACATGCAGCGCGGCGCCGACCAGCTGCTCCGCGTCCGCAAGGTAACCGCGGCCGTCAACGAGTCGCCGCTGCACGAGTCCACCCAGGAGCGGCTGCAGGCGGCCCGCTGGCAGCTGAAGGACTTCCTGCAGGACTCGCTCACGCCCGGCGAGTGGCCGGTGAAGCTGACCGACGAGCTGGCCGCGGGTCGGCTCACCTCGCTGGCCGCCGGCCGCTCCGATCACCCGCTGCCGAGCCTGATCGAGATGCTCCACTACCGCGACCTCGGCCTGGTGGACGACATCGCCGTGCTCCGGGCGTACGGCGGGCTGCTGGGCGACGAGCGGGCGGCGCCGCTGCTGCTCGGCTCGGACCTGAAGAAACGCCGCGTGCTGCGGCACTTCCTCCCCAGCGACGACCCGGACGCCGTGGTCGCAATGACCGCTCGCAACCGCCGCGACAACGACGACGACTGACCGCCAGCCGGGCGGCCGGGGCTGCCGGGCTTGAAATCGCGGGCGGCGGGTGGGAAAACTCGGGCGTTCCCAAACGCTCCTCTCGCCCCGCCGCCGTGCCTTGGTTGCTATCGCGTCGCTGCTGACTGTGTTGACCATCTCGCTGCTCGTCACCCGGGTGGCGACCATGGCGTTGATGCTGACCGGCATGTCCCGCGAGGCGGCCCGCTTCCAGGCCCGCAGCGCGTTCACCGGCTGCGGCTACACCACCACCGAGGCGGAGGACATCGTCGCACACCCGGTGCGGCGGCGGATCGTGATGCTGCTGATGCTGATGGGCAACCTGGGCGTCGGCGCCGTGGTGGCTACGATCATGGTGTCGTTCATGCAGACCGCCCAGTCCGACCCGGGCACTCGGCTGCTCTACCTGGTGACCCTAGTCGTCGGCCTGGCGTTGCTCTGGCTGGCCGCCACGAGCCAGTACATCGAGCGGCGGCTGAACATCTTCATCGCGTGGTTCCTCAAGCGGTGGGGCAACCTGCAGGTGCGCGACTTTGTGGCGGTGCTGCAGCTGCAGGGCGGGTTCGCGGTAAGCGAGCTGCTGGTCGAGCCGACCGACTGGATCGCCGACAAGACGCTCATCGAGCTCCGCCTGCCGACCGAGGGCGTGCTGGTGCTCGGCGTGCAGCGGCCCGGCCGGCCGTACGTCGGCGCCCCGACCGGCGACACCACCATCGAGGCCGGCGACACCCTCATCCTGTACGGCCGCGTGGAGCGGATCCAGGAGCTCGACGAACGCCGCCGCGGCCGACGCGGCGACGCCGCCCACAAGGAGGCGGTCGAAGAGCACGAGCAGGAGAAAGAGGAACAAGAGGAGCAGCTGGACGACGAGAAGCAGTCGGCGGAATCGCCGTGAAACGCCCGGGGTGCACAGCCTCCAACTAGCGCACGGCGGCGCTATCGACGGCGCGGTCCCACGGCTGGCGCCGTGGGCGTACAGGACTCGCGGCCTAGTCGTGCTGTGCTGGTAGGCACTCTGCGAGCCGCTCGTCGACCGCTCGCCGCACCTCCGCGGGGACGCTCAACACGATCCGCTTAGGATAGGTGAGCCGGAAGCGGAGCGTCAGCTCGTCGTCTTCGTCTTCCTCAGGCCGCGCGATCACCGTGACCACCTTCCAGGGGTAGCACCTCGACTCGGACGCGACAAACACGCCATTCTGACCGAGGGCGACCCCACGGATCGAACAATGGTTAATCGCGAACCAGCAGCCGACCCCGATCATCAATGACCAGATGTTGAATCGGAAATAACCCGAGTCGCCAGCGTTGCTTGGCAGGTAGAGTGTGCTCGCCTCAAAGAACGCCACAACAAGCAAGCTTAGAACCGCAAACACGCCGGACACCGGCCCCGGCGAAGAAGTGAGCATAGTGGATCGGCTCTTGATCTCGGGATCCGACTCCGCGCGGACCAGCCACACCAACCCGCCGCCTGCCTTACGGCGTTCCCGCCCCATGAATAATCCCTGCCCCGCGTAGCCCGCGGCGGCAGAGAGTAGCGACACCACTAACGTCCCGCCAAAGACCTTCCACCGCTCTGGCTCCCACCCCCGCATCGTGGGCCCCGCCCAAGCGGCGCCCAACGCCAGCACCGTGGTCAGCAACAGCACCCACCGCACACTGAACCGTGGCGGCGGGTCGATCAGCTCGGCGGGTTTATCGTTAGGATCCATTCGGCGGCGGCCGGCTATTCTACTCTGCCGCAAAGGTCCCCACAGCAACCCCCACCAACCCACGGCTTCCGCCGCGGGTCATACGATGCGGCCCGCGGGGATCAATTGCTGCGCAATCAAAAAAACCCCGGCGAGCATGCTCGCCGGGGTTAACTGGTTTTCGATCTGGCCCGCCCGCTATTACGGGATCGCGAACACCGCACCGGTGACCGCGGCCCCCTGGAAGGCCGCCGCCCGCCAGGTGAACGGGATCGGCTCGATCATGTACGGGGCGCAGCTGCCCGGGCGGTAGTGGCCCAGCGTGTACACGCACTCGTTGGGCGTCTGGATGCCCATCATGTACGGGATCGCCGGGATGCGGGCAAAGAAGTGCACGCCCGACACAATCGGCTGCAGGCAGGGTCCCCAGCTGTGGCCGTAACGCTCTAGCTGCACGTTCTCGAAGTACAGCGGCTTGTGGCACAGGGCCGAGGCCTTCCACATGTAGCAGACCTGGGGCCACTGGCGGTCGGCGAACGGCGTGCCGTCGTCGATGCCGCACTCGAATGGGTAGTCCTCGCCGGCGTCGCCCTCCGGGGTGATCGCCAGGCTGATCTCGTTGATCCGGCTGGCCTTCAGCTCGGCGAGCTCTTCGGCGCAGTCCTTCATCGCCCGCTGGTAGTCGGCGGAGGTCTCGTGCTCGATCTGCGTCGGCGGACGGCGGAGGTCGTCCTCGGCCACGTCCTGCAGGCCGCCGTCGTCGTCGAACATGTCACGGGCCTGGTCGTCGGACGGCGAGGGCGTGGCGGGGTCGACACGGGGCTCGTCGAACGGGTCCCTGGTGGGCTCATCGTCCAGCGGCGGCAGCGGGTCGTCGATCGGGTCGCTGAACGTGGGCTCGTCGAGCACCGGCTCCTCGAACATCGGCTGATCGAGGCCGGGCTGGTTGTCGGCGGGCGTTTCGCCGCTGCCGAAGGGTTGCTCGAAGCCCTGCAGGAGGTCGTCGTCCTGGGCGACGCGGTACCCGCGGCGCTGGCCGTTCTGGTCGACCACGATGCTACGCAAGCGGGCGGCGCCGTGCTGCGCCTGGACGACCTGCGAGCCGTCGGCGTCGGGGTCGAAGGCCACCAGCCGCACCCTGCCGCGGTTGACGGACCGCTTGTGCTCGGCCGCCCGTGAGACGGGGCGGAACTCCTGCACGCGGCGGCTGGGCGTGGCCTGCGGCGTGGGGCCGGTGCTCCGCCAGCCCGAGTCGGAGACCTCGCCGCCGAACGCGCCGAGCGCCGACACGAGCGTCAGCAGCACGGCCATCAGGCCGGCCGGGACCCACAGCGGCTCCGCCCGCGGCAGGTCGGCGAGGTCGATGTGGCGTGTCGCGGCGCGGGCGTAGGCCTCGCGGGCGATCTGCACGCCACACGGCGTGTCAGTCGGAATCGCCGGCCGAGTACTCGGCCGAGTAGTTTGGAGCTTCTTGCGTGATGGCGATGTCATGGGGATGGTTCTCCCTAACCGTTGCCGGCGATACCCGGACAAACTGCGTATCCTGCCGCAGCTCTTGAATAGTTTTGGCGCCGCAGTAGCCCATGCCGGCCCGCAGCCCCCCCACCAGCTGGTACACGTAGGAGCCGAGCGGCCCCTTGTAAGGCACGCGGCCCTCGACCCCTTCGGGGACCAGCTTCCCTTTGTTCTTCTCGCTTCCCTTCTGGCGGTAGCGTTCGCTGGAGCCATGCACCATGGCGCCGAGCGAGCCCATCCCGCGGTACGACTTGTACGAGCGTCCCTGGTAGAGCACGCGGTCGCCCGGGCTCTCGTCGAGACCCGCCAGGAGGCCGCCCACCATGACCAGGTTGGCCCCGGCGGCGATCGCCTTGGTGATGTCGCCGGAGTAGCGGATGCCGCCGTCGGCGATGATCGTGACCCCGCTTCCCTCGGCCGCCTTGGCGGCGGCGTGCACCGCAGAGATCTGCGGGACACCCACGCCGGAGATGACGCGCGTCGTGCAGATCGAGCCAGGCCCGATGCCCACCTTCACGGCGTCGGCGCCGGCCTTGATCAGGTCGCGGCAGCCGTCGGACGTGGCGATGTTGCCCGCAACGACGTCAATCTCAAAGCGGCTCTTAATCTCCTTTACGGTTTCGATGACGTTGGCCGAGTGCCCGTGCGCGCTGTCCACGACCAGGAAGTCGACGTCCTTGGCGATCAGGCTCTCGGCACGGTCCAGGTCCATCACGCCAACCGCGGCGCCGACGCGCAGGCGCCCCTGGCCGTCTTTGGCGGCCTGCGGGTACCGGCGCATCATGTCGATGTCCTTGATCGTGATGAGCCCCGTCAGTTTGTAATCTTCGTCAACCAGCAGAAGCTTCTCGACCTTTTTTGCCATCAAGATCTTCTCAGCTTCCTCAAGCGTCACGGTCCCCGTGGCCGTTACGAGCTGACCGCTGGTCATGACCTCGCTGACCGGCAGATCGTCGCGCTCGAGGAACCGCAGGTCCCGCCGCGTCAGGATGCCCGCTAGCTTGCCGTCGGCCTGCGTGATCGGCACGCCGGAGACCCGCGCGTGGCTCATCCGCTCGCGGGCCTCCGCCACGCTAGCGTCGGGGCGGAGCGTCACCGGGTCGACGATGATGCCGTTGGCCGACCGCTTCACCTTGTCGACCTCGTTGGCCTGGGCCTCGATCGACATGTTCTTGTGGATCACGCCCAGCCCGCCCTCTCGGGCCAGCCCGATCGCCATGCGGTGCTCGGTGACCGTGTCCATCGGCGAGCTGAGGATCGGGATGTTCATCGGGATCCCGGCGGTCAGCCGCGTCGAGACGTCCACCTCCGAGGGCATGGCCTCGCTGTACCGCGGGACCAGCAGCACGTCGTCGAAGGTCAGGCCCGTGGTGATAATCTTGTCTTCCAGCGGCTGCAGCATGTCGGGGGCCCTCGGAGCGTAGTGGAGAATCCCGGATTTTCCGCCCTGGCGGCCCCGCTGGCAAGGTGGTCGCCCGGCAGGTAACCGGCTTTCTGAGCGGCGGCCGCCCTGCGTTCAGCCCCCAATTTGGAAAACCGCAGATCCCCATTCTGGGCGGGTTAGAATCTGGGCCGCGGGAATCTGGCGCCGGCTTTGCATCTGGGTCTCTTGAGTCAATCTGCGCGGAAGTGCGCATTTTGCCGACCACGGTCGGCGCCTCCTCGAGGAACACGAAACATGAAGCTTCAACTTGCATGCGGCCTGCTGGCCGCCGGCCTGACCGTCCCCGCGACGCTGGCCCAGCTCCCGACGCCCGCTGACCCGGGCGCGGATCCAAACGTCCGCCCTGCTGCGGGCGAGCCGCAGGTGCTCGACCATGGTCCGGTCCATGAGGCGTTCGCGGACCCCCTCAAGTATGACCCCACCGCCGAGCAGCTCATGGCGCCTAAGCCGCCGCCCGAGCCGGTCAACGAGATCCCGCCCGAGTTCAAGCCAGAGGGAGAGAACGTCGAGTGGATCCCCGGCTACTGGATGTATGACGAGCCGCGCAAGGACTACATCTGGGTGAGCGGCGTCTACCGCGCCCTGCCCCCCGGGCGGACCTGGGTGGTGGGCTACTGGAGCGAGTCCGACCGCGGCTATGCCTGGACCCCCGGGTTCTGGACGTCCGTTGACGAGCAGTCCGTCCAGTACCTGCCCTACCCTCCGGAAAGCCTGGAGGAAGGCCCAACCAGCCCTCCGCCTGGTGATAACTACTTCTGGATCCCGGGCTGCTGGCAGTACCGCACCAGCGGCTACGCCTGGCAGGCCGGCTACTGGTACCAGGGCAACACGAATTGGGTGTGGACCCCGCACCACTACTGCTACACGCCGCGGGGCGCGATCTACGTCCGCGGGTACTGGGACTACCCCCTTGCCGGCCGCGGCCTGCTGTACGCACCGGTCTACTGGAACTCGGGGTACGCCGTTGGCTACCGGTACCGCCCCCGCAGCGTGCTGAGCACGGTCGGGCTGCTGACGTCGTTGTACATCGGTCCCCGCTACAGCTACTACTACGGCCCGGGCAGCTACTACGCCAACTACAACGGGTTCCGCCCGTGGTACTCCGCGTACTCCGGCTACGGCTACTACGGCCGCCGTGGCTACGACCCGCTGCTCGCCTACTACTCGTGGAACTTCGGCCGGAACCAACGCGGCTGGCAGGATCGGGCCCACAACCACTGGAACGACGACTGGCGCCGATGGAATCAACGTGACGACAGGCGTGGTCGCGGCGACGACAATTTCCGGCGCGACAGCCTGGTCCGCTCGGTCGATCAACTAACCCGCGAGAACCGCAACGACTTCCGCCTCACGCGGGTCGACGACCGTCAACTCGAGCGGTATCGAAACCAGGCCGGCCGGTACGACGAATTCCGCAACCAGCGGCAGCGGCTCGAGAACTCTGGCGACCGCGTCACCCGCGACCAGCTGACCCGCGGCCAAGGCGAGCGGGGCGATCGCGGTCCGCGAGGCGACCGAACCGATCGCGGCGACCGCGGCAACCGGGGTCCCAACACCGGAGAACTCGCCGACCGCGGCAACCGTGGCGATCGCGACGGGAACCAAGGCGGCCGCCAGCGTGGCGACTTCCGACCCGGCGCACGCGGCGAGCTGAGCGACGCCCGCCGCCGGGGCGAAGAAGTCACGACGCCGCAGCAGGGTGACGCGAACCGCGATCGTCGCGCCAGCGGGAGCGTGGCCGACAACCCGCGGCTAAACGTGCCCGATTGGGCGCGGGAGCGTGGGCGGTCGCTCAGCGACTACCGTCGGGGGAATGATACCTCGGCGCAGCGCGCTCAGCAGCAGTCGCAGGCCAACCAGCAGGCGGCGCAGCGCTCGCATTTGGAGCAGCAGGCCCGCGCGCAGGCCGACGCCCGCCGACAACTCGACCAGCAGCGTAGCCGCCAGACGTTGGGCGGTCGGGATGGCAACCCACTCCGGTCGGCCGACCCGCGCAGCCGTGAAGGTCAGCCAAGCCGCGAGATGCGTGCCTACCGTGGGCCCGTCGATCAGGCGGAGCGCGGCGCTCAATCGCCCCCCGCGTTCCGTGGCTTCCGCGGCAACCAGGCGCCTCCCACTCGGCCCGAGTTTAATCGGTCGACGCCCCAACAGGGCACGCCGAACCTGAACCGCGGCACGCAGCTTCGCGGGAGCCAGCCGGACGCGAGCCGTTCGCGTCGGATGCAGGCGCCGCAGCAGACGCAGCGCCGCAGCGTCGCGCCGTCCGCTGCGCAGTCGCGGGGCGCCCCCAGCCGAGCGCCGGCGCAAGCGCAGGGTGGCGGCGGGGGGCCTAGGAACTTCCAGGGCTTCCGCGGCAACCGCGGCCGAGGAAACGGGAACGACTAGCTGGAACAGATCCTCCCCTGGTTGAACCCATAGAGATAACCCTTTAAGCCGCGTCCGGGACTTCCGGACGCGGCTTTTCTTTTGCGATTCGGCCCGGTTGCCGACGTCAGTTCTCGCGCTGGTTTAATTGTTTACATATGGACCCGATGGTCGTGATTAAAACCTTGTCGACAACGTTTGCACGGCGGCCCGCCCGCGGCTAAGCTTAGCGCCACAGGGAAACATCAGCGGCCCTCTTCACTTGCTCTGCCCGCTGACCTCGCCGCATGGAAACGCCGCGTGAGCGCCCGCAACGCCTTTCTGAGCCTGACCGCCCTCGCACTGCTGTGCGCCGCGTTGATTGGCGCGGCGGTCGGGCTGGGGGCTTTCACGTTTGTCTACGCGGAAGGCGCCAGTTACCTGACGAACGACCCCAACGCGTGCGCCAACTGCCACGTAATGCAGGGGCACCTGGACGCCTGGGTGAAGTCTTCGCACAGCAAGTTCGCCACCTGCAACGACTGCCACGCCCCCCACAACTTTGTGGGTAAGTACTACTGCAAGGCGCGTAACGGGTTCTTCCACTCGCTGGCGTTCACCACCGGCGAGTTTCCCCAGAACATCCGCATGCACGAGTACAACCGCGGCGTCACCGAGCACGCCTGCCTGGACTGCCACGCGGACGTCACCCACTCGATCCAGGTCTCGGCCACCGGCAGCGGCGGCTTCGAGGCGGTGTCCTGCATCCGTTGCCACAGCACGGTCGGTCACGACACCTGAGCCGCCGCCAGCAACAACGCCAGCAAAGTCCATCTGATTAGAGGAACCGACCCACCATGCATCACTCCGGCAAAACCTCCGCCTGGCTGCTCGTGCTGGTCGCAATCATCTCCGGCGCGGCGTGCTTCGCGATCGCGTCGCTGCTGCTGAACGTGCAGCAGCACAAGATCGAGGCCCGCACGCCCATCGTGCGTGTGGCGGAGGTGACCGACGACACCACCGACCCGGCCGTGTGGGGGCAGAACTGGCCGCAGCAGTACGACGACTACCTCAAGACCGCCGACATGACGCAGACCACCTACGGCGGCAGCGAGGCGATTCCCAACGCGCCCACCGACGAGGACCCGCGTGACATCGTCTCGAAGAGCAAGCTCGAGACCATCCCGCAGCTCAAGCGCATGTGGGCCGGCTACGCGTTCGCCAAGGACTTCCGCGAGGAACGCGGCCACGCCTACATGCTGACCGACCAGCTCTACACCGAGCGGCAGAAGGTGGGCCAGCCCGGCACCTGCATCAACTGCCACGCGTCGACCTACACCGCGATGAAAGAATTGGGCGACGGCGATATCATGGTCGGCTTCGAGAAGCTCAACATGATGCCCTACATGGAGGCCAAGGAGCACCTGTCGCACGCGGTGGCATGCATCGACTGCCACGACCCCGACACCATGGCCCTGCGGGTCACGCGGCCCGCGTTCATCGAGGGCATCGCCGCGGCCAAGGCCGCCGAAGGGGTCGACGACTACGACGTCAACGCCATGGCCACCCGCCAAGAGATGCGCACCTACGTCTGCGCCCAGTGCCACGTGGAGTACTACTTTAAGGGCGACAAGAAGCGGCTCACCTACCCGTGGAGCAAAGGCCTCACTGTCGACGACGCCTACGCCTACTACGAGGAAACCGGCTTCAAAGACTGGACCCACGCCGAGACCGGCGCCCCCATGCTCAAGGCACAGCACCCCGAGTTCGAGCTCTGGAGCCAGGGCATCCACGCCCGCAGCGGGGTCACCTGCGCCGACTGCCACATGCCCTACAAGCGGGTCGGCGGCACCAAGGTCAGCGACCACCACGTCCGCAGCCCGCTTCTCAACGTGAACCGCGCCTGCGGCACGTGCCACAAGCAGGGCGACGCCGAGCTGGTCGCCCGGGCGGAGAACATCCAGACCACCCACCGGCACATCGTCGACTCCGCGCTCGACGCACTGGTCGACCTGATCGACGACATCAAGGCTGCCAAGGAGGCGGGCGCCACCGACGAGCAGCTCGCCGAGGCCCTGCAGTGGCAACGCAAGGCGAGCTTCTACGTCGACTACGTCGAGGCGGAGAACTCCTCCGGCTTCCACGCCAGCCAGTACGCCGCGCGGGTGCTTGCCGACTCGATCAACTACTCCCGCCAGGGCCAGAACGCGCTGAAGAACCTCAAGCTGGCCGACGCCGGTGACGCTACGGGGAACGACCAGGGCGAGGCGGATCAGACCGGCGGCTGATCCAGCGCCGCCCGCACCGCGGCAACCGCTTCTGGGTCGACGACCCGCAGCTCGCCAGCGGCAAGGCGATTCAGGTCGCAGAGCGACGCGGCCTGCGCGCCGGTGATGGAGGGATCCCACGCAGAGGTCGCCGCGCCGATGTGCACCTGCGTGCAGCCGGCGCGGCGGACCAGCTCGCCCACGCCGCCTGCCGTGACGCCGCCGCCCGGCAGCACCTCGATCCGCCCCTTCGCCTGATCGATCAAACGCCGCAATGACTCGGCGCCCTCGACCGCCGACGGTGCGCCGCCAGTGGTCAGCACCCTGGTAACGCCAAGCGAGATCAGTTCTTCGAGCGCGGCAGCCGGGTCGGCAACAAAGTCGAACGCGCGGTGGAAAACGGTTTCGCTGCCGGCGGCCGCGTCGACGAGTCGCCTCACTCGCTCGGCTTCGATGCCCCGCTCGGCGGTAAGGGCGCCGAACACGATGCCGCTGGCGCCGGCGCGGATCAAGTGCGACGCATCACGCAGCATCGCGGACCACTCGCCCGTGTCGTACGCGAAACCTCCGCCCCGCGGGCGGAGCATCACCACCACCGGAAGGTCGGCCGCGTCGAGCACCCCCTCAAGCAACCCGAGCGAAGGCGTGAGCCCGCCTAGCTCAAGTGCGCCGCAGAGCTCCACACGGTTCGCGCCGGCTCTCCGAGCGGCTGTCGCGTCGGGGACGGATCCTACGCAAACTTCGAGGATAGGCATTGCAAAGCGAGTCTGTTGGAGCCCTTGAAACCTCTGACATGACCGCCTCAATTCGCTGGAAGTCGCGAGCGTGGGTCGAAGTTACGACGAATTCAGAACGTTCTGTCAGGGCTTCTTAGTTCTCGTTGTGCCACCAATGGCGGTCTGAAACGTATAGCGGCGCATAGAAAGTCATCAGTGTTAGATTCCATTCCATACCGTCCTCTGAGGCAAATCCTCGCGGCGCCCAACCGTAGGATCGAGGGCCTTCGATTCCGTATGTGGCAGGCCGGTACTCGCCCTGCACTGTAAGCAGAAGATAAGACCCAACGTAGAGTACGAGTACAGAAACCAGAAGCACTGCTGTCGATCTACTCACTCCCTTCTTACTCTCTTGCCGGATAGTCATCTAACCTTGTGTCCGTTGCGGGAGTGGAATGGCTCGAACCCCGGTAATTCCCATTTTACTGTACCAAGCGACGCTATTTCTGAATGGGTCGCTGCATGTTTTCTCAACAACACCGGGAACCAACCCGCTTAACACAACGTCTTAGGGGGACACGGTATCTACTTGCTTGCATATTCTCCGGAGTTCTCCCATGACCGCCCGCCTTGCGCCAGCCCTGCTGGTTCTGCTGTCCTCCGCCCTCCCCCTCCACGCCGCCGACCCCATCACCACCGAGGGCCGCGTGGCGGCCGTCACGGTCTACCAGGGTCAGGCCCTGGTGACGCGCGACGTGGAGCTTGGCGACGCCGGCGGGCTCACGGAGATTGTGGTGACGGGCCTGCCGGAGAAGGTGCAGCCCGGCAGCCTGTACGCCGAGCCCGGCGACGGGGTCGTGGTCCGCAGCGTGCGGTACCGCACCCGGCCGGTCGAGCAGGACGTGCGGGCGGAGGTTCGCGAGCTGGACGAGCAGCTGCAGGCCGTGCGCGACAAGCTGAACGCCAACGCGCGGCGGCGGGCGCTGCTGGGCGAGCGGACCGAGTACCTCAAGAAGATGGAGGGCTTCACCACCGGCACGGCCAACGCCGAGCTGAAGTCGGGCGTCCTAAACGCGGAGACGCTCAAGAGCCTCACCGAGTTTGTGTTCACCGAGCGGACCGAGATCGCCGAGCAGGAGCTCGCCTCGCAGGTGGAGGAACGGGAGCTTAATCAGGAGCTCGAGCTGCTGCAGCGCAAACGCAACGTGCTGACCCAGGGCTCCGCCAAGACGGTCCGCGAGGCGGTGGTGTTCGCCGACCTCGGCGAGGAAGCCGCCAAGGCGCTGCGTCTGACGTACATCGTCTCGGACGCGACGTGGTCGCCCTCGTACAACCTGCGGGCCGACGCCGATCAGAGCCGCGTGCTGGTAGAGTACAACGCGTCGATCCAGCAAATGAGCGGCGAGGACTGGACCGACGTGGACATGACGCTTTCCACAGCGACGCCGTCCCTCGTAGCCACTGCGCCGCGGCTCGACCCGCTCGCCATCCGCCTGGCGGCGCCGACCCAGCAGCAGATCGAGGCCCGCCGCGACATCGCCAAGGCGAAGAGCGAGCTGCTGGCCCAGCAGCGCAAGCTGGCCAACTTCCGCAACCTCTACGCGGCCGACAGCCCCGTGTTCACCGAGGGCCTCAACGCCGAGGCGGCCGACGAGCTGTTCTCTCGGCAGGCGGCGCAGACGCCCGCGTCCAGCATGCCCAACGCCCCCGCCATAAGCGGCGAGTTCCGCGGAGGGCGGGCCGCCGGCGGCTTCGGCGGCATGTACGCGTCGGCTGCCAACGGCGCCATCGCCGACGCCGGCCTCAACCGCATCAGCAACGAGATGCAGCTGCTCGACTACAACGGCGACCTCTCCCGCGGGCGCCGCGCGGAACGCGGCCCGTCGGACAGCCAGGGGATCAGCGTCAGCTACACGCTGCCTAGCGCGACCTCGCTCCCCAGCCGGTCGGACAGGCAGCTGATCCAGATCGCCGCGCTGCCGCTCGAAGGGCAGTTCTACCGCATCGCCACGCCGGTGCTGACCGAGTTCGTCTACAAGGAGGCGATGCTGATCAACAGTACGGACATGGTGCTGCTGGCCGGCCCGGCCGCGACCTTCCTTGGCGGCGAGTTCGTCGGCCGCGGCACGGTCCCGACCGTAGCCGCCGGGGAGAGCCTTCACGTCGGGCTCGGCATCGACACCTCGCTGCGGGTGTCGCGTGAGCTGGTCAAGAAGGAGAGCCGCACGCAGGGCGGCAACCGGCTAGTGACCTTTGACTACCAGCTGGCGCTGGAGAACTTCAGCGGCCAGGAGGTGGACGTGCGGCTCATGGACCGCCTGCCCAAGCCCGAAAGCAACGAGATCAAGGTCACGCTGGTCGACCCGGGCAAGCCGCTCTCGGAGGATCAGGAGTACCTGAAGAACCAGCGGAAGGACGGCCTCCTGCGGTGGGACCTGCAGGTCCCCGCCGGCGCCACCGGCCTGAACCAATCGACCGTCGACTACACGATCCAGCTGGAATACGACAAGCAGCTGCAGATCGTCGGCATGCCGGCGAAGTGATTGCAGCTAGGCCGAAGACAAGAGCCGGGAGCGTAAGCGACCGGAGCAGCAGCCCGTAGTCGCTTCGCGCTCGCACAGTGAGGTCCTGCTCCAGGCGCTGACGCTTCTGGCTCTCGGCTGCGCGGCTGGCCGCGGTTGGTGCGTGGGGTACAATGGCGGCCCACCCGCCACCTACCACCAGCTGCGCACCGCTGCCCCATGGACCTCTTCGCCGCGAGCGAGCAATCGAACCTAGACCGAGTCGCGCCGCTGGCGGAGCGGATGCGGCCGCGGTCGCTGGCAGATGTCGTGGGCCAGACCAAGCTGCTCGGCGAGGGCGGGCCGCTCAACCGGCTGCTGAAGGTCGGGCGGCTAGGGTCGATCATCCTGTACGGTCCGCCCGGCGTGGGCAAGACCACGCTCGCGCGGCTGCTGGCCAAGGAGATCGGCGCGCGGTTCCAGCAGCTCAGCGCAGTGACCTCCGGCGTGAAAGACCTGCGCGAGGCGATCGACGCGGCGCGCGACTCGGTCGCCACCGGCGGGTCGAGCACCGTGCTGTTCGTCGACGAGATCCACCGCTTCAACAAGTCGCAGCAGGACGCGCTCTTGCCGAGCGTCGAGCAGGGTTTCGTCGCGCTCATCGGCGCCACCACCGCCAACCCGTTCTTCGCGGTCAACAGCGCACTGACCAGCCGCAGCCGCGTGCTGCAGCTCGAGCCGCACTCGCCCGAGGAGATCCTCACGCTGGTTGACCGCGCGCTGGCCGACCCCGACCGCGGGCTCGGCCGGTACCAGGTAGAGCTGACCGAAGACGCGCGGCGGCAGCTCGCCACCCTCTCCGACGGCGACGCCCGCCGCGCGCTCAACCTGCTGGAGGTCGCCGTCAAGTCGGAGGCCAGGACCTCTGGCGACCCAACCTCCATCAACGGCGCCACGATCATCGAGGTAAACGGCGCCCGCGGCGTGGTGTACGACCCCACCGGCGACGAGCACTACGACTGCGCCAGCGCGCTGATCAAGAGCATCCGCGGCAGCGACCCCGACGCCGGCCTGTACTGGCTGGCCCGCATGCTGGAGGGCGGCGAGGACGTGCGGTTCCTGACCCGCCGGCTGGTGATCCTGGCGAGCGAGGACGTCGGCAATGCCGACCCGCAGGCGCTGCCGCTAGCGGTGGCAACCATGCAGGCGTGCGAGTTCATCGGACTGCCCGAGTGCCAGCTCACGCTGTCGCAGTGCGTCACCTACCTGGCGTGCGCGCCCAAGTCGAACGCGGCGACCGTCGCGATTGGCGAGGCCCGCCAAGACGTCCGCGAGGGCGAGGCCGTCCCCGTCCCCCGCCACCTGCGTGATGGCCACTACGCCGGCTCCAAACGGCTGGGCCACGGACAGGGCTACGAGTACGCCCACAACGCCGAGGACGGCATCGCCGAGCAGGACTATCTGGGCGTGGAGCGGGAGTACTACCGCCCAGTGGGGCGGGGGTTTGAGAAGGAGCTGGCGGAGCGGCTCGAGGCAATCCGCAAGAAGCTGGGTCGGACGGTATCCCCTCCCCCTCCGGGGGAGGACTAGGTGGGGGCGCCCTGGTGAGAGGCTTCGCTACCCCACCGCACAAGGATGCTGGCGCCACTTCCAAAACTGCCGTAGCAGGCAACCGCGCCTTCCCCTATTCTCCGCCCCGACTGTTTGCCGCGGGCCGGTCATCCGAGCGCCAGGACCACAATCATGGCGAGGATGCCGGCCAACCCGAGGGCGACCCACCAAGTGGGGCGGCCGGACCAGGGGCTCGTGCTGTGCGTGATGTATTCGCCGCACACGGGGCACCGCTCCGCCTCCTCGTAGACGGGCGCGCCGCAGGCGGGGCAGTCGACCAGTTCCGCTTCGTCATCGTCGTAGTAATCGTCGTCCGGCTCCTCGTCATCGGGGAGGGGGCGATCGCTGGAGTCATAATCGAAGTGCGGCATCGCGAGGGGCGCCTGCTGGGCCAGAAGGGTTTCTGGCCAACATAAGGCGCAGCGTCGCTGTCCGCTACGCAGGCCTCAAACATTCGTCATGGAGGACGGATCATGAGCACCATCCGACCACTCGCCACGATCGCCATCCTCGGCTGCCTGGGGATCTTCCTGGCCCACCAGATCAACCAGTCGCCCGTTGAGGACGACGCGCTCACCGCCAACTGGGAAGAGGCGCCTAGTTACGACCCGTCGGCCGTCGAGCCGCCCCCGGCGATCGACACGCCCGCCCCGGCCTTAAACGCCGCGCCCCCGCTGGGCGCTGTGGAGCCGGTTGCGGTGGCGGCGCCGCCCGCCGGCGGCCCCAGCATGCCGCCCCTACCCGCCACGCCACCCACCGCCGGGATGCCTGCTCCGCCTGTCGCGGCGGCGCCGGTCGCTCCCGCGGCGCCGAGCAGCCCGCTGGCCGGCCTTCCGCCGGCGGCAGCGCCGCCGGTAACCGCGCCCGTAGATGACATCCCCCTGCCGGACGACATCCCCGAAGCCAACCTGGGCGGTCTGCCTGTTGCGCCAGCGGCCGCCACGTCGCCCCTGGCCGGGCTGCCTCCCGCCCAACCCGCCCCCAACACAACCCAAACACCTGCGGCCGACCCGTACGCGCAGTACGAGCCCGCCGTCCCGACCCAGCCGATCGACGTCACGCCCGAAGGGCCCGGCGCCGAGCCGGACTACGAGTCGCTGGGCCAGATCGGCGGCCCCGCCGGGTCGAGCTACGCCGAGGCGATCGTCCAGATCAACGAAGCCCTCGCCCGCGACGAGCTGCTCCGCGCCCACACGATGCTCTCCAACTGGTACAACGACCCCACCCTCACGCCCGAACAGCGCGAGGATGTAGCGTCGCTGCTGAGCCAGCTGGCGGGCACGGTCGTGTACTCGACCGACCACCGCATGGAGCCGCCCTACACGGTCAAGCCGGGCGACACACTCGAGACGATTGCCCAGCAGTACGGCGTGCCCTGGCGTCTGCTGGCCAAGATCAACGGCGTGCCGAGTGCGACCGCCATCCAGGCCGGCCAGACGCTCAAGGTGCTCCACGGCCCGTTCCAGGCGTTCGTCGACGCGTCGAACAGCGAGCTGGTGCTGATGATCGACGGCAAGTACGCCGGCAAGTTCGCGGTTCAGCTGTCGGGCGCCGCGGCGGCCGACGGGCACTGGACCGTCGCGCAGAAGCCTGACGGCCAGCCCACCGCCTACGGCGCAACGCCCGACGGCAAGCAGCTGGTGCTGAAGGACGCCAGCGGCATGAGCACGCTGGTAATCGGCTCCACCGGCGGGTCGCCGATGGAACGCGGCCGCGTCACCGTGGCCGCCGCCGACCTGGACGAGCTGCACGACATCCTGTCGGTCGGATCGGAAGTGATCATCCGCCGGTAGCAACGGCGCCCTCCATTCGGGCCACTTCCGCTAGCGGCGCTCGCGATTTAGCATTCGGGGAATCTCGGACCACCACCCGCTATTCCCCTAGCTCCGCCCCGACCTATGTACGACCGCGCCGCCCTCGCCGCCCTGATCAACGACAAGGCCCTCCAGTTCGGGCAGTTCACGCTCGCCAGCGGAAAGCAGGCCAGCTTCTACCTGGACTGCCGGCAGGTCACGCTCGACGCGCAGGGCGCCCGTCTGATCGGCGAGGGCATGCTGGACATCATCGGCGACGACTTCCCGCCGCTGGTCGGCGGAATGGCGATCGGCGCCGATCCGATCACGGCGGCCATCCTCACGATCGCCGGCCTCCGCGACAAGCCGCTCCGCGGCGTAATGGTCCGCAAGGAGCCCAAGGGCCACGGCAAGGGCAAGCAGGTCGAGGGCCCGTACCAGGCGGGCGAAGAGATTGTGATCGTCGAGGACGTGGTGACCACCGGCGGATCGAGCCTCAAGGCGATTGAGCTGTGCGAGGCCGAGGGCCTCAAGGTCCGCCGCGTGCTGGCGATCATCGACCGCCTGGAAGGCGGCCGCGAGGCTTTCGAGGCGAAGGGATACGAACTCACCACGCTGTTCACCGTCCGCGACTTCGGCATCGAGGCCTAACGTTGGATTGTGGTAGGTGGTGGGTGGCAAGTTGTATCGCCTGACTCTCTGCAACCATCACCCACTCCCCACGCACCACCTACCACCTTGGAAACCTCGCTCCACCAGCAGCTCAAGGCCCACTACGCCGGCGACGACGGCGAGGTGGAGGTCCGGCTCGGACGCTACCGCATCGACGTGGTGCGTGACGACCGACTAATCGAGATCCAGCACGGCGGCCTGGCCGCCATCCGCGACAAGGTGCGGTCGCTCTGCAAGCAGCACCGCGTGCTGGTGGTGAAGCCGATCGTCGCGACCAAGACGCTCATCAAGTGCAAGCAGAAGGGCGGCCGCGTGGTGTCGCGGCGGCGGAGCCCCAAACGAGGGGAACTGCTCGACCTGTTCGACGAGCTGGTCCACTTCACCCGGGCGTTCCCGCACCGCAACCTGACGCTTGAGGCAGCGATGGTCGAGGTCGAGGAGTGGCGGTACCCAGGCCACGGCAAGCGCCGCCGTTGGCGGAAGAACGACTTCGTCGTCGAGGACCAGAAGCTGGTCGACGTGGTGCGGGTGCACCGCCTGCAGAGCCGCCAGGACCTGCTGGGTCTGCTGCCGGCCGACCTGCCCCAGCCATTCAATACGGCGCAGCTGGCCGAGGGGCTCGGGAAGCCGCGTTGGGTGGCTCAGCGGATCGCGTACTGCCTACGCGAGATGGGCGCCGCCAAGCCGGTGGGCAAGCAGGGCAACGCCATCCTCTACAAAACCATCCGGCGTCAGCCGGCGTCCGCCGCCAGCCGCAAGCGGGCCGGCTAGCCGGCGCCGGCCAAGCCGCCGGTGCGGACGCCCACCGGGGTTGCCCGGGTTGCCTGGAAGCCTTAGCTTGCAGGTTTTCCTGACCCCCTCGGGAGCGGGCTGGGCGGGGGCCAACGCCCGCCGCAGCCAGGCCCGCCCCGCTCAATCCACCGCCGCCCGGCCACCAATGGACGACACCACGCCGAACCCCCGCCGCCCCCCCGCCTTCAAGGTCACGGGGGTGCAGGCGCTGGGCACCGGCAGCTACCTGCCGGAGAACGTCGTCACGAACGAGGACCTGGCCCGGCTGGGCTGCGACGCCGAGTGGATCATCCAGCGGACCGGCATCCGCGAACGCCGCCACGCACCGCCCGAGATGTCCACCGGCGACATGTCCGTCGAGGCCGCCCGCCGCGCAATGCAGGCGGCCGACGTCACGCCCGACCAGATCGACCTGGTTGTGCTCGGCACCTTCACGCCCGACCACCTGGTGCCGCAGACCGCCACGTTTGTGCAGGACAAGCTCGGCCTCAACTGCGGCGCGATGGACGTCGCGGCCGCGTGCGCCGGCTTCATGTACGCGTTGGTGACCGGCGCCCAATTTGTCGCCAGCGGCAGCTGCCGCCGCGTGCTGGTGATCGGCGCCGACACCAACAGCCGCGTGGTAGACCCGGACGACAAGAAGACCTTCCCGCTGTTCGGCGACGGCGCCGGCGCGGTCGTGCTCGGCCCCGGCTCGCCCGAGCAGGGGCTGCTGGCCGCTACCCTGGGCGCCGACGGCGCGGGCATCGAGCTGCTCTACCGCCGCGAGGGCGGCATGCGGTTCCCGTTCCTCAAGTCCGACGACCTGCAGCTGTCGTGGCTCAAGATGGAAGGTCGGCCCGTGTTCAAGTGGGCCGTCCGCCTGCTGGAAGACACCTTCAATCAGATGCTCGAGGCGTCCGGCCGCGGGCGGGACGATGTCGGCCTGTGGATCATGCACCAGGCCAACGTGCGGATCCTCAACGCCGCCGCCGACGCCATGGGCATCGACCACGACAAGGTCCTCAAGCACCTGGACCGCTACGGCAACACCTCGGCCGGCAGCATCCCGATCGCCCTGGACGAGTCCGTCCGCGCCGGCCAGATCCACCGCGGCGACGAGCTCATGATGTGCGGCTTCGGCGCCGGCCTGAGTTGGGGCGCGGCGCTCTGGAAGTGGTAAGGACTTACGCTGCCTCCCCCTCTGGGGGAGGATGGGGGTGACCCATGCACCCGGGGCGCCCCCTACCCTAGCCCTCCCCCACAGGGGAAGGGAATATGACTCCCAGCAATCGAACATAGAACGGAAGCTCTCCCAATGGCGAAGAAGAAGACGCTGCCCACCCGCGACAAGGTCAAGGCCGCCGACACCTGGGACCTGTCCAGCCTGTTCGAGTCCGACGCCGACTGGGACGCCGCGTTCTCAAAGTGGGAGAAGCAGGTCAAGAAGTACGCCGCGTTCCGGGGCACGCTGGGCGACGGGCCGGAGCAGCTGGCCAAGCTGCTGAAGTTCGACAGCCGGTTCGACCGCCAGGGCGAGCGGCTGGCCTACTACGCCATGCTCAAGACCACCGAGGACCAGGCCAACAGCACGTACCAGGCGATGATGGGCCGGTACCAGAACGTGGCGACCAAGGCGGGTGAGGCCGCCAGCTTTATCCGCCCGGAGGTCCTCGGCCTGCCGGCGACCAAGCTCAAGAAGTACCTCGCCGCCAAGCCGCTGCAGCCGTACCAGCTGATGCTCGAGCGGCTGGTGCGCTACAAGCCACACACGCTGACCGACAGCGAGGAGCGGCTGCTCGCCATGCAGGGCGAGATGGCCGACGCCGCCGACCAGATCTTCACCCAGCTGACCGACGCCGACATGAAGTTCGGCACGATCAAGGACGCCGAGGGGAACGAGGCGGAGCTGTCGCAGTCGTCGTTCAGCGTGTTCCTGCACTCGCCCAAGCGGCCCGTCCGCAAGGCGGCGTTCCACCAGTTCTACCAGGAGTTCTCCGACCACGAGAACTGCCTGGCCGCCGCGCTGAAGGGCTCCATCCAGAAGGACGTCTACTACGCCAAGGCCCGCAACTTCCCCAGCGCGCGCGAGGCGTCGCTGTTCGGCGACAACGTGCCGGTCAGCGTGTACGACAGCCTGATCGAGGCGGTCCGCAGCAAGCTGCCGGCGGTGTACAAGTACCTGGACGTGCGCAAGCGCAAGATGAAGCTCAAGGAGATCCACCACTACGACACCTACGTGCCGATCCTCACCGAGCTCGACAAGCGGCACACCTGGGACCAGGCGGTGAAGGTGATCCTCGAGTCGCTGCAGCCGCTCGGCTCGGAGTACTGCGCCACGCTCGAGGCCGGCCTCCGCGGCCGCTGGTGCGACCGCTACCCCAACAAGGGCAAGCAGTCGGGCGCGTTCAGCGCCGGCAGCTTCGACGGCGACCCCTACATCCTGATGAACTACCAGCCCGACGTGCTGGACCACGTGTTCACGCTCACCCACGAGGCGGGCCACTCGATGCACAGCCACTACTCGTCGAGCAACCAGCCTTACGAGTACTACAACTACACGATCTTCGTGGCCGAGGTCGCCAGCACGTTCAACGAGCAGCTGCTGGCGCGTCACCTGATGGCCAGCGCCAAGACCGACAAGGAGAAGGCGTACCTGCTGAACCGTGAGATCGACGCCATCCGCGGCACCATCATCCGCCAGACGATGTTCGCCGAGTTCGAGAAGCTGACCCACGAGCTGGCCGAGGCGGGCGAGCCGCTCACGCTCGAGAAGTTCCGCGAGGTGTACCGCGGCCTGCTCGACGCGTACTTCGGCCCCGACTTCGCCATCGACAGCGAGCTGGAGCTGGAGTGCCTGCGGATCCCGCACTTCTACCGCGCGTTCTACGTGTACAAGTACGCCACCGGCCTATCGGCCGCCATCGCGCTGAGCCAGCGCGTGCTGGGCGGCGGCCAGGAAGAACTGAACGATTACCTCACGTTCCTCAAGGGCGGCTGCAGCAAGTACCCGCTCGACCTGCTGCGCGACGCGGGCGTCGACATGGAGAAGCCCGAACCGGTCCAAACCGCCCTCTCGTACTTCGAAGGCCTGGTCGACGAGCTCGACTCGCTGCTGTAGCGCGGCGGGGTTTGCGGATGGGTTGCGGCTGTTGAACCGCGGAGCTGCTGCCGGCGAAGGCCGGCGGTTTGCTAGCGCTACTCCAGGACCTGCCCGTCTTCGAGCAGCCGCTCCCTGAGCTGCGTGTACCGAACCTCTTGTACGCTGACGCCGTTGTCGATCGCCAGCGCGGCGGCCGTTGCTGCACTCTGGCCGAGGATCATGAACACCGGCTCCATGCGTATTGAGCCGAACGCGATGTGCGAGCTGCTCACGCAGACCGGCGCCAGCAGGTTCTCGCACTCCTCCCGCTTGGGGACGAGCGACCCGTACGAAATCTGGTAGGCGGACTTCGTGCTGACTCCGATGTCGCCCTCATTCTGCACGTGGCCTTCCGGCGTCACGTACCGTTGCACGTTGTGCGAATCGATCGCGTACGATCCCATGCCAACCGGCTGCGGCGTGGGGCGACGTTTCAGCAGCTCGTTCTCGGTCATGACGTGTTCGCCCACCATCCTCCGCGCCTCGCGGACGTAGAGCTGGTGCGGCCAGTGGTGGTTGTCGACGAACTCGTCCTTGGCCAACCCCCACTGCGACACCTGGTCGCGGACCTCCTGCGGCACGCGCTGGTCGTTCGCCAGGAAGTACATCAGGCCCTGCTGGTACTGCTCGTGCTCGGCGACAATCTCGCGCCGCCGTTCGTAGCTCGCGTCCGGGTAGTCGTAGTTGTAGCCGATGTTGTCGGTGCTGAACGGTCCGTGGTTGTTGGTGTCGGTCTTGCAATTGGGCATCGGGTCGAACTTGTCGAACGTCTCACGCCAGCCCGCGTCGTACACCCGGGCCAGCAGCTCGTACTGCGCGGGATCGTAGCCGGTGGGCCGCGGGAAAGGGATGCGGTTCTCGGGGCAGTTGGTTAGGCACATGCGGAAGCAGTACGCCTGGATACGTTGGTCGGCGGCGCCGTTGATACCTGGCGGCTCGCTGCTGATACGGGGCAGCAGGCCGCTGGCGGGGTCGCCGGGAACCAGGTAGGGATCGATCGGCCGGTTCAGCACACTGAAGTTGTGGCGGTGGTGGAACGCGCCCGTCTGCACCCCGTTCCATTGTTCGTCGTACTGCTGAGAAGACTCCCGCCCCACCGCGTACGATACGCCGCTGGCGGCAATCAGGTCGCCCTCATAGGTGGCGTCGATGAACACCCGCCCCGCGAACCGCTGACCGTCCAGCGTCTTGATGGCGATGACCCGGCGGCCCCGCCGCTCCACGCCGCCCTCGCGGTCCAGCCACGCGTCACGCACCACCCAGACGCCCTCCTCCTCCAGCCAGTCGTCAAGAATCTGTTCGGCCACGTGCGGCTCGAAGGTCCACCGGGTCGGTCGACCGCGATCGCCCTTGGGCACGACCAAACCGACCTTGCCGTACTCTTCGGGGGTTTGCCAACGCCACGCCTGGGGCTGCTCATAGTGGCGCCAGACGCGGTGGTAGAACTCAGCCGCCAGGCCGCCGACCTTGGATTTATTGCCGCTGTCGGTCCAGCCCAGTCCCCCGCTCGTCAGCCCGCCGATGTGCCGATCGGGGCTGACGATAACAACGCTCTTGCCCATCTGACTGGCCTGCACCGCGGCGGTTACCGCGGCGCTCGTCCCGCCGTAGATCACCAGGTCGTACTGGTCGCTGTCCGCCGCGAGGCCGTCCGGCGTGGCGCCGAGGGTCAAGAAGAACCCAAACAACGCCACAACGATCGCGCGAACGCACTGATGCCGCATCTGTATCCCCTGCGAGTATCCCAACGACTGGCGCCGCGAGCGTCTGATCCGCGCGGCGGGCGATCAGGCCCGCCGAGGACCTGAAACCCGCTAGGGTAACACACGGCGGATGCGCAGTGCGACCTTTTACAACGCCGGCACTGCCCCACTCGGACGCCGCCCGCCCCGCGTGTCGGCTGGCGCCCAGCCCCGTCCGCGGCTACCGTGAGCGTTTCACGCCCGCCGGGCGTCTCGCCTCCTCGCAACCGCAGCGTGCCCATGCCCCCACTCAAGCGCGAGGTCGGCCTCGTCGGCGCCGTGATGATGGGCCTGGGGTCGATCCTCGGCACGGGCGTGTTTGTCAGCATCGGAATCGCGGCGGGCGTGGCGGGGCCGGCGGTGGTGCTGGCGATCGCGTTGGCGGCGGTGGTCGCCACGTGCAACGCGCTGAGCAGCGCGCAGTTGGCCGCCAACCACCCGGTCAGCGGCGGCACGTACGAGTACGGCTACCGCTGGCTGACGCCCACGCTCGGCTTCTCGGCGGGGTGGATGTTCCTGTGCGCCAAGTCGGCGTCGGCCGCCACCGCGGCGCTCGGCTTCGCCGGCTACCTGCTGAACGCCGCTGGGCAAGACACGCGCTGGCTTGTGCCGGTGGCGCTGGCCGCCGTGGCGGTGCTGACCGGCGTTGTGCTGGCCGGCGTCCGCGCGTCTAACCGGGTGAACATCGCCATCGTGTCGGTGACGATCGCCGCGCTGCTGGCGTTCGTAGCGGCCGGCGCATCGCGGGTATCGGCCGAGCGGCTGGCGATGGACCTGCGGCCGGCGTCGCTGCTGCACGCCAGCGCGTTGATGTTCGTCGCCTTCACCGGCTACGGGCGGATCGCCACCCTCGGCGAGGAGGTGCGGGCGCCGCGGGTCACGATCCCGCGGGCGATCATCGCCACGCTGGTTGTGTCGATGCTGCTGTACATCGGGGTGGCCGTCGTCGCGGTGGGCGCGGCGGGGGCCGACCAGCTGCAGGCCGCGGCCACCGACAAGGCGGCGCCGCTGGAGGTGATTGCACGGGGCTTCCCGCTCCCGGTCAGCGGGGTGGTCGCCGTCGGCGCGATGACCGCCATGCTCGGCGTGCTGCTGAACCTGATCCTCGGTTTGTCGCGCGTGGTGCTGGCGATGGCCCGACGGGGGGACATGCCGCGGCCCGCGGCCGCGCTGCCGGTGGCGGTGCTGGCGGTGGGCGCGCTGATCGCCGCGCTGGCGTCGATCGGCAGCATCAAGGCCACCTGGACCTTCAGCGCGTTCACCGTGCTGATCTACTACTCGATCACCAACCTCTCCGCCCTGCGTCTGCGGGCCGACGAGCGACTCTACGCCCGGCTGTTCTCCTGGGTGGGGCTGATCGCCTGCCTGGTGCTGGCGTTCGCCATCCCGCCGAAGGTGCTAGCCGCGGGGCTAGGCGTGCTGGCGGTGGGGCTTGCGGGGAGGTGGGTGGCGGGCACTCTACGGAAGCGACGCCGCAAAGAACCTTAGGGCGTCGAGGCATTGTCGTTTCCTCAGGTCATCACAAGGATTGTCGAGGAGTCGACGCTTAGGACTTTCATGCCTGTCTAGTAGTCGAAACGAAACTACAGCTGCCGGGTCGCGCGACGGCCCCCCCCGGAGCCACTACCACCGCCGCCCGCAATTCCGGTATCATTCGCGTTCTACCCTCGTCCGATTCCCGGAACCCGAGTTCCGTCTTCCAAGCTGAGGCGACGCCATGCCCCGTCCTGTTACGCTGTTCACCGGCCAGTGGGCCGACCTGCCGATTGATGACATGTGCCGCAAGGCGGCCGACTTTGGCTACCAGGGCCTGGAGCTGGCCTGCTGGGGCGACCACTTCGAGGTCCGCCGCGCAATGGAGGACCCCAACTACGTGGGCGACGTCCGCGACCGCCTGGACCGCTACGACCTGGAGTGCCACGCGATCAGCAACCACCTGGCCGGCCAGGCCGTGTGCGACCCGATCGACCAGCGGCACCAGAGCATCCTGCCGCCGCACGTGTGGGGCGACGGCGACCCGGCCGGCGTGACCCAGCGCGCCATTGAGGAGATGAAGAACACCGCCCGCGCCGCGCAGAAGCTGGGCGTGTCGGTGGTGAACGGCTTCACCGGCTCCGGCATCTGGCACCTGCTGTACTCGTTCCCGCCCGTGCCCGAGTCGATGCTGGAGGAGGGCTTCCAGCAGTTCGCCGACCGCTGGAACCCGATCCTCGACGTGTTCGACGAGTGCGGGGTGCGGTTCGCGCTAGAGGTGCACCCGACCGAGATTGCGTTTGACATCTACACCGCCAAGCGGGCGCTCGAGGCGGTCGGCAACCGCGAGGCGTTCGGCTTCAACTTCGACCCCAGCCACCTGCTGTGGCAGGGCGTCGACCCGGTGGAGTTCATCCGCGCGTTCCCCGACCGTATCTACCACGTGCACATCAAGGACGCGATCGTCACGCTGGACGGACGCACCGGCATCCTGGCCAGCCACCTCAACTTCGGCGACCCGCGCCGCGGCTGGGACTTCCGCTCGCCGGGCCACGGCGCGGTGAACTTCGAGGAGATCATCCGGGCGTTGAACGTGATCGGCTACGACGGCCCGTTGTCGGTCGAGTGGGAGGACTCCGGCATGGACCGCGAGCACGGCGCTACCGAGTCGGCCGAGTTCGTCAAGAAGATCGACTTCGCGCCGAGCAACGTGGCCTTCGACGCGGCGATGGCGGATCAGGGCTAGCTGCGCGGCGGTTGGAAGTTGGAAGCTGCTGGTGGGCGTTGGGAGAAAAGAGTCGTCAGGAACCGAACTGGCGTTTGGGGGTCCTGACGCCTTGGCGAACCTCCCCTGTTCCCCCCCGACTTTTGAGTAGAAACCGGCCACCTAGCGCAGTCTAATGATGGGTGCTAAGGCGGCTGGTAGCTCGCCGGCGGTATCGTTGGCGCCCCGGCCAGATGCTATCCGCGCGGCGCCCTATTCTAGCCCTCCGCCAAGCGCGGAGGGGATGGATCGGTGGCCGCCGTGGTTGGCTTGTGCCAGGGAGTTTTTCGTAGTTTTGTCCCTATGGGCGCGCACTGGGGGACAGAAGTCGGCTGGGCCGGCGCCGTCGTCGGCGCGCAGACACTGCTATACAAGCGTGGAGCTCGAGCCGGCGGGCGAGGTCGTGCCGGACTTTTGTCCCTAAGAATCGTGTCGCGAATAAGGGACAAAAGTAGCTCTGTAGAAAGCTTCTAGATGTTTAGAGGATCATGAGGTTGAGAGTGAGGGTCTTGAGGGCGGCTTCGCGTCGCTGCATGGGCTTTTTTCGTGCTCGCAGCTGGGGCCCGAGGAGGCGTTTGAGCATGCTGATGGTGGTCTCGGCCTGGGCGCGTTGCCCGTAGCGGGTGG
>NZ_SIHJ01000011.1 GCF_007859765.1 Posidoniimonas corsicana
GCTTCGGGATCACCTCTTCTGGACCGTGCTTCTTACCCTTCGGCATCCTTCTACCTCCTCAAAGGTCATGTCCTCGACGCCCGGGATTATCCCAAACGGCGTGGACTTATTTGAAGGGGCTGGGTCAGTCCCGAGCCGCCTCGACAATCTGGGGCGGCAGTTCGTCTTGGCGATCCAGGATCGCCAGCAGCAGCGCCGCCACGCGTTGTTGCAGTTCTAGCATCGCACCGCGAAACCGGTTGCGCGTCCGCGGGCCTTGGCGGCGTTGGTCCCCTTGAGCCGCAGCCCGCAGACCACGCCCCACCCGTCGACGCTGGGCAGTCGGACGTCGTGCTTGTCGGCGTCGATCACCGGCCACTCCGCGCCCCAGTACCTAACCGAACGCGGCAGCGCCGATCCGGCCGCAAGCCGGGTGGTAGTCTACCGCAAACACGGCCGCCACGTTGCCCCCTCGGCGGAGGAAGCTGGCCAGCGTGGCCGGGTGCGACGACTCTGAAGCCGAGAAGGTCAGCGTGTAGTTCTCCGGCAGCCGGCCGTCGAGGTACGCGCGGAACCGGCTTCTGACCTTGGTGTAGTCGTAGAACCGGATTCCGGGCCAGCGGGCGATGGTTTCGGACCAGTCGAGGTCGGACGCCACGTTGAGCCGGACCAGCGGGCGCAGGCCAAGCCGCTCGGCGCGGCGGGCATGGGCCGCCAGGTCGCGGTCCAGCTGCGCCAGGAAGCCCGTACGGTCCTCGTGAAGCCACCGGGTGTCCAGCCGGGCCCGGTTCCGCGCGGCGGGCAGCACCCGCTGGCCGGAGAACCACAGGTTGCACGCCGCGCGGCAGCCGACGGTCGAGGCCGGGCAGACCTCGTGGCCCGAGAGCCGGTGCGGCGCGATGGTGAGGCCCGCTAGCAGGTAGCGGTCCGGCCCGGCCTTGGCCAGCTTGGCGTTGGTGCGGAGCAGCATCATCGGCCCCTCCTTCCGTGCAACAGGGCGACCACGACCAGGGCGACGCACGTCGTCCATCACCTTCATCTCGCCGTTAGCGCGGCAGCTGACGTTCACGCCCGTTACCGGAATACGACGAAGGTAATCGAAGATCACCCAGTTGCCCGACTCGCCGACTTCCGAAAAGTTGTTGGGGCAGCCGTCAGGGAGCTTTCCCTCGCAGACGATCATCACCGAGGTGCCGTTGGTGCTGGAGTAGGCGTACGATCCGAACTCGTCCAAGACTTCCTGGGCCCAGCTCTCGACCTCGCCAGTCTCCGCGTCGCGGCAATCGGTGAGCCGAATTGCTACAAGACTGTCGTTCTCATTGATATCGATTGCGATACCGTCGTATCCCTCAACCTCGCGGGCAAAGCAGGCGTTGAGATAAGGCCCGGGGGCAAACTCGTCGCGGTTGCCCCAGTTGTCCAGAAAGCACCAAGCGACCCATGCGTCCCGAGAGACCAGCTTCTCAGGAGGGTCTACAGAACCGTAGGAAGCACTCACTTCAGTCTTCGTCGGAACGCGACTCCACGTACTCGAACCACTTGCTGCGACACTACTTCTATCGATTTTCTCCATGTTGGGAGATGATGTGCCGTGGTCGCACTCGACCGCGGCTACGGAAAACGGCGAAGGGTTCGCCCTTCGCACTGCTCAAGGTGGCGCAAGACGCACGCCCGTTACCGGGCACAACGGCTTAGCGCGGAAGACTAGAAAAACGCACTAACGCCAGGTTGACTGCGGCGCCGTCGCGTTGTCGTGGCGGAAGAGTTCGAAGGAGCGAGGGCCTTCGTCAGGAACGCGTCGACGTCCGCCGGGTCGATTCGGTACGTTGGACGCCGGGCGCCATTAACGGCGACGTTGGTCGCGCTAATCTGGCCGGATGCGATCAGGCGCGACACATGGCTAGTGCTGACGCCGAGCTGCTTCGCGACGTCGTTTGGAGTAAGGTACGGGCGCACAGGTTCTCCTTCCCCGCGGGGGGAATTCCTGCGCCCGGAGCTCGACCTTCAGAGAGGCCTGCTCGGCATCGTACCTTCGAGAAGGACGTGAACTGCCCTAATACAGCCCACGCAGCTTTGAATCTATCGGGTTGTAGCCGAAATAGGCGGCGGTAACGTAGTGGGCTAGGTCACGCATTAATGGTTTGGCGCGAGCGACGCACATCTATTCGTACATTCTTTGAAGAGCCACGCCCTTACATGCCCTACGACCCGCCGGAGCCGATCGTCCATCACGCCCTCGCGGTAGACGGCGTCAATCGAGTTGTCAACGTGCCCCATGATGTAGCGGACCGCGACCTGGTCGCCCGTGTCGCCGCCAATGGTCGCGAACGTGTGGCGCAGCGCGTAGAAACCTACGCCCTTGCGGTAGCAGCCCGCCTTCTTGGCGATTTTCGAGAACTTCTTGGAGACTTGGCTTCCCACCTCGTCGCCGCCCCACGAATTGCCCGCTGGCGTCAGGAACGCCAGCTCCCGCAGCTCCGGGGAGGTGGGCTTGATGTCCGCGCGGGCGTCCGCCGCCCGCTTGATCGCCTCGATCGTCTCCGGCCAGAGGGGGCAGCGCCGCTCGATCGCCGTCTTTACCCGGGGGAAGGTCACCCACCCCTGCTCCAGGTCGAACGCATCAGGCGTGATGGACGAGCAGTCGCGGTTGCCAAAGCCAGTGTTGATCGCCAGGTGCAGCATCGCCGCGAACTGCAGGTCGTCGGCGCTGGCGATTAGGGCCCGCACCTCCTCGGCCGAAAATAGCTTCTTGGGCAGGGACTGACGGTGCGACCGGAGCAACTTCTTCGACGGCGCCGCCAGGGCCGAGATGGCCCGCACCGGGTTGTCCAGCACGCCGGCCTTGTAGCCAAAGTTAAACACCGAGCGGGTGCGGGCAAGCTCGGGGCCCAGGGTCGTGGGCGCCCAGCCCTTCGCCAGGTCCGCGCGGTACTCGGCCAGCTCGTCCACCCGGAGGTCGTCGACCAGCCGGTGCTTCCCGAACGCCTTGATCAGCCGCCCGCAGGTCCGGTGGAGGTCCTGGAAGTGGCGGTTGGAGAGCTCGCCGCTGTCGACCATCGACTGCTTGGCGGTCAGGAAGACGTTGCAGAGCTCACGCAGCGACACGCCGTCCTCCCCAACCGCGCGGGGCTTGCGGCCGGCGTACAAGTCGTCGCGCTGGTCGAGGTACTGCTGCAGCGCCGCGTCGGGGTTCTCCCAGCGGTCGAAGTAGTAGAGCTTGCCGCGGATCTTCTTCGCCCAGTAGCCGCGCGCATGCGGGAACAGGGGGAAGTCGGGGTACGGCTTCTTGGGTTGGGTCTTCTTCTTTGCAGGGGCAGCTGTCGCCATCGGTAAGGCCTTGCGTAGGACGGGCATCCAGCGCATCCGGGAGGGCCGCTTGGCCCTAACAGGTGTACTACCGGGTGTACGCGCTGGCGCCGGCAATGCCGCCAGAGTGGCGAGAAACTCGAGAAACCCTTTGTTTTGTAGGGGTTTTTCGGAGCACGCCCAGCTGGATTCGAACCAGCGACCTACGGATTAGAAGTTCGCCGATAGCGCGTCTAACATCGCGCTAACATTCGTTTTCATCGGGAACGACGAACGCGCGCGAAGCGGTCCTCGCTAGTTGAAACCGAGGTTTGGTTGACACTTGTGTTGACACCTCGCGCGACGTTTCTTTAACGCCCCGATATCATGTAGTTGACCTTATCGGGGCTCGTGGTAATAATCCGCCAAGAGTCGCCGACCAAACGGCTATTAGTGCCCTGTCGCGACCAACAGCCTAGACCTAAACAGTGCTGATCGAGCGTCGTTTGCGAAGCGAGCGCGGCGGTTGGCAAGGTTAGGACAGTCTCCGCGTCTCCAGCTCCGCGGGAGCTGCGGCCCAACTGGGCTGCCAACGGGACGTTGACGAGCGAAGCCAGTGCGGCTGTGCCTACCAACGATGTGGATTTATCCATTCACGTCGTCGGTTCGCACTGCCGCTTTTTCGTTGCAGTTCAGGCCGACGACCAACCGTCGGAGAGACTGCAATGAAGACTCAGAGGCGGGCGAAGCCCCAACCCGCCGGCGTTATCGAGCCGGCCACTCTTTACACGCTGCCCGAGTTCAAGCGGGCGGCCGGCCTCGGCGACACCAGTATTCGCAACGCTCGGCTGGCCGGCGTCGTTCTCAAGACCTTGTGCGTCGGCCGCCGCAAGTACGTCCGCGGTAGCGACGGCATCGCCTACATCGAGAACCTGGCGCATCTGGCCGCGGCGGCCACTAGCCCGCAGGAGCAGGACTGATGGCCCTGGAGAATCTAGCGATCGAGCTCCTCGACAAGGACGCCGACACGCAGGCGCGGGCCTCTGTCGATCCGGCGGCGATCGACGACTACGCCGCGGCCGCGGATTCCGACGTCGTCCTTCCGCCGCTGGTGGTGTTCGGGCCGAGTCCCGACGGGCGGTACTTTATCGGCGACGGGTGGCACCGCCTCGAGGCCTACGAGCGGATCGGACGGATCCTCGTGACCTGCGACGTGCGCTCGGGAACGGAGCGGGACGCCCGGATCCACGCCGCGCAGGCGAACGCGGCGCACGGCGTCCGTCGGACCAACGCCGACAAGCGGCGTTCGGTCGAGATCCTCCTCGATGACGAGGAGTGGGGCCAGAAGTCCTCGAACATGATCGCGCAGGCCGCACGGGTGAGCGTCGACCTAGTGATCCGCGTGCGAGGCGAGCGGGGTGAACTAGGCGACGTTTCGGAAACGAAACGCGAGGATTCACTCGGCCGCAAGCAGCCAGCGCGCAAAAGGGCCACCCCAAAGCCCAAGACCGAGCCACAGAGCACTTCCGACGAGGACGAAGCGTTCTTCAAGGAGTGCGATCAGATCCGCGAGCGGGCCACCGAGAAGCCGTGCAAGCGGAAGAAGACTGGGCAGGAGGTAGACCCTGTCAGGTATCGCAAGGCCGCGAGAGCGGCGTTCGGGGCGTGGGTTCGCTCGGTCGACGACTGGATCTCAAAGGGCAACGTCTCGCAGGATTTGGCCGAACTGTTGAACCACTGCAACGACGAGATCGCCCAGCACGCCAAGGAATCTTGGGGCTAAGAAAAGAACCCCCGGCCGCGAAGCTACTCGGCCGAGGGTTCACGTAAGAGCGTCGCCATTGTAGCACGCCGAACACAACAACCACTAGAGACGCGTAAGAGCACGAGGAGTCTTCTGTCGAACCTCGACAGCCGGTTATGCCGCGACGGCGCTTCCCCGGGACCAAAAAGGGCCGTGCAAAGCGACTCCGCCAGTTAGAAGCTCCTGGCGGCGCGGTCGAGACAGCGAACCGAGTTCCCCGAAAGGGTTTTCCAGGCAACGGGCGGGTGGCGATCCCGCATGACGGCAACGCCCTGGGCAATTGTGAGAGTCGAATTAACTCGGGTAAGCGACGCGGCGTTCGATCACAAGACGTCGATACTTCGGCCAACGAAAAGCGACCAAGACTCCCGCGACAGACACCTTCCTAGCGAGAACGCCCATCGCGTGCAGCGAAACGGTTATTTCTCACAGGGGGAGGCCGTCGTGCGCTCTGGGATCGGCCGAGGCGGGCGACGAGTAGCGGAGAGACGTTTCGTTTCCGAAACGCGGCGGCCAGCGGTGCCGAGCCGGCCGAGGAAGTGGCCGCGGCGGCCACCTGAGACCGGAGACGTGGGAACGGTTCCCACGTCGCCAGAGCAGTGGATCGGAGGCGTCGGATCCACCTGAGGCCGGAGACGTGGAATCGGATTCCACGTCTCCGGGCGAGCAGAGACGTGGGCGCAGCGCCCACGTCGCTAGGCCAGCGGCGAGGAATGGCCACCGTGGCCAGCGCGCCGGCGGCGGCGGGCGGGTGAAGTGGCCACCGTGGCCACCCGAGGGGGGGGCGGGCGGATTCTCTCATATTGAGAAACGCTAGACCGTTTCCCCCACCGTGTAGATTTTCCGTCACTAAATGGGGCGAGGGGGTTTCCGCATGGCGGGGGTTAAAGGTCGATCAGGTCCGCGGGCTAAGCCGTCCGCGGTTCACGAGATGCAAGGGACGGCGAGGAAGGACCGCCACGGGGGCGGCGTGAAGGCGCCGCGGACCGTGGCGACGCTCTCGCCTCCCCGCTGCCTGAAGCTGACGGCCGCGGAGAAGGCGGTGTTCCGGGAGGTCGTCGAGCTGCTCGACTCGGTCCCGGGCCTGCTCGCCGACGTCGACGCGTTCGTTCTCGGCCTGCTCTGCGAGAAGGTCGCCGAGCGCAACGAGTTGCGGAAGATCCTCAAGAAGGAGGGCCGGACCTGCGAGAGCAAGAACGGCGCGCCCTACCAGCATCCGGCGGTAGGGCAACTGAACGGGGCGGAGAAGATGATCCTCGACATCGCCCGCGACTACGGGATGAACCCGGTCGCGCGGGACCGCCTGGACGTCGCGGCCAAGACCTCGACGGTCGAGACGGGGAACCGATTCGAGCAGTACCTCGCGGCGGCGATGAATTGCTAGCGATATTGGGCCGATTGGCAATCCGTCGAGGAGTTCGCCGCGGCGTACTCGACGACGCCCTGACGTGCTGGGTCTTTGGCAACTTAGTCGGCGCCCGTCGGGTCAGTGCGTACGCGGCCGCCGGCGGGTTACATCGATCGGGGGTTGTGGCGGGAGCGATTCCGGCCGTGGGGCCATTGCGCAGCGGTGCAGGTGACCTCTGCGGATAGGGTCGGAACCAAAGCAGCTGTGGATGGTCCAGCTTTGGAAAGGCCGACTCCTGCCGAGATGACGGGCGCCAACGCTAGTCGAGTGCCGCTTTCGGCGTTACGGGGTATCGCATTTCTCGGTCGGGAACGAGTATACTCAGCACTTTTTCGGAGGCACGGGCGATGGGCGACTTCGGATTGCAGCAGTTACGCGAAGCCGTCGCCGGTCGGGCCGCGGCATTCCGGACGAAGGTCGAGCTGCAGCCGGCCGGAGGGCCGGGAACCAAGGTTTTTCCGCCTACCTATGCGGGCGCCGTCTACGCGGTCGAGAAGAGACGGCTTCCCGACAAAGTTGAGCCGATCACCTGCGTCTTGCTTGACAGCGTTCAGAGCCAAGCAAACCGGATGGAGGAGGCCCTCCAGACGGCTGTAGATGAGGGGCGAATCCGCCTGCCGGTGATCGAGGTCGATTTCTCCGATCGGTTCTCCAGGGATGGCGACCCCACCGACGAGCAGCCGCTTCTCGACCCGATCGGGAAGGTGACCTCGCTTCAGGTGCCGCACCGGATCGCCGACGCGATCTTGCGTGACAGCGTGGTCACCGAAGAAGACAAGCAGTTCCGCCACAAGGACCTCAAGAAAGAGTCGTCTTACGGTCAGCGGCTGCGGCGTGTCTCCGCCCAAGACGCGACCGTGCTGTTCGAGCTCTGCCCGACGGCATTACTCTTCGGCATGTGGGACTCGACTGGACCGAAAGGGGGCCTTGGGGCCAAGTTCGAGCGGGCGATGGTCAGCGAGATCGTCGGCCTCAACGCCGTGTTCGGAGTGAAGACGAGCAGCCGTCTCGATCCATTGTCGATTAAGGCTGGGGCAACGATCTACCACCGAAATGCGGACGGTGGATTGGACTGGACGTCCGACACTGACGACCCGGCGGTAGTGAAAGACAAAAAGGGTAATCCTGTTCCGTACAATCGAAGCGGCAACAGCGAAGGCACTCCAGGCAATCCATCAAAAGCGAATCACAGTAACGTCACGCCATCTTTCGGAAAGTTTACGAAGGGTGCCGAAGGTTTGAACCCACTCACGGATACCGACGCACGGCAAGGGCAGATTGCTCCGGGTGGCGTCACGATTGACTGCGCAGAGCAATCTATCGTCCTCTCACTCCCCGCATTGCGCCGCCTGAAGTTTCCGGTGAATGGCGACTGCATGCCGGAACGCGACGCGGCAGCGCGGACCGTGCTTGCGGCGCTCGGACTCTGTGCGGCGGCGCTGGCCGACGAGTCGGGGCTCGACCTACGGAGCCGCTGCCTGCTATGGCCAACGCAAGAGTCCCTCTCGTGGGAACTGCTCCAACGAGGCAAGGCCGAGGCGGTTTCGCTCACGGCGGACGAGGCGGTCGAGTTGTTCAACCAGTCGGTTGAAGCCGCCAAGAACGAGGGCCTCCCGTGGCGTGACGATCCCTTGGTACTTCAGCCGTCGGAGCAATTGGTGCAGTTGGTCGCCAATAGCCAACGGCTCACGGTGGACGAAGGCAGCGAGGCCGAGTGATGGCGGGCCTGACGATCGCCTGGGAGTATCTGACTGGCTACGCCGTCTCGACCGACCCAGTGGACCGCAACCGACCGGAGTGGCCACCCCACCCGGCACGGGTCTTCATGGCGCTTGCCGCCGCCTGGTTCGAGACCGGTGAGCCCGAGGACGAGGGCGCGGCGCTACGCGAGCTGGAGCGGCTCGGCCCGCCGGAGTTGATCCTGCCGGCGCGGAGCAATGTCTTCGAGAGGTCGAGCGTCACCCTCTACGTACCGGTCAATGATAAGAATGAGGCGTCCGCGGCGAAGCTGCAGTCGGCGCCGGCTGTCACTCGCAACAAGCAGGCTCGAACACTGCCCCGCAACTGGATTGGCCATTTCCCCTGCCGCGCTAAGTGGCCGGTCGCCAACGCAATCGGACCGCATGTTGAAGCCCTCGATCGGCTGTGTGCGAAGGTGACTCGCCTTGGGCACTCATCGTCTCTGGTCCGGATGTGGATTGAGCCAAGTGACGCCCTAGGTCTGGATGAACAATCTGACCACTACGCCCCGACGACCAATCGCGGCGCGGCCCTCGGCCATCTCCGCGTTGCTTCAGCGGGGCTTCTGGACAGCTTGCCCGCGCAAACCCGCGTGCGTGAGATCGAACGCTTCGCGGAACTTGACCTGGCCATCCGAAGCGGCGGAGGCAAGGAGCAGAAATCCGCCAAAGCAGAGTTCGAGGCGGCTTTCGGCGAGCCCTGGCGGTCGGCGACGAAACCGCCACCGTTTGGGCGCCCGAACGTCCGCACCGAGTCGGCCTATACACTGCAGCGGCAGCCGCCGGCCGATGCCGAACATTCCGGCTTCGATCACCACCTCGCCATCCTGCGGGTCACCTCCGGCATGCTCCCCGCCGCCGCCACGCTACGCGTCACGTCTTTGCTCCGCAAGACCGTGATCAAGAGGGTCGAGGAGAAACACAGGAAGCTGGCTTGGATCAACGGCCACGACCCTAATGGCGGCAAACAGACCGGCGACGACGGCCACGTCGCCTACGCACCGCTGGTGAACGTCGGCCACGAGCACTCCGACGGCGCGCTGCTCGGCATAGCCATTGTCTTCCCAAATGCCTGGAAGAACCTGGAGGAACGTGACGAGGTGTTCAGCCCTCTGCTGGGCAGCGACGCGGGCATCGTCTTGAAGGTCAAGCAGGGACCGCGCGTCGCGACTCTCCAGCCGATCGACTTCAACGAAACGCGTTGGACGCTAGCTCCCGAAGCGTGGACGTCGTCGCCCCGTGGCGCCCGGGTCTGGGCGTCGGCGACGCCGGTCGTGCTCGACCGTTTCCCGAAGGCAGAGCGATCGAAAGACCGCGTCGGCTGGACCAACGAAGTCGCTGCACTGATCATCTCCGCCTGTGAGCGTATCGAGTTGCCCCCCCCGCTGAGCGTCGAGATCGACACCACGAGTTGGCTGAGTGGCGCCCCCCGGGCGTACTCCAAGCGGCGATCGCTCCGCGGGCAGCCTGGCGTCGATCGCGACGCTCCACTCGGCGACGGCTATCCCTTCTTCCCAGCAAAGACCGGGTCGGCTTCGCGTCCCCAGGTCCACGCCCGGGTCGAGTTCGCCGAGCCCGTTGTCGGCCCGGTGCTGCTCGGCGCCGGTCGATTCCTTGGGTACGGCCTTTTCAAGCCGCTCGCGGGGGGAGGCTAATGGGCGCCGGTACGTTTGGAGAGTTCTTCAAGGCGTTGCACGACGGCTGCGAGCCCTACGACTGGCAGACCCGGCTTGCCGAGTCGACGGTGGCAGGCGAATGGCCCGACTACATCGACCTGCCCACCGGCGCTGGCAAGACGGCCTGCCTGGACATCGCCGTCTACGCCCTGGCGCGGCAGGCCGAACTGCCGTCCGCCGAACGCAGGGCGCCCCGCCGGCTGTTCTTCTGCGTCAACCGCCGCGTCATCGTCGACGAGGCGTACCGTCGGTCGCTCGACATCGCCAAGAAGCTCGCCGACGCCGAGGGGAACCCCGGACCGCTCGGCCAGGTCGCCGCAGCTCTACGACGGATTGCCGGTGAGGGAAGCAACCCGACGGCGCCCGCGCTCGACGTGCTTCAACTCCGCGGCGGCGCCTACCGCGACAACCGGTGGGCCCGGTCGGTCACACAGCCCACGATTGTCACCACGACGGTCGATCAGCTCGGCTCGCGGCTGCTGTTCCGCGGGTACGGCGTCTCGAACTCGGCGGCCCCGATCCAGGCAGCCCTCATCGCCTATGACAGCCTCGTGCTGCTCGACGAGGCCCACATCAGCCGCCCGTTCTCGCAGACACTCAAGGGGGTCGGGGGCTATCTCTCCAAAGAGTGGAACGAGCAGCCGATCGATGTCGCGCCAATGCGAGTCGTCCCGATGACCGCGACGCCGCCCGCGGATGGCGCCGAGGGCTTCGCGCTGACGCTCGAAGATCGAGGGAACAAGGGGCTCGCCCGACGCCTGGAGGCTCTCAAACCGGCGGAACTCGTTGCGACGAAGAACGCCAAAGACACCGTCGGGAAAGCGATCGAGAGGGCCAAAAAGTTGGCCGAAGGCGATACGCCCACCGCCGTCGCCGTGATGGTCAACCGAGTCGCCACCGCCCGAGCGATCCACGCGGAGTTACGAAAGAAGCTCGGCGAAGCGTTCCCGCTTGAGCTGGTCATCGGCTCGATGCGGCCGATCGACCGAGACGCCCAGACTGAACGCATCAATGGCTTCCTAGACCGTAGAGAAGGCGGTCACACGCCGCATGCGTCGATCGTCGTTTCGACGCAGTGTCTTGAAGTCGGCGCCGACTACGACTTCGACGTCCTGGTGACCGAGTGCGCGTCGCTCGACGCGCTGCGGCAACGGTTCGGCCGTCTCAATCGCGGCGGCCGGTTGATCGAGGCTCGCGCGACGATCCTGTCCGGTGGCGCCAAGAAGGACGACCCCATCTACGGCGACGCTCAGAAGGCGACCTGGGATTGGCTCCACGAGCGAAAGAACGACGACGGAGTCGTCGACTTCGGGATCGACGCGTTCAACAACCTTCTGCGTAGCGAGGGCGAGGCGGCCGTGATCCCGCCGGAGCTGCTCGCTCCGTCCGCGCACGCTGACGCGCCGGTGATGCTGCCGGTCTACGTCGATTTCTGGCGGCAGACTTCGCCCCGGCCGACGCCCGACCCGGACGTGGGCCTCTTCCTGCATGGGCCGGAGCGAACCGCGACCGACGTCCGCGTCTGCTGGCGGGCTGACCTTGATGAAGGCGCCCAGGAAGAGTGGGCAGACATTGTGTCCCTCGTGCCCCCGACGTCGCCCGAGTGCCTGAGCGTGCCGATCGGCAGGCTGAAGCGTTGGCTCGCGGGCGAGCGTCTGGAGGACGACAAACCCGATAGAGCCATCGAAACCGACCTACTCGGCGTCACCGCGACGGACGACGCGCCCATCGCGTCGTCATCGGTCCAGCGGGCCGCGGTGCTGTGGCGGGGGCGTGAGGGGAGTGAGGCGCTGCAGTCGCTCAAGGACCTGCGGCCGGGCGACACGCTAGTTCTGCCCGCCGCGGCGGGCGGCTGGGACGTGCTGGGCCACGTCCCCGACGCCACGGAGCAGACGATCGACGTGGCAGAACAAGCCTACTCGCTCGCCAACCACCGGGCCCTCTTGCGGCTCCACCCTAGCACACGACCGCTATGGGGAGCCCCAGAGCCCGACGGTGACGTGGAACCGGCCGCGGAGGCGATCCGAGCGTTGATGGATTATGCGACCGCCGACCCCGAAGAGCACGCAACCTCCGACCAGGGCTTGCTCGAGTTGCTTGCCGCCGCGGCCGACACGATCGGCGACGAGGACTGGAAAGAGCGCTTCTGTCGTTTGGCTGATCAGGATTCGCAGAAATTGTGGATCGATCGTTACCCGCCCAAGGGGGGCAAGCCGCAAGGCCTGGTGCTACGCACAAAGAACCGGCTCGGCGAGCAGAACGCTCTCCCCGCTCTGGACGACGGTGAAGACGACCCGTCCCGCAGCCGCGACCCCGTCTCGCTCGAAGATCATGTCCGACACGTCGTCAAGTTCTTGAAGCAGACGCTCGGCACGCTGCCGCTAGGCGACGTCGCCGATGCCTTGGAGCGAGCCGCCGAACTGCACGACGACGGCAAGGCGGACCCCCGGTTCCAGGCCTACCTGCAAGGCAAGCCGCGGACCGCTCGCGACCTTAACAGCCCGTTCGCCAAGTCGGGGGGCGTCCGCCGCGCACGATGGGAGGACCGGGTCGCGCGTGAGCGGGCGGGGCTCCCCGAGGGGTTCCGCCACGAGTTGCTCTCGCTCCAACTCGCCGAGCGTCGCGACGACCTGCCCGACGACCCGCACTTGCGCGACCTTGTGCTGCACCTCGTCGCCTCGCACCACGGCCACGCGGCGCCGTTCGTCCCGGTGGTCGTTGATCCCGAGCTTCCGGGGCTCCGGATCGGCGGAACCGAGCTCTCGGCGGCCGATCGCGCCGGGGCGGTCCCCCCGCACCGGCTCGACTCGGGAGTTGTCGACCGTTTCTGGCGGCTGGTGCGGCGGCACGGCTGGTGGGGCCTGTCGTACCTCGAGGCGACGCTCCGACTGGCCGATCAGCAAGCCAGCGCCGCGGAGGACCGATCGTGAGCGACATCGAGCAAGAAGGCCTGGCGCTGCCCGGCCTCGACGGCACGAACCCGCTGGGATTCCTGGCGGCGTTGGGGCTCGTGTCAACCGTGGCGATGGCTCGTGGCATGCAGTCGGTGGGGGTTCGCTGGCAGGCCAGTGTTGATCGCTGTTTCCCGGCCGTGACCGGCTTCAATAGTGTCGATGAAGTCGTGTCCGCTCTAACGGATGCGCTACGGCTCGGCTCCCCGCCGTCGAGTAACGAGTTTTACCTGCACCTAGGAAAGAACCTGTCGATTGATCCGAACGTGTTTCGCGAGGCCGAAACGCGAGCCATTTCCGAGTCGACGTGGGATCAGCGGTCGGCCGCGGATGCGATCGCGTCTTTCGGGTGCAGCGCCGTCGTCCACGAGAAGCTACCGCGCATCCAACCGACCGAACTGCACTTCATTTTCGGGTCCGGCCACCAGCATTACCTCGAAACGGCTAACAAGCTGCTTGCTAACTGCACCCCCGAACACCTGAAAGAAGCCATTGAAGGCCCTTGGCGCTACCGTGACGAGAAGCTGTCTTTTCGATGGGACCCAGAAGACGCTCGCGAGTACGCGTATCGCTGGGCCGACCCGGGCGGAGAGACTACTCGGACCGTTTGGGGCGCCAACGTCCTGGCCTTCTTCGGCGTGACTCAGATGCTGGCGAGCGTACCCTCGTCCGCCACACAGCTGCGGACAATGGGCTTCACGCGCGCAGATCGCAAGACCTTCTTAGTTTGGCCTTTGTGGAACAGGTTCCTGGGCATCTCAACCATGCAATCGCTTCTCCGCAGCTCCGTCGATGACCTTCGAGAGCACTCGGAGGAACGAGGTCTCACACGTGTGTTGCGGGCGGAGAAGAAGAAGATGGGCGACGGGGCAAACTACAAATGGGCCTTCGGCCAATCAGAGCCGATCTTGTAGCACGCTCCAAGGAGTCCGCCGTTGCACTCGGCAGATCCTTGTCGGCAAGACGCCTAACTTCACGCCGGCAGAACGCGTGGCGTAGGTGTTTCCTGCTCATTGAGTCGCCCCCAACTCCCAATTACCCTGTAGTAAGCCGACTTTTCCCGGCACGGAGGACTCCCCCGTTCCACTCTTCACGACAGGTGCGTCGTGGCCGCAGAAACCGAATCCGCCGTGCCGTCGAGTGATCCGCCGGTCGGCGCCGGCGACGCCCAGCCGGACCTCTTGCCGGTCCGCATGCTCAACGAGTTCGCCTACTGCCCGCGGCTCGGCACGCTAATGTGGGCCGATGGCGAATGGGCCCCCTCGCTCGACACCCGCCAGGGGCTCTTCACCCACCGCCGCGTCGACAAGGGGGACCGCAGGGCGGTCCCCGAGAGCGACGCCCCGCCCGAAGAGCCGCTGCACGCCCGTTCGGTATCCCTCTCGGCGCCGGGCGAGGGGCTCACTGCGAAGCTCGACCTCTTGGAGCTCGACGGACCGGTCGCTACGCCGGTCGATTACAAGAAGGGCAAGGCGCCAGACCTGCCCGAGGGGGCCTACGAGCCGGAGCGGGTCCAGCTCTGCGCTCAGGGGCTGATCCTCCGCGAGAATGGCTACCGCTGCGACGAGGGCGTCCTCTACTTTGCCGGCTCGCGGCGCCGCGTCTCGATCCCCTTCGACGACGCCCTAGTCGAGCGCACTCGCGAGCTGGCTGCCGCGTTCCGCCTGGCCGCCGCCAACGACCGGTTGCCCCCGCCGCTGAAGGACAGCCCGAAGTGCCCCCGCTGCTCGCTGGTCGGCATCTGCCTGCCCGACGAAACCAACCTGCTGAGCGCGGAAGCCGCGGATGAGCACACTGGCGGCGCTCTGCACCGAAAGCCACGCAAGCTGCTCCCCGCCCTCTCCGAAGCGCTGCCGCTCTACGTGCAGCAGCAAGGCGCCTTCGTCGGCAAGAGCGGTGACCGGCTGACGGTCAAGCTCGAAGGGAAAAAGCTCACCGACGCCCGGCTCCTGGACGTGTCGCAGATCTGCCTGTTCGGCAACGTGATGCTCTCGGCGCCGGCGATCAGCGAGCTCGCCCGCCGCGGGACGCCGATCTGCCACTTCAGCTACGGCGGCTGGCTGAACGCAATCACAACCGGCCTCGCCCACAAAAACATCGCCCTGCGGATTCGGCAATTTGAGGTCGCTGCCGACCCGGCCGCCTCGCTGGGGATCGCTCGCGGCATCGTCGCCGGCAAGGTCCGCAACCAACGCACGCTTCTCCGGCGTCAGCTCAAGGAGCGAGACAAGGGCGACCGCAACCACCCCGCCCTTACGGCCCTGGACGACTACCGCCAGCGTGCGGAGCATACGACCGAGGCCGGGTCGCTTCTCGGCCTGGAAGGCATGGCCGCCAAGACCTACTTCGCCGAGTTCTTCGGCCTGCTGCCTCCTTGGTCTCGCGGCGACACCAACGGCCGCAACCGCAGGCCGCCGACCGACCCGGCGAACGCCGTGTTGTCGTTCCTCTACAGCCTGCTCACCAAGGAGTTGCACGTCGCGGTGCAGTCTGTCGGCTTCGACCCGATGCTCGGCGTGTTCCACCGACCGCGTTACGGCCGCCCGTCGCTGGCGCTCGACTTGGCTGAGGAATTCCGGCCGCTCGTGGCGGACTCGGCGACGCTCATGCTCTTCAACAACGGCGAGTTATCCGAAGAGTCGTTCCTGAGCCGAGCCGGCGCCGTCGCCCTGACCGACGCCGGCCGCCGGTCGGTGATCGCCGCATTCGAGCGTCGCCTCGCCCAGGAGGTGACCCACCCAATCTTCGGCTACCGGATCGTGTACCGGCGCGTGCTGGAGGTCCAAGCCCGGCTGCTCGCCCGCGCCGTCACGGGCGAGATCGAACACTACCCCGCGTTCACGACTCGCTGAGGTTGTCGCCATGCGTCATGCCTACCTAATCTGCTACGACATCGCGACGCCCAAACGCCTCCGCATCGTCCACAAGACGCTGAAGGGGTTCGGCGACCCGCTGCAGTTCTCGGTCTTCCGTTGCGAGCTGACGAAGCTCGAATTACATGACCTCCGAGAACGGCTGGCGGGCGTGTTGCACGACGACGAGGACCGGGTGATGATCGCCAACCTCGGCCCGATCAATGGCCGCGGCGACGAATCGATCGAGTTCTGGGGGGCGCCGCTCTCGCTCGCCCCGGATCGAGGCCCTACAATCGTGTAACGACGCACCGCGAGTGCTCGGGTGATGCGAAAACTCCGGGGACCTCTCGCGGACGCAACCCACTGGGAGGCAAGGTCTTTGGCAACCTGCACAGCGAGTTCGATCGTAGCCGAGCTCGGCGACTCGGCAGCTCTCGCAGAGCGTGTCGCGACCCTTTGCCCGCAACCGACTTGGGAAGCGGGCGGTTTCCGGGGCTAATCAGCCCCGGCCTCATTGAAGCTCGAGGTCGCCCGCGGCGGGGGTCAGCGCGATGCCCGGGTGTTTCCGGGGCTAATCAGCCCCGGCCTCATTGAAGCTACTGGAAGTCGCCGAACCACGTCTCTTCGCTGCCCGTTTCCGGGGCTAATCAGCCCCGGCCTCATTGAAGCGACCCACGCGGCGACCTTCTTGCGTCGCTCGCTGTCGTTTCCGGGGCTAATCAGCCCCGGCCTCATTGAAGCTCTACCGCCGCCAGCCCGACCTGTGGGCCGACTGCAAGTTTCCGGGGCTAATCAGCCCCGGCCTCATTGAAGCTCTTGCACGGCCACGGCGTCGGAGTCGGTCGCAAGGGCGTTTCCGGGGCTAATCAGCCCCGGCCTCATTGAAGCTCCAGTTCGCGAACGGCCGCGTCATCCTGCCGGCCGGTTTCCGGGGCTAATCAGCCCCGGCCTCATTGAAGCCACGCGATTAGCTGGCGAGTGACAGGGCCGCCGCGAACGTTTCCGGGGCTAATCAGCCCCGGCCTCATTGAAGCAATCGCGGCATGAAACACAAGATCGCGGGCGGCAAAGTTTCCGGGGCTAATCAGCCCCGGCCTCATTGAAGCCGGTCTGACATGGGTTTGATCCTGCTTCGCTTAAGCTCGTTTCCGGGGCTAATCAGCCCCGGCCTCATTGAAGCTGTTCACCGTCGCCCCCGGGGACGATCAGCGTTCCCGTTTCCGGGGCTAATCAGCCCCGGCCTCATTGAAGCTACAGGTGCATCGACGGGATCGTGGAGACGCCCCACGTTTCCGGGGCTAATCAGCCCCGGCCTCATTGAAGCGCTGCCAGTGCGCAAGTTTTAGGCAGTGGCCAAGCAACGTTTCCGGGGCTAATCAGCCCCGGCCTCATTGAAGCCGTGGGAGTCGATCAAGCTCGGCCGCCGCATCGAGATCGTTTCCGGGGCTAATCAGCCCCGGCCTCATTGAAGCGCGATCATGGCCGCCCAGTCCACAGACTCGCCGATCGTTTCCGGGGCTAATCAGCCCCGGCCTCATTGAAGCGCTGGGGCATTGTTTGCGTTCGCCATGTTCTGCGGGGTTCCGGGGCTGATCAGACCTTGAGCTTCCTCATCGGTCACCTCAACCTTGGCGCATCTGCGGCGGCGTCAAATGAGCGAAGTTGCATCGACCGAACGGCCGTAGCATCGACGGAAAGTCGCTGAGGTGAGAGGCACCGATGCGAACACACAATGAGTCTCAGCTCCGTTTGTCACTGCCGAAGGCCGTATCCTTGGAGGCATCCGTCGACGGACTTAGAATCTGTCCCCTCCATACTTCGGTGACCCCGCAGAAGGCAGTAGCGAAATTCGATCCGATGGAGGCTAGTCTAAGCAGCCGCCCCTGACACCGCTCTCGTGCCAGGCCAATAGCGGGTCGACCCTGTCCGCGACGCCGGCCTAATCAACAGCGGGCAGCACATGGCCGCGATCAAGGCGCTTCAGGACGGCCTCGGGCCCGAGACGACGTCCGGCTGGCTGTCGGGCGCCCTTCGCGAGGGATCGCGTGAGGAACGCTCTCTGGACCTCAGACGCAACCGAGAGACCAAGGAGGACGAGATCGCCAGAACACCGGCGAGATGAAGGACCTCGTTGAGGGCATTCTCGAAAACCTCGAGACGGACGCGTTCGTCGATAGCGCGGCCGGGGAGGTCAAGCCGTGGGCGTAGAGTCGCGCGGGTTCCGGAGTCGCCGGGAGCTCCTGGACGCGACGGCCGACCTCACCGATGTCGCAACCTCAATCCTTGTTGTCTGGTACTGGATCGAGACGGACAGGCGCGTTCGGCGCCGCCCGGAGGCGATCGCGGCGATCGGGCCGCGCGGGGTCGCCGCTCTGAAGGAGTACGTCTTCCACCTGCAGCGCGCGAGCCACGTCGCCGTCGAGAACGCGGTGAATCGGTTGCAGGTCACCTGCCCCAAGTTCGACGAGTTCACCGAGGAGGAGTTCCTCGCGATGCTCGAGCCGGCTTGTCAGCGTCTCCGGGACCCGCTGAGCCATGGCGGCTTGCTGAAGTTCGCGACGCAGGAGAGCCCCGCCGAGCGGCTCCTGATCGACCTGAAGGCGAAGCCCTACGCGACGCTCGTCCTGACCATGCGGTTCCGGGACGCGTTCGAGCGGTGGCGGAAGGCGATGGTCGCCTTGTGCGGGTCGACCAAGGACGCGGCCGCGGTGGCCGCCGCGGCCAGGGACGAGGGCTGGCGGCTGTGGATCGCCGACGATGAGGACCCTTTGGGTGAATTACCAGAAGAGCGGGACGCGGCCGGCGATCAACTGGGGAATTCCCCAGTTGATCGCGCGAGGTCGTGGACACCTCCTGAGGTATCGGGGGAGCCAGTTGGAATCGATTCCAACTGGGCGCGCGCCCAGTTGGGAATTCTCCCGACTGGTCGCGCCTCACTAAAAGGCAAGCTCGAAGCCGAACTGACTCTGAATCGCCTCTCCAAGCTCACGAAGCTTCTCGCAGCGCACCGCAATTCCAATGTGCATCGGGACTTTCGACTGCGACACAAATGCCTCGGGAGTCACCACGTCTACGTCTCCTGATGTCGTGAACTCCATCCCGCTGTGGTGAATCCCAAGTAGCTTGGTGTACGGGCCGAGTGCTTTTCCGCCCGCCAGCGGCCAGAGTGATCGATGAAGAAACACAGGAGAGCCACTAGATCCAGGGTACGATGCGATATCTGTCAAGAAGTCTGGGTTGCCGTCGTAGTTGAGATGCGGGTGCGTAGCGCAGATTCCTTTGCGAAAGACTGGCATATTGTTAACCGAGTCCTCAATCAAGTCTGGGTAACCGACCATGATGACCTCACTCATCGCGTCGGTGGTCTTCAGTTCCTCATCGCTGAGCATGTCTTGGGGTGTCAGCGCCGATACGAAATAGGGCAGGCGTCGCTTCCGCGCTTCTAGTAGGCATTCGCTGATTGGCAATGCAGCTAGGTCGATGTCATCGTCCGGGTGGTCGATCCAGGCACCCTCCACGTCCGCGAGGACTTCCGACGTGATGTTTCCGTAGTCAGCCTCGTCGGTCCCGGCCTTCACATGAGTAAGCCTTGTCGTCACTCGGACCGCCTCTTCAAGTATGTGGCGGTTGGTGACCACCGCGAGACCGTCGGCGTTCCCATCCTTCGCAAAGTCGAAGAGGAAGCCCGTGCCTCCCCACACCTCCGCATCCTCGCCCTGGCAAACTAGCCTGAGGGTAGCGTGTGAAAGCATGCGCGGGGTAGAGTTCTTCGATGCGCGGCGGCTCCTCGCGTAGACTGGCTGCAACCCTTTGGGGACGTCGTCAGGCATGCTTGCAATCCTTAGCTTGATGGGTGGGGCTAGCAGTATAGCGAGTTGACATGCTGACGCCCCGCCGGCACAATTTCTACCGCTGGCTACGCGAGGTCTCTACCTGGCCGGCCCGAGCCTCAGAAACTCGGCAACAACACGGAGTCTACGGTGGATGCAAACACGGCCTCTCGGCCCGGTAGCGCGTGCGCACTCACAAGCATCGATCCCGGCAGCGGGGGAGCGAGGTTTGCGCGGGGGGGCTCCGTGTCCTCCTTTCTGAACGCGTTGCCGGGCCGAGCGGAGTCACGCGCGGTTCGGTCTCAGAAGCCGGCCGCGCCTAGTCAATGACCTCGGAGTCATCATGCAGCAGACTACTCGCGTCCTCGACTCTTGCCGCCTTCCCGTGATCCACATCGACACCCTGGCGGAGCATCTCAGGGTCGAGCGGCGCTGGATCATCAATCATTGGCTGAAGTACGACGGCCCGGCCGGGCCCTGCCCTCACTGGCGCGACGGCCAAAACACCTTCTTTCACGTGGGCGACCTCGACGAGTGGACTCACCGGCGATGCCTTCCCGAAAACCGATAGGAGGCTGCGATGAAACGCGACTGGGACCTGATCAGATCGATACTGCTGTACATCGAAGAGCACGACAAGTTGGAGGGATTTGATGGAGCAGATCCGGATTCCGCACTCTTCAAATATCACGTTCGCCTCCTTTCCGAATCGGAGCTAGTGCACGGCATAGGGGTAATAACTTCGATCGACGACAACCCGACTACGATGATCTATAGCACCCCCCCCATCGGCTTAACGTGGGCTGGGCACGATTTCATCGACTCCGCCAGAGACGACGATCGTTGGAAGAAGGCGAAAGAGCAAATCGCCGGAGCGGGAGGTGGGCTTACCCTTGCAGTGCTTCGTTCATTTCTGACAAAGCTGCTCACGGAGGCGATCTTCTGATGGAAGAGATCAAAGTTCACGTTGTCGACAAGGGTCGGAAGTACCTCTACATGCTCTATCGCGACCCGATCACGAATCGGCAGGTCGCACGCAGCACGGGCACGGCGAGCAAGAAGGAGGCAGCGAAGGTCGCTGCCAAGTGGGAGGCGGAGCTCCAGGAGGGGCGCTACGAGCGGTCCGCGCGGATGCCGTGGGCCGAGTTCCGCGAAGCGTGGGAAGATGCCCACATGCATGACCTGGCACCCGCGACGATGGTCAACTACGCGGCCACCTTCAATGCGTTCGAGGACTTCTGCAACCCTCAACGTGTGGGCGACCTTACCACTCCCCGGGTCACGGCCTACGCGGCCCACCTGAGACGAGAGCGGACCCGCACCATCAAGCGCGGCGGGGAAGAGGTACAAGAGTCCTACCGCCTGAGCGAGGCGAGCGTCGGGCGCCACCTGCGACACCTGAAGGCAGTCGCGCGTTGGGCGAGTCGCCAGGGAATGTTGCCGAAAGTTCCACAATTCGAGATGCCCAAGCGGGCCAACGCGGCCCGCATGAAGGGACGCCCGATCACCGGCGAGGAATTCGACCGTATGATCGCGGCCGTGCCGAAGGTCGTCGGCGAGAATGCGGCCGAGTCCTGGAAGTTCCTGCTCCGGGGTCTGTGGACGTCAGGACTGCGCCTCGGCGAGGCGTTGGCCCTGCGGTGGGATCAGACGCCTGGCGGCGTGTCCGTGCGTCTGGACGGCCAGCAGAGCGTCCTCGCCTTCGACGCGGGCTCGCAGAAGTCAGGCAAGGTCGAGCTCGTGCCGCTGGCCCCTGAGGCCATGTTGTTGATTGAGGGGCGCGCCGAGCCGTCCGGCTATGTGTTCAGCCCCAAGCGTATGCGAGGTGAGGGGCCGATGGTTCGGGACGCCGTGAAGGTGAGCAAGGTGGTCGGGAAGATCGGCCGCAAGGCGGGCATCATCACCGACACGGAGAAGGGCAAAACGGCCACGGCTCACGACCTGCGCCGTTCGTTCGGCTTTCGGTGGTCGCGGCGGATCATGCCTGCCGAGCTGAAAGAGCTGATGCGTCACGCCAGCATTGAGACGACGATGACCTACTACGTGGGGCACGATGCCCGGGCGACGTCGGCGGCCCTGTGGGGCAAGCTGGTTGACACTTTGGTTGACACCAGCCCGGAAGAGGCACAGGTCGACGGGCAAGAACCCAGTAAACCCCGGGTAAAGTGAACACGCCCAGCTGGATTCGAACCAGCGACCTACGGATTAGAAGTCCGTTGCTCTATCCAACTGAGCTATGGGCGCAAACGACGCTGCTGCGACAGTTTACGCGGGGATGGCTGCGACGCCAAGATCGCCAGAAGCTCTGGCCGTTCGAACGGCACCGCTAATAACGATAACACGCCTATCGGCGCACAATCGCCGACAGCGGAGTACTTTGTTCGCGACAGTTGCAGATCGCCGCCCCCTAACCCTGCAATGACTCAAATCGCTACGCCGGTAAGCGGCTCGATGAGTTGTGTCGTCCCCTTCGCCAAAAGCCCACCAGGACGCCAGAGGTCGAGCAAGCTTGGTGGCACGACGGGCTGGGAAAAAGTTGGCACCCGCTCCGCTCAATTAATAACCTCACGGAGCGGCCGTCTAATGCAAGAATCGAATGACGGTTCGCCAGTCGGCACAGCGAATTGTTACGCTACGGGAAGCCTTGAACCAGAAGGCATCACGCGGTCGACGCTTACTGGTGGTGGCCCTGTGCTGCCGTGCACCTCTAGCCAGGCCTGCTGGAGCGTCGAGTTGCTCGATGCGTCGCCTTCCACCAGGGAGCGAACAAGATTGAATGCGGCCCGGCCCAGTTCCTCCGAGTCTTGGCAGACGGCCGACATTCGCGGGTAGATCATGTGCCGCAGGTCGGTGTCGTCGAAGCCGACGATCGACAGATCATCTGGGATGCGGACGCCCATGTGGTGCGCCTCGTTAATGGCACCGGCGGCGATCAGTGGGTCCGCGATGTAAACGGCCGTCGGGCGGTCGGTTCCGCCGACCAGCTTGCGTAGCACCGGTCCGCCGTCGCGGCGTGAAGGTGGAACACGATAAACCAGCGTTTCATCCAGCAGGCCATGCTCCCTTAAGACATCACGGTACGCCCGGAGTCGGTCGGCGTGGTCGCCGTCCTCACGATGGCACGACACAAATGCGATCCGCTGGTGCCCAAGAGACACCAGATACTCAATCGCCTCGCGACTGGCCTGCCCCGACTCGGTGTACGCAAACGCAATCGACGGGTGATCGAAGTGGTCCCCGAGCACCACCAGCGGCAGGCCTTCTTCCGCCATCTCAATGACCAGCGGCCGGTCCGCCAGTGTGCATCGCACAATGGCGCCTTGCAGCCCCTTCCGCTGAAACAACTGCTTCATCGACTCGTTGTCGGTTCTGTCGCGACGCACGTCGATAACGGATAGATCGTACCGAGACTCGCGCATCGCCGACACGATGCCCTCCACGCATGCGGAGTCGTAGGGTGAGCCAATCGTGAACGGACCGGCGTAGACCAACGCAATGCCATTGCCGGCACGACGCTGCTCGGGAGGCTTGTACCCACATACCTCCACTGCCTGAAGCACGTCACGGCGGAGCTTGGGAGCAACAGTCTCCACCCCATTTACAACGCGCGATACGGTCGCGATGGAAACCCCCGCCTGCCTGGCGACATCTCTGATTGAGGCCATTCTTCGGGACCCGCAGCTATTGGAGAAATCGTGAGTAACAGTTTCTTTCAGTATACGCCTGCAGCCCATCTATGCAACAACATTCTCGCATGAGCCTGCTTGAGCGGCTCAAGTGCAGAAAAACATGAGGAATCTGCTTGACCCGATCAGCCGATTCGGGGACACTCGTTATTAACAGTTACTCATCCGTTACCAGGCGTTCGCCCGATTCTCCGGGCGACTACTTATCAAAACTGCCGGTCGTCCCCTTTCCTTCGCCCCGCGGCGAAGCCAAGAGAGAGGCGATCGACCAGACCCGGGCCTTGACGAGCTACGGCTCGAATACCCATCGACGGAGACTCCTCGAGTGGCGACTGACTATTGGCTCCATCTTTGCCAGCTTGCCGTCTCGGTGGACAGCGACCTCGGACGGCGCGGCGAGATTGACTGGAGCGGGTGGCGGGGCAGCCCGCAGCCTCCCGAGAGTGAACGGGCGGCTGCGGGAGCCACCCAACAAGCGAACAGCGGCGGCGCGGGCGTGACGATTCTGTTCTGACACTGAAGCATCTTTCATGACCTAGCTTGGCGGCTTCCGGGCGGCCCATACAGTGGAGTACCTCAATGACTCTTCGAAACCTTGCGGTGTTGTTCCTAGTTGGTGCGGCGGCTTCGCCGGCGGCGGCGGTGCAGGTCTTCCCGCTGTTCGAGAACCCCGAGACCGACCTCGGCACCGCCTTCGGTGAGGTCAACTATTTTGCGGACGCATCGCCATTCTTCGTGGACGTCACGGCCCTCGAAGGAAGCAACAACATCGCCGTCTACACCATGGACGGCGTAAGCGGTAACAACGGCGCCGGTTTCGCGATTGGGATCTCCAACGGAGAGAATGGTCTCGATAGCTCGGAGGGTGGAGCGAATACGGACGTGCCTAACGCGGCTCCGGTCAATTCCGCAATCGCGTCGGTTAACGGCGGCGGCAAGATTCAGAATGGGAATGCCTTCCGGCTGTCGATGTGGATGCGGCAGGACCCCGCTGACCCGGTCAGCGCGGTGCCCCAGATCGAGCCGGTGGTGAAGTTCGAGCTGTGGAAAGAAGCCGGATCTGGAAACGCGGACTTCAATCCGGCGGCGTTCCCCTCGTTCGGTGACCGGATCTGGGACACCGACCAAAACGCCGGCAACGCCACCTTCAACGGGTTCAACCAGAGCCAGGCATCGTGGATCGACATGAACAACTCGGGAACCACCTCCTTCGAGAAGCCTGTCGCCCAATCCCTTGTGGCCGACGAGTGGAGGCTCGTCGAGGCCACCATCGTTATTGACGATGACCCGCTTGACGATGGGTTCAACTGGACCATCGGCTCCGACATCTTCACCGCGGCCGACATCGAGGAGGTCCGGGCCGTCATGTTCCTGGGCGACTATGCTGGGACCGACCTGACGGGGGCGGGAAGCGTGTGGGTAGACAATGTGCTGCTGGAAGTGTTTGCGACTGAGGCAGACCTTAACAATACGCCAAACACGAACCCTATGCCCGAGTCGGTGACTGTGTTGGGCGGCGACTTCAACGCGGACGGCATTGTCAACGCAGCGGACTATACCGTGTGGCGAGACAACTTAGGAGCGGCCGACGAGTCTGCGTTGAACGGCGCCGGCAACGGCGCAGACGGAGTCGACTCCGCCGACTACGACCTGTGGCGCGCCAACTACGGCCAGGCCGCCTCGGCAGGGCTGCAGACCGGAAATGTCCCCGAACCGGCTGCGGCCCTGCTGGCGCTGGCCATGGCGGCGGCGGGAGCGTCGGTCCGCCGGGCCCGCTGACCGGGCGTCGGCGCCGTTGAACGGACCGCGTCACTCATCTTCACTGGAGGCGATTGAAGCATGCGACCCTCAACTACGTCCAAGCAGCCCGGGTTTACGCTGGTCGAGCTGCTCGTCGTGATCGCGATCATCGGCGTGCTGGTCGCGTTGCTGCTGCCGGCCGTGCAGTCGGCCCGAGAGGCGGCGCGGCGGATGAGCTGCGTCAACAAGCTCAAGAACTTGGGCCTGGCCGCCCACAACTATCACGACACCGCCGGGCACTTCCCCGCCAGCATGGGCATGTACGCCGGGATCGACGGCTCCGACGGCGACGGCCCCGCCGCCGGCTGGATACCGCAGATGCTGCCGCAGCTCGAGCAGCAGCCGCTGTACGACCGGTTCAAGGACGCGGGCGCCTTCGAGGGCGTATTCACCCTGGGGGTCTGCTTCCGCGGCGGGCTGCCTGGCGAACGCGGCCTTGCGTCGCGGAACAACGGGATCTCTGTCCCAGAGCTTATGAAATCGCAGCTAGAGGTGCTCGCCTGCCCGTCCGACGCCAACGCCCAACAGCTCTCCGACCAGCAGTTCGGTTGGGGCGGCTGCCAGGTGGCGGTCACGAGCTACAAGGGCGTGCTGGGTGATACCGTGGTCGGCGAATCGGACGGCACCACCTTCACGAACTCCAACTCCCAATTCCCCAGCGGGAACTATGACCAAGGCGTGCCCGCCGGGGTTGGCACCACGGCCCGCGACTGTCACCGCGACACCCGCTGCCGCGGCATCTTCTTCCGCCAGGCGTGGCGCCGGCCGGTCAAGATCTCGAAGGTTACCGACGGGACCAGCAACACACTGCTGTTTGGCGAAGACGTACCGAAGTACAACTACCACTCGGCCGCGTTCTACGCCGACGGCGACTGGTGCAGCTGCAACACACCGATCAATAATCTGATGAACCTGCCCCCCGACTCGGTCAATGCCGACTTCTGGTGGGACCAGCGTGGGTTCCGCAGCCTGCACCCGGGCGGCGCCAATTTCTGCTCGGCGGACGGCTCCGTCCGCTTTATAGCCGATGGCGTCGACAATGAGTTCTACCGGACCAGCTGCACCCGCAACGGCGAGGAGGTAACGGATGACTCGCAGTAGTCGGCGTCGTGCGTCGTGCTGCCTGCTAGCCGTAATGCTCCTTGTCGGCTGCGGCGACGGCCTGGGCCGGGTTTCGGGCACGGTGACCCTCGACGGGTCTCCGATCCGTGCGGATGCGGACACTCGCTGCACGGTAACGTTCTACCCCGCTGGAGGCACCGGGGCGACCCCGTCCGGCGTGGTAGACGAGGCTGGCAAGTTTGAGCTCGGCACCGGCGCCGTCGATGGCGTCGAGCCCGGCGAGTACAAGGTGGCAGTCTCGGCGTCTCAACTAGTAGGCGATGCGCAGCCAGGCGTTCCCCGCAGCGGCAAACGGCTCACCCCTGCCGCCTACGGCGATCCCAACCAGTCCGGATTGACCGCGACCGTGAAACCGGGCGGCAATCAGATTGATTTTGCACTCAGCTCGGACAGTCCCTAGCATCGCATGCCATATCGCCCGACCATTCCGCCCAAGGAACGCATGCAGTACAGCCGCCTATTGACGACTGCACTAGTGCTGCTCGTGCCGACGCCCTCGCTTGCCGCAGAGCCCGACGGGAACGGTTGGAAGCTGGTTTGGAGCGAAGACTTCGAGACGCTCGACAAGGACCGCTGGACGCTGGTTGACAGCCACAGACCGACCAACAACTCGCGACACGCGTACCTGCCGAGTCAGGTCAGCGTGGAAAACGGGCGTCTGGTGCTGCTCTCCGAGGCGGTCCCGTCACAGGATCTGCCGTACCGCTCAGGCCAGGTGATCTCTAAGCGGGCGTGGAAGCACGGACGCTGGGAGGTGCGGGCGAAGCTGCCGGCCACACGCGGCGTCTGGCCGGCAATCTGGTTGCTGCCCGACGTCGACAAGTATCGCTGGCCCAGCGGCGGCGAGATCGACATCATGGAGAACCGCGGCAACGAGCCGCACCTCACCAGCAGTGCGTTCCACTACGGCACGAACCCGCCCTACCGGCACGAGTTCGTGTTTGAGGAACAGCAAACGCGCCGCAACGGCGAGCTAGTCGATTACACGAAGGACTTCCACACCTATGCCGTCGACTGGGATGAGCACGGGCTGACCTTCTCTGTGGACGGCGTCAGCCACTTCCGAGTGGACGACAGCCAGGTGGAAGACTTCTTGTCGAAGCACGCCGCGCCGATGCAGCTGGTGCTGAATACCGCGATCGGTGGAGACTTTCTGCCTGACCCGGATACCTCGACCGTCTGGCCACAACGGTTTGAAATCGACTGGGTCCGCGTTTACGAGCGGGATGGCGCCCCCGCGAGGAAGGCTCTAGTGAACGGCAGCTTCGACGCCGACGGTGGGTCGCTCCGCGGTTGGACGAACTTTGGAGTCGACCTCCGCGACAACCCTAACGTGACCGCCGCCCCGAAAACCGGCGTCGACGGCGGCGCCGCGCTGAAGCTGTTTGGGACTTTCGGAACGGGATCACAGTACTCCGGGGTTTCACAGGGGATTGATGTCACCGCCGGACAGCACGTACGGGCGTCGGTCCAGACGTTTGTCTCGCCGGACGACAGCATCGCCGGCGGCGGAAACACCGCGGTGGCAAAGATTGAGTTCTATAGGAGGTTCGCCGCCCGGTTCGAGTCCCCCGACCTGATCGGCGTCGAAGAAGTGGTGATCGCCACCGGTGACTCGAAGCCGGGCCGCTGGCGCCGCCACATGCTCGATGCCGTCGCGCCGGAGGGGGCGGTCGAGGCCCGGCTGGCGATTGTGTTCCACCAGCCCAATCAAGAAGCCGGCGCCTTGTTTGTTGACGACGCCCAGCTCACCGCCTCCAAGCCCTCCGCCGACTGCCCCTAGCTCCCCACGACAGCAACAACCACCAGCTTCGCCCGGACCTCTATGCGCCAACGCACGGACCTAGTACCGACCGCCGCCTTAATCGCGGGCGCTTTGCTGGCGCTTGCGTTCGCGCAGCCCCATGCGACGGCCGCCGTTACTGATGTGCCTGGCTGGCGCCTTACGTGGCACGACGAGTTCGACGGCGACTCGCTCGACCAATCCAAATGGGAAGCCCTAAACCGCCGTGACAGCTACAACAACGAAAAGCAATACTACCACCCGGACCAGGTGGCGGTCGCCGATGGGATGCTTCAGATAACGGCAATTGATGAGCCGCGTGACGGCAAGGACTACCAGTCGGGCATCATCACCTCGCGGGAAATCTTCGGCCCGGGTAGGTTTGAGGCACGCATGGACCTGCCCACGACCCAGGGAATGTGGCCTGCGTTCTGGCTCAACGCCAACCACGTCGACTGGCCGAAGGGTGGGGAGATCGACATCCTGGAGAACCGCGGCAGCCAACCGGAACTGACCAGCAGCGCCTACCACTGGCAGACCAACCCCGGCCCCTGCTGCAACCAGCACCAGTACGTGTTCGAAGAGTACACCGCCACCGAAGGCGGCGAGCCAGTTAACTTCCACTCCGGGTTCCACACCTACGCCGCCGAGTGGGACGCAACGCTGCTGCGGTTCTACGTTGACGGCAACCTCCATTTCACCGTCACCGAGACGCCCAACCGGCCGATCTTCGAGACTGCCAAGAATATCATCCTGAACGTCGCGGTGGGCGGGCACTTTGGCGGCGACCCCAACGGGTCGACCGAGTTCCCGCAGACGATGTACGTCGACTACGTCCGCTACTGGAACCGCATCACCGCGGCGGAGTTGTCTGGCGACTACAACGCCGACGGGCAGGTCGACGCCACGGACTACACCGTTTGGCGTGACTCGCTGGGCTCAACGGGCCTGGGACTGGCCGCCGATGGATCGGGCAACGGTGAGGTCGGCGCCTCGGACTACGTGGTCTGGCGGCAGAACTACGGCGCCACATCTTCGGCCACGGCTACGGTTCCTGCCCCTGGCGGCTTAGCGGTGCTTGCCGCGGCAGCACTCACACTCTGTTACGGACGTTCCCCGCGTAAGAACTAGCTACCGATTATGCGACCCGCTCACTGCACCTGGATCCTTCTGCCGCTGCTCATCACGGCCATGCTCCCGAGTCGCCCCGCGTACGCGCAGGCCACGGGCCCCCAAACGGGCGCAAGCCGCGCCGCGGCGCTGGAGCCCACCGCGGAACCGGCTGAGGCGGCGATCCGGTTTGACCTGGTCGCCGGCGGCATTGACCACCGCATCAATCGTCTAATCGATGAGATGACGCTCGACGAGAAGATTGGCCAGCTTGTGCAACTCTACCCAGAGGGAGACCAGCTCACCGACGAGCTGCGGGCCCGGATCCGCGGCGGGCTGATCGGGTCGGTGTTCTTCGCCGGCGAGGCGTCACTAGCCGAGGACGCCCAGCGCGAGGCCTCCGCTTCGCGGCTCGGCATCCCGCTGATCATCGCTCGCGATGTCGTCCACGGATTTCGAACCATCATGCCGATCCCCCTCGGACAGGCGGCGACCTGGAACCCCGAGCTGGTCCGCGATGCCGCGCGGCTGTCCGCCCTGGAGGCCAAAGCCGAGGGAGTGGACTGGACCTTTGCGCCGATGGTCGACGTCTGCCGCGACCCGCGGTGGGGCCGTGTCGCGGAAACGTTGGGCGAGGACCCACGCCTCGCTTCGGACCTGGCGGCCGCAATGGTCGATGGCTTTCAACTTGAACGCGACGGAAAGATCCACGGCGTGGCGGCCTGCGTGAAGCACTTCGCCGCCTACGGCCTGAGCGAAGGGGGACGCGACTACAACCGCGTAAGCCTGTCCGAGTACGACCTGTTCAACACCTACCTGCCACCGTTCAGGGCGGCGCTCGACGCCGGATGCCTGGGGCTCATGACCACCTTCAGCGAGGTCAACGGCGTGCCAGGCACAGCGCACGACGACCTGATTAACGGCGTTGCGAAGGGCGCGTGGCGGTTCGACGGTGTCGTCGTAAGCGATTGGGCGTCGGTCACCGAGATGGTGAATCACGGCTTCGTCCCGGACAATCGCGCCGCCGCGCGGGCGGCGGTCAACGCGGGCGTCGACATGGACATGTGCAGCCCCGCCTACGCCGACCACCTGAAGGGCCTCGTCGCGGAGGGGCAGGTTTCTGAGCGGCGCATCGACGACGCCGTCCGCCGCGTGCTGCGGATGAAGGTCGCCCTACAGGGCGGCGCGACCGGGCAGCCGGCGCCAACCGCCGAATCCCGCCAAGCTGCCCGCCGCCTCGCCCGCCAGAGCATGGTGCTGCTGAAGAACAAGGGCGTTCTGCCGCTAGACGAGGAGTCGCTGGCCACAGTGGCCGTGATTGGACCGATGGCGGACAAGCCGGTGGACCAGCTGGGGTGCTGGTCGCTCGACGCCGACGCTGAGCACAGCATCACGCCACTGGCGCACCTCCGCAAACGGCTGGAGGGCCAAGCCGAGGTAGTCTACGCCGCCGGTGCCGAAAGCAGCTTCGCCAAAAGCGATGACGGCATCATGGCCGCGCTCGCGGCCGCACGACAGGCGGACGCAGTGCTGCTGTTCGTCGGCGAAGAAGTCGTGCTCAGCGGCGAGGCCCGAAGCCGCGCCGAGCTCTCGCTCCCCGGCGTACAGCCGCGACTGGTGGAAGAGATGGCCGCACTCGATAAACCAATCGTCATGGTGGTGATGGCCGGGCGCCCGCTGGCGATCGAACGCGAGGCAGAGGCCGTCGACGCGGTGCTCTACGCGTGGCACCCCGGCTCGATGGCCGGGCCCGCCATCGCCGACCTGCTGTTCGGCGTCCACGTCCCTAGTGGCAGGCTGCCGATCACGTTCCCCCGATCGGTTGGGCAGGTGCCGTTGTATTACGCGCGGCACAACACGGGACGGCCCGCCCCTGAAGATTACGCGCCGCTCGTCGGCTCAGGCGCCGAGGACCTGCCGCAGGAGTTTCAGTACCGGTCGCACTACGTCGACAAACCGCCAACGCCGCTCTACCCATTTGGTTTCGGGCTGTCCTACACCACTTTCGAGTACGACAGCATCGAGCTCTCGCACAACGAATTGCCGCCCAGCGGCGTACTGGGCGTCCGCGCTCGGCTGACCAACACCGGCGACCGCGAGGCGGCGGAGATCGCTCAGCTCTACCTGCGCGACCGCGTGGCCAGCGTCGTCCGACCGGTCAGGCAGCTGCACGACCACCGACGGGTCACGCTCAAGCCGGGCGAGTCGGTTGTGCTAGAGTTCGCGGTCGCGGCTGACGAACTGGGGTTCGTCAACAACCAACGCGACCACGTGATAGAGCCGGGCGAGTTTGACGTCTGGGTCGGAGGCGACAGCAACGCCACACTGCACGCAGAGTTTCGGTTGCTCGAGGGTGAAGGCCCCAGCGCCGAGGTCGCCTCGCCGGCCGTCTCGGCCGAAACGCGCTGAACGCAGGCGTCACATCGGCGCGCCGGCGACCGCGGGCGCCTTGTCGTGCTCTTCCCAGAACGTGATGAAGTCGCGGTGGTCGCGGCGTTGCGACTCGCTGAACACGCAGCCGATCAGCTCTTCCTTCTGCGCAATAAACCGCGTGAGGTCCTTTGGGTCTTCTGGTTTGAACACCGGCGCGGGGCGGTCGTACACGATGGTCGCCCCATTGGCGCCGTCCGCGTGGTGCTGCGATAAGCCGATCACGCGGTCGCTGACAAACAGCGCCTCGTTCAGTTCGTGCGTAACGATGATCACGGTGTAGGGCGGCTCCCGATTCTCTTCCCGCGCACGCACATTCTCGGCGTACAAGCGGAGCAGCATGAGCTGCAGCTCCTCGCGGGTCGCCTCGTCTAGGGCGCCGAAGGGCTCGTCCAGCAGCAGCACCCGCGGCTTCATGATCAGCGCCTGGGCGATCGCCACCCGCTGCCGCATGCCGCCGGACATTTCACTTGGGTACTGGTCACGCGCCGGCAGCAGCCCGACCTTGGCCAGGAAGTCATCGGCTTCCTCCAGGTGCCGCCGTCGCAGCTTCCGCCACGCAAGCGGGTTGAACCACCGGAACGGGGTGCTGGTCTGGTCCAGCTTCAGTCCAAACGCGACGTTCTGCCTTGCGGTGAGGAACTCGTACAAGCTGTAGTGCTGGTACACGATGCCAACATCGCGGGTCGGGCAGTCGACCAGTTTGTCGCCCACCATCACGGTTCCCTCCGTGGGCGGGTGCGTACCGAGGATCGCCCGCAGCAGCGTCGACTTGCCACAACCGCTGGGCCCAACCAGCGCGACCACCTGCCCTGCCCCAACGCGGAGGTTGACGTCGTTCAGCACCCGCTTCGGGCCGTACGCGTGGGACAGTCCAGTAATCTCGAGGTTCGACATGGCGCCAGTTCGGGGTGTGGGGAGCGAGTACTTCGTTCGCCGCGGTCGATTATTCCCCCGGCGACTCTCCGGAACCAGAGGCTCACCCGCTATAATCGGCGCCATGGACGTCCGATTTGCCCCCGACATCCCGATCGAGTCGGCCCCGACGCCCCCTTCGTCCTGGTACACCGAGCCTGTCGTGCTGGCGGCCGAGAAGCGGCGGGTCTTCCAGACCGCGTGGATCGCCGTGGGCCGGGCCGACCAGCTCGCCGGGCCCGGCAGCTACTTCACCGGCAACCTGGTAGGCAACCCCTACATCGTGCTGCGGGACGACGATGGCGGCCTCCGGGCGTTCCACAACGTCTGCCGTCACCACGCGGCGGTGGTGGCGCAGGAGTGCGGCCGCGCGTCGGAGCTGGTATGCCCCTACCACGGCTGGACCTACCGCCTTGACGGCCGATTGAAGCGGGCGCCGCACATGGGCCGGATGGAAGGCGTCAACGTCGGCGACCTCGGCCTGCCGCCGATCAGCGTCGAGCAGTGGGGTCCGTTCGTGCTGATCGACCTCGACGGGCCCCAGGGCGGCCCGGGCAATCCGCGGGACCTGGCCGCGGACGTCGGGCCGCTGAACCCGCCGCTGGACGAACTGGGGTTTCAGCACATGCAGTGGGTCGAGCGGCGCACCTACACCATCAACTGCAACTGGAAGGTGTTCGTCGAGAATTCGCTAGATGGCGGCTACCACGTGGCGTACGCGCACGAGCAGCTCGCCGGCAGCCTAGAGTTTGACGGCTACGCCACCAGCATCTTCGACCGCGGCTCGGTCCAGGTCTGCGGCGCCAGCGGCGAAGACGACCGCCTTGGGAAGAAGGTCACCTACGCCTGGCTCTACCCCAACTTCTTCATCAACCGTTACGGCCGGATGATGGACACCAACCTGGTGCTTCCCACTGGCGTGGACACGTGCGAGGTGGTGTTCGACTTCTACGTCGACTATGACGACGCGGAAGAATGGGAGGCCAAGCGCACCATCCGCAAGTCGATTAGCCAGTCGCACGTTATTCAGCAAGAAGACATCGAGATCTGCGAATCCACCCAGCAGGGGCTGCGGTCGATGTCGTTCCACTCGGGCCGCTACTCCTCCCTGCTAGAAAAGTCGGTGCACGCCTTCCACGCCATTCTGTGGGACGAAATCAAGGACGACCTCACGCAATGAGCTCCCACCCAACAAGCCAGAGCCAAGACTTTTTCCCGCGTCTAGCGCGGCTGCTGAACTCAGGCCAATCCCGCAGCGTGATCCTCTGCGGCGCCATCTACGACCTGCAGTTCGACGGTGGCGCGTATGTCCCGCTAAACGACTACCTGCTGCAGAAGACCAGCACCCCCGGCCTGCTGCAGCTGGTCTACGAGCTGAACGGCCCGGTGCGCATGAGCGAGGAGGCACGCGACAAGCTGCGCGGCGCCTGGGTCGAGTGGAAGTCGGGCGTGGACGCCAACACGCTCGCCCTTCGGGAGCTCCGCGAGAAGGGGTCGCGGCTCGAGCAGCTGCAGGACGAGTTCGACCGGCACCTCCGCGACGCGACCGGCAACCCCACGCTGGCGCTCGAATTCCTCCGTCAGCTCACGATTTGCTCGCGGGAGGCGTTGCGAGAGAACCTGATGATCATCGTCGAGGCCGCCGATATGCTGCTGCCGGAGGCCGGGCAGCTATCGTCGCTGAACGACCGGCAGCTGCACCGCATCAGCATCGTCCACGACTGGTTCGGCGACCCCGATTTCGTCGAGGGGGGCGACTCGGTCTGCCTGCTGGCGGAGTCGCGGGCGCTAATCCACAGCCGCGTCTCGCGGATGCCGCAGGTGCTCAGCGTCGAGGTGCCGGCGCCGTCGACGGAACGCCGCACCGGCTTCATCGAGCACTACCTGGAAAGCGCGTCGCCTAAGCCCAAACTCTGGTCCTCGCCGCAGGCGCTTGGCGCCTGCACGGCCGGACTATCGCTGCAGGCGCTGCGGCAGCTGCTCGCCGGCGCCGCCTACACGGGAGACGCCGTCACGCCGGACAGCGTGTTCGACAAGGTTGAGGAGTACATCCGCTCCCAGCTGGGCGACGACGTGGTGGACTTCAAGAAGCCCAGTCACGCGTTGAAAGACGTGGTTGGGTTCTCCTCGCTCAAAGAGTTCCTCTCCCGCGAGCTGATCCCCCGGTTCAAGGCCAAAGGCGCCAAGGCGCTGCCCGGGGCGGGCGTCGCGGGAGCGATTGGCAGCGGCAAGACGTTCATCTTCGAAGCGGTCGCCGCGGAGCTCGACCTGCCCGTGCTGGTTCTGAAGAACATCCGCAGCCAGTGGTTCGGCCAGACCGACGTCATCTTCGAGCGGCTCCGGCGCGTGCTCGACGCCCTGGACAAGGTGGTGATCTTTGTCGACGAGGCCGACACCCAGTTCGGCCGCGTCGACGCCAACGCCCACGAGACTGAGCGCCGCTTGACCGGCAAGATCCAGGCGATGATGAGCGACCCGCAGCTCCGCGGCCGTGTGCTGTGGCTGCTGATGACCGCCCGGATCCACCTGCTATCGCCCGACATCCGCCGGCCGGGCCGCGTTGGCGACCTCATTATCCCGGTGCTCGACCCCACCGGCGATGACCGCCTGGCGTTCATCCGCTGGGTGCTCGACGCCGTCAGCCTGGACGACGACCAGACGCCCCGTGACGACCTGGTGGCGGAGCTCAACAAGTCGCTCCTGCCCGCCATCTACTCGGCGGCGGCGTTCGCGTCGCTGCGGTCAATGCTGCTGGCCGTTGAACCCAAGACCTGGGACGAGGTCCGCGTTGCGATCCATGACCAGATCCCGCCCGCCATCGGGGAAACCCGCGAGTACCAGACGCTCCAGGCGCTGCTCAACTGCACCCGACGCTCGCTGCTGCCCGACCCGGAAGTGACCGACGAGGCGCGCGAAGCCTGGGCCCGCCGCGCCCGCGAGTTGGAGCTCGAAGGAATCCGCTAGCCAAACCGGCCGGGCCGTTTCTCATCACAATCCGCCCAAGATCGGCTTTCATCCGCCGAATACGCGTTCAGACCAGTCCAATGGAGAACCCCATGAATCGCATATACGCGCTGCTGGCGACAACTCTGTTCATGTCGCTCGCCACGCAGCTCCCCGCCGAGCAGTTTTCGAAGCTCACCGGCCCGGTAAACGTCCGCCCGGTGCAGTCCGGCAAGCAGATCAACGTGCCGTACATCACCTGGGGTGGCGATGTCACGACCTTCTTCGCCAACGGCGGTCTGGAGACCGAACCCGGTTCAATCTACGCGCAGGAAGGCCTGGACCTGAAGCTCACCCCGGGGGACGACTTCGTTCAGCAGGTCAAGGACTACATGTCGGGCAAGTCGCCGTTTCTCCGTGGCACATTCCGCATGCTCGGCCAGGCAAGCGGCGTCCTGGGGCAGGACCCGCGCACCAAGCCGGTGGTGATTCTGCAGCTCTCCTGGAGCGGCGGCGACCACATTGTCGCCCGCAAGGGGCTGCGCACCCTGAACGACCTCAAGCGTGACGGCAAGAAGGTCCGCATCGCGTGCCAGCAGGGCGGCCCCCACGTCGGCCTGCTGTACGACGCGCTGGCCGCCGCCAAGCTCAGCAACCAGGACGTGGAGATCGTGTTTGTCGACGACCTGACCGGCCCCAACGGCGCCGCGGAGAAGTTCCGCAGCGACAAGTCCATCGACGCCTGCTGCGTGATCACCCCCGACATGATCGGCCTGACCGGCGGGCTCGACTCCGAGGGGAGCGGCGCCGAGGGAACTGTTCAGGGCGCGCACGTGCTTGTTTCGACCCAGAACATGTCCCGCTCGATCGCCGACGTCTACGCCGTGCGGAGCGACTGGTACAAGGCCAACCGCGAGACCGTCGAGAAGTTTGTCGCCGGGTACCTCAAGGCGACCCCCGAGGTCACCAAGCTCCGCGACGACTTCGAGAAAACTCAGCGGATGTCCCGCGAGTACCGCCAGCTGCTGACCACCAGCCAACAGATCTTTGGCGAGGACGTGCTGCCCACGCTGGAGGTCGACGCGCACGGGCTGCTGCTCGACTGCCGATTCGTCGGCCTGCCAGGGCAGGTTGCGTTCTTCAACCAGCAGGGCAACCTCAGCGGCTTCGGCCCCAAAATGACCGCCGCGCTGGACCTGGCCACCAACTGGGGCTACGCCGACGGGCGCCGCGGCTTCGACCCGTCCGGGTTCGACTACCGCAAGATCGCCAGCCGCGCCGGCCTGCCCTACGTGGAACCCAAGACCATCGTCGAAGGCGAAGGCCTGGGCGAATTCCTGGACGACGACCTCGACACCCGCACCATCGTCAGCTTCACTATCTCGTTTGAGCCCAATCAGACCGACTTCTCCGTAGACCGCTACGGCGCCGAGTTCGACCGCGCCCTGCAGTCCGCCAGCACGTTCGGCGGCGCGGCGGTGGTGATCCGCGGACACTCCGATCCGACCAAGACGCTGGTGCAGGCTATCAAGGCGGGTCTCGGGAAGGGGATTATCCGTCGCACCGGCCAGCAAGGAAACTACCGTTACTTTCTCAACTCCCAGGGCGGCGCGCGCGAGCTGGACCTCAGCCAGACCGGTGAGATGGTGCGGCTGATCAAGTCGGGCGCCTTTGAGGGCGCCAGCGACAGCCCGCTGCAGACCATGCAGGCCGCGCTAAATCTATCGCTGGCTCGGGCGGAGCAGGTGAAGCAGGCGATCGTCAAGCACGCCGAGCAGGAGGGCGTGAGCGTCAACCTGTCGCAGCTGCAGCCGGTCGGCGCTGGCATCTCCGACCCGGTCATCTCGAAGCCGTCCAACATGGCCGAGGCGCGGCAGAACATGCGGGTCGAGTTCCGCATCGTGAAGGTCAACCCCGAAGAGCTGTCGGAGACCGACTTCGACTTCTAGCGGCTTGGGCGACCGGGGTGATTCGTACCTAGGAGACAAGGCATGTTGCGCACATACATCCCAGCGATGCTCGGCCTCGCACTGCTGACCAGCACGGCCCACGCCGCCGGCGACCTCAACATCGTGGTGATCCTCGACAACTCTGGGTCGATGGCCGAGCGGATGCCCACCGGGGGCACGCGGATCGAGGCCGCCAAGCAGGCGTTGCTGCGGGTGCTGGAGCAGACCCCAGAAGGGGCCAGTGTCGGCGTGCTGCTGCTCAACCCCGGCCCCAGCGGGCCGTGGCTCGTGCCGCTGGGACCGGTTGACCAGCAGGCCACCCGCGCCGCGGTAAGCGGCCTGCGAGCCAACGGCCGCACGCCGCTGGGCGGGGCCATGAAGACCGCCGCCGACGCCTTGCTGAAGGTCCGCGAGGGCCAACGCTACGGCGACTACAAGCTGTTGGTGGTGTCCGATGGCGAAGCCACCGACGGCAATCTGGTTGAACGGTACCTCCCGCAGATCCAGTCGCGGGGGCTGCTGGTCGACGTGATCGGCGTCGCGATGCCGAACCGCCACAGCCTGGCCACCCGCGCCAGCACCTACCGCAAGGCGGACGACCCGGCCTCGCTGGAGAAGGCTATCTCCGCAGTCGTACTCGGGGAGAGCTCGGGCGGCGCTTCGGACGACGCCGGCGAGAGCGACTTCGAGCTCTTGGCGCCGATCCCGGGCGAGGTCGCCACCGCTGTCATCGCCGCCCTGACCACCGCTGAGAACGCGCCGATCGGCTCGGGATCGCCGCGCCGAAACCGCAGCCCTCAGTCACAGACCCGTCAGTCGCCACCGGCGCCAGGCCCGCAGCACGCCGGCAACGCCCAAGGGCAGGCGGTACCGCCGCCCGATGATGATGGGTTCTCCCTCTCAACCCTCTTTATCGCGGGATTCATCCTGTTCGTTGTGCTGAGGGTCGTCTCGACGATTGGCAAGGCCCGCTAGCGGAGTCACAATAGGGGTCCGGCAGGTCGGTCGTGAGCCGGCCTAGCGGGACCACTTCACATCACCCAGGGAGCATCGGAGTGTCGAAGGGCAAGCTGCTTGCCGTCTGCGTCGTCTGGCTGATGCTCCTGTCGGTCGGGGTGGCGACATGGAAGGTGTTCTTCGCACCCGCCGCCGCCGTCAGCCAGGCCGAGCGCGAGCGGCAGGAAGCCGAGCAGGCGCGGCTCGAGCGCGAGCAGCGCATGAGCCGCGGCGGCGCCGAGAGCCGCTACCGCACCGAGGTCACGATCGCGCTGGACGGCTTCAGCGGCTACGCCGTGCTCCGCTCGCCCGCGTTCGCGGAGGACCTGCGGCGCCAGGGCATTCGGCTCAACCTGATCGACGACGGCGCCGACTACCCCGCCCGGCTCAAGTCGCTCAAAGAGGGCCAAGCCGACCTGGCGGTGTTCACCATCGATGCTTTGGTCAAGGCGTCCGCCCAGGCGGGCGACCTGCCCGCCACCATCGTCGCCGTGATCGACGAGACCGCCGGCGCCGACGCGATGCTCGCGTACAAGCAGACCTACCCCAATGTCGACGCGCTCAACGACCCCGACACCCGCTTCGTGCTCACGCCGGACTCCCCCAGCGAGACCCTGGCCCGGGTGGTGATGTCGCGATTCCAGCTCGACCTGCTCCCCGACGACCCGTACATCGCCGTGGCCGACGCGGCCGCGGTGGTGAAGAAGTACAAGGACTCGCGCCCCACCGACAACCTGGCCTACGTGCTGTGGGAGCCGTACGTCACGCAGATGCTCAAGAATGACCGCGTGCACGTGGTGGCCGACAGCTCGCGGTTCCCGTCGACCATCGTCGACGTGCTGGTCGCCAGCGATGACTTCGTCACGAAGAACCCGGAGACCGTGGTGCAGGTGGTGCGGTCGTACCTCAAGGCGAACTACGACCACCGCTCCGACAGCGACCGAGTACGGCTGGTCGTGGAGGACTCGGCCGACGCCGGTGCCAAGCTCACCCAGGAGGAGGCCACCCGCCTGGTCGAGGGCGTTTGGTGGAAGAACACCCAGGAGAACCTGGCACACATGGGCGTACGCACCGGCACGCGGCTGCCGCACATCGAGGACATGATCTCGCGCGTGACGAAGCTGCTGCTGGAGTCCGGCGCCATCAATTCCGACCCCACCGGCGGCCGCCCCAACTACCTGTACAACGACAACATCCTCCAGCAGCTCTCCTCGTTCCACCCCGGCGAGGACGGCGAGCAGATCCGCGGCGTGTCGCTGCCGGCGCTGTCCGACCAGCAGTGGGGATCGCTGGTCACGGTCGGCTCGGCCCGGGCGCCCACGCTGGTGTTCGCCCGCGGCACGGCGCGGCTTACCGGCCGCAGCCAGTCGCTGCTGGACGAACTCGCCGCGTCGCTCGAGTCGACACGCTATTATGTGATCGTCCGGGGCAACGCGTCCCGCCGTGGCGACCCGGAGGCCAACAAGCGCCTCGCCGAGCAGCGGGCCCAGCAGGTCGAACGCTACCTGGTGGGTCAGGGTGTGGACGCCAACCGCATCCGGGCGATCGGCGTGGAGCCCAGCGGCAGCACCTCGGTCTCGTTTGTGCTGGGCGAGCTACCCTACTAGACTCCTGTACGCGACCTAGACTCCAGCATGCGAAGCGGCGCGACCCACGCGGCGGCAGATGGACGACGTAAAGAAAAAAGTCCTGCTTGATCTGTTTGTCTCGCCCTGGACATTGGCGCCGATTGTTGGCGGGCTCAGCGCCCTGCTGGTTTCCTGGGGGATGGACGGCAACACGGCGCTCAGCCTGTTCGGCGTCGGCTCGGTGCTCACCGGCCTGGGCATCCAGGCGACGCGGCTGATCATGGGCGTCGAGGAGCTGACCGAGAAGGCCCACGGCTACCTCACGGAAAAGGAGAAACGGGAACAAACCGAAAAACTCGACCAGCTGGCCGCCCGCCTGAGCCAAGACGACGACCCGCGGACCGAAGAATGCCTGCGGCGGCTCCGCTCGCTGTACGGTTCGCTCGAGGCCGACCCGCCGACCGGGCACACCGCGGTCGCGTTCCGGCAAAAAGTGGACAAGCTGTTCCACGCGGCCGTGCGGCAGCTGCAGCGCTCGCTCGAATTGTGGGAGAAGGCCAAACGCCTGCCCGTGGGAACTGGGCGGCCGCTGCTGGACGAACGCAAGAAGGCGGTGAACGAGGTGGTGCTGACGGTTAATCACCTGGCCAGCACCGTCGAGCAGTTCCACGCCTACCAACTCAAGGACACCGACGACGAGCTCGCCACGCTCCGCGAGGAACTGGGCAAGACCATCGAGGCCGCTCGCCGCGCGGACGAGGTCATCGACTCGCTCGATTCCCCAACCATGTACGACAAGGCCGAGTTCGAGAGCTAACCCGGCTCTCCCGCGCCAACCGTTAATCGCCCCCAACGCAAAGCGAGGGTTTAGATGTTCAAGGCAGTCAGCAAGCTGACCAGGGCCCTGTGGTACCTGGTCACGTTCCGCATCGACAAGGCGAGCGAAACGCTCCGCATGAACCCGGGCGTGGTCTCCGCGAACTACGACCGCATCATCGACGAGAAGCGCAGCCGCATCAACCAGTACAAGGACGCCATCGCCGCGATGATCGCGCAGGAGGAGTCTAAGAAGGAGAAGCTCAAGGGCCTTACCGACGAGATCGAACGGCTCGAGAAGCTTAAGGCAGGCGCCGCCGCCAAGGCGCGGCAGGTGGCCGAGAAGCACGGCGGCGATGTCGAGGCCACCCGCGCCGACGCCGAGTACCAGAAGTGCCAGACCGCCTTTTCCGACTTCACCAGCACCCTCAACGAGAAGCAGGCCCGCGCCACCGAGATCGAGGGCGACATCGAGCAGCTGATGGAGAACGTGAACCGCCACAAGCTGCAGATCCAGAGCCAGATGCGCGACCTGGAGAAGCTCGCCGAGGAGAAGCACGACGCGGTGGCCACGATCCTCTCGGCCAAGGAGGAGCAGCAGATCGCCGACCTCATGACCGGCCTGTCCGAGGACCGCACCAGCGAAGAGCTCCGCGAGCTCCGCGAGCTGCGACAGAAGGCTTCCGCCAAGGCTCGCGTCAGCCGCGAGCTGGCCGGGCTCGACACCAAGCAGGCCGAGGCCGAGTTCATGGACTTCGCCGCCACGAGCCAGGCCAACGACGAGTTCGACGCGCTGATCGGCCTGACCAACAAGTCCGCCGAATCCGATTCCGACGGCTCGGAGCCGACAAGAATCCCCGAGGCGTAACGAATCACACTCGTCATCCACCACACTCCCCGTGGGCAAAGGAACCAACCCATGCGTAACTTGAAACCCCTCGCGTGCCTGGCGCTGATCTCGCTGATGGTCGGCTGCACCGGCGGAAAGTCCGACTCCTCCGGCGGCGACGCCGCACCCGCAGACACCCCCGTCTTTAGCCTAGCCTGGAGCGAGTACCCCAGCTGGTCCGTGTTCGGCGTGGCCCACGAGAAGGGCCTGCTCGACAAGGACGAGGGCAAGCTCGGCGAGATCGAAAAGAAGTGGGGCGTCGACATCGTGCTGGTCCAGGCCGACTACGACCCCTGCCTGGCCCAGTACGGCAACTCCACCGTGGACGCCGTCTGCATGACCAACATGGACAGCCTGGCGCCCGCGTCCGGGCGTGACTCCGTGGCGATCCTGCCGACCTCCACCAGCGTCGGCGCCGACGCGTGCATCGCGGTCGGCGTCGACTCGATCGACGCGCTCAAGGGCGAGCCCACCTACGGCCTGGAGAAGTCGGTGTCGCAGTACGCGTTCGAACGCTGCCTGGAGCTCGAGGGCCAGGACCCCTCGGAGTTCGAGTTCAAGAACATGGACCCCGGAGTGGCCGCGCAGGCCATGCAGGGCGGCGACGAGAACATCAAGTCCATCATGGTCTGGAACCCGTTCGTGCTGCAGACCCTGCGTGACCGCGAGGGCTCCAAGCGGCTGTTCGACTCGCGGAAGATCCCCGAGGAGATCATCGACATGGTGGTGGTCAGCAAGGCGTCGCTCGCCAAGCCCGGCGGCGACAAGTTCGCGCACGCCCTGATCGACGCCTTCTACCAGGTCAACGCCCACCTGGCCGACGACGCCACCCGCGCCGACACGCTCAAGGCGCTCGGCGAGAAGTTCTCCAGCCTCGGCGTCGACGACATGGAGATCGTCGTCGAGGAGACCCAGATGTACGCCACGCCGGACGCCGGCATCGGCCTGTTCGAGCAGCAGAAGTTCCAGAACGAAACCATGCCCATGGTGGTCGACTTCTGCGCCTCGCACGACATCGTGGCCGAGAAGCCGACCGTCGGCTTCGGCAAGGCCGACGCGCAGCTCAACTTCGACGCGTCGTACATGAAGGCGGTCAAGTCGGGCGCCGCCGAGTAGCCCGACGCCGCCGCTACAATCCCAACCGCCCAGGGCACGGGGACCTTCCCCGTGCCCTCGCGCGTTGACTCCCAGCTCCTCTTCCCGCCCGAGCCGACCCGCATGATCCGCCGGCCCATCAGCCTCCAGAGCCGCGTCCTGCTGGGCGCGGCGAGCGTCGCCGTGCTGCTCGGCGTGTACGCGTGGATGTCCCACCGCGCTCACGTCGAGAACCCCCGCAACAAGACCCTGCCCAACCTCTCGCAGTTCCAGGAGGGCTGGTCACGCATCGCCGCCGGCGAGGGCGGCATCGACTTCTGGGCCGACGTGCGCGCCTCGGCCAGCCGGCTGGCGGTCGGCGTGGGCGCGGGCGTGCTGCTGGCGTTTGTCGTCGGGCTGGCGATGGGCTGCTTCTCGTCGGTCGACGCGGTGCTGATGCCGCCCATCTCGTTCTTCGCCAAGATCCCCCCCACCGCGATGCTGGCGGTCTACTTCGTGTTCTTCGGCGTCACGGGCATCAAGATCTTTGTCGCGCTGATCGCGTTCGGCATCTTCCCCACGCTCGCGCAGTCCATCGCGCAGGCCGCGCACAAAGACGTCGACGAGCACACCCTGTACAAGTCCTACACGCTGGGCGCGTCGAACTTCGAGGTGGTGTGGGAGGTGGTGCTGCGGCAGATCCTGCCCCGCATCATCGAGAACGCGCGGCTGCAGATCGGCCCGGCGATGGTGTTCCTGATCGCGGCCGAGTTCGCGCTGGCCGACCAGGGCTTCGGCTACACGCTCCGCATGCAGTCGCGGCTGCAGAACATGAACATCGTGTACACCTACCTCGCGCTGCTCGGCGCCACCGGCCTGGTGATCGACTGGCTGCTGATCCTGCTCCGCCGCAAGACCTGCCCCTGGTTCGGCGACTGACAAGCGTCCGGAAGAAGCCTGCCACAGGGCGAATGCCAGGGATCCGGCAGGCACTCAAGCGCCAGCCGGCCTTCCCCCTTTCCCCTGTCGCACTCCCCTTTTTGTCCGACTTTTGTCCCTTCTGGCGCTATCGATTTTTAGGGACAAAAGTAGCTCTGTAGAAATCTTATCGTTGCTAGCTAAACTGTAGGTAGTGTTGTTTCCGTACGGTGTGGGTGCGAACGACGAAGTCTCCCATCGCGTTGCTGCTTGCCGCCCACGAGCTGGGTCGTCGGACGGTGCGTCGTTACTGGCATCACCGTGCCCCGAAGAAGTTCACGCTCCCTCAGC
>NZ_SIHJ01000012.1 GCF_007859765.1 Posidoniimonas corsicana
ATTGGTCACCGCCGTCTTGATGGAACAAAGCGAACAGTGGGAGACCGGAAAGCGGTACGTCACGTTCTAACCAAGCCTGCCCGCCAAACTCGATCTGTGGCTTTTACAGAAAGGCTGGGGCGGTATCGCGTGAGCAGCAGGAGGAGCTGTTTGTTGTGGCGGACCAGCTGCCCAAGAGCGATGGGCACGTGTTCTACTGGAAGCTGAACGGTCTGCTGGACGAGGCGGGGTTCGACGACTTCGTGGAAGCGGTGTGCGGGCCGCACTACGACGCGTCGGGCAATGGCCGGCCGTCGATCCCGCCGGGGGGGGGGACTTCCGGATGCTGTTTGTCGGCTACTACGAGGGGATCGGCAGCCAACGGGGCGTCGCGTGGCGGTGTGCTGACAGCCTGTCGCTGCGGAAGTTCCTGGGTGTGCCGCTGACGGAGGACACGCCCGACCACTCGAGCCTGACCCGGATCCGGGACCGGCTCCCCTATGAGGTGCACTCGGGCATCTTCCGGTTCGTGCTGAAGCTGGCGTCGGAGAAGGGGCTCTTGAAGGGCAAGGCCGTGGGGGTCGACTCGACCACGCTGGAGGCGGACGCGGCGATGAAGAGCATCGTCCGCCGAGACTCGGGCGAGGACTGGGAGGGGTACCTCACCCGGTTGATGAAGGAAGAGGGCGTGATCGAAGATGGGGACGAGCCGACCAGCGAAGACCCAACCCGTACCTCAAGTGAGTGAACTAACGGAGGCGTCCGCGCAACACCTGTGGGGGTGTTGCGGGACGCTCCCCCACTACCAAGCCAGGGGAACGCCAAAAACTATGTGCGCATCTTGACGGACACTACCGGAACGCCAAAAACTAGGTGTGCATCTTGACGGACACTACCCACGTGGTCGATCTGGACACCGAGCTGATCCTCGCGGCGGAGGTCTACGAGGCGGACCACAGCGACGCGCAGACGCTGGCGGACAGCCTGGTTGAGGCGGTGATCAACACCGAGCAGGCGGGCGTCGAGCAGGAGATCGAGGAGGCCGTCGCGGACAAGGGCTACCAAACGGCCTCGCAGTTGGAGCTGGTCCAGTGGCTCGGTTTCCGCACCTATGTCCCCGAGCCAGAGCGGAAGCACAAGTCGCGTTGGACCAACAAGCCGCCGGAGCACAAGGACGCGGTGTACGCCAACCGCCGCCGCACCAAGACCGAGAAGAACAAGCGGCTGCAGCGATTGCGATCGGAGCGGGTCGAGCGGTCGTTCGCCCACGTGTGCGAGACGGGCGGCTCGCGACGAACGTGGCTGCACGGGATCGACAAGGTCCGCAAACGGCTGCTCTGCTCAGCGATGACGCGGAACCTGGGTCTGGTGATGCGCCGCCTGTTCGGGTGCGGCACGCCGAGGGGCCTGCAGAAGGAAGGGGCCTTTGCCGCGGCCGCGCAGACCGCCTGGCTTGCCATCAGGCGCCTTGTCGCGCTCCTGGCGATCATGTCGCGCAGCGGGCCGGCCATACAAAACAATCATCACACAACCTGCCGACTGACCAGCCCCCCCGGACAGTACCAGTATCTATGTTAAGGCCAGCAGGCCGCTCGCTTGGCTCGCTGTAGGCGTAGCCGGAAGCGAGCCAAGCGAGCGGATCGCCTCGGGGGCTGGGGGCCGGTAGC
>NZ_SIHJ01000013.1 GCF_007859765.1 Posidoniimonas corsicana
TGACCAGCCCCCCCGGACAGTACCAGTATCTATGTTAAGGCCAGCAGGCCGCTCGCTTGGCTCGCTGTAGGCGTAGCCGGAAGCGAGCCAAGCGAGCGGATCGCCTCGGGGGCTGGGGGCCGGTAGCCGAGCGAGCCATGAGGGCGGACCGTGTTGTAGTGCCGCCGCCATCGCTCGATGAGCACCTTCGCCTCCAGCAGCGTGTCGAACTGCTCGCGGGCCAGCAGCTCGTCTCGCAGGCGGCCGTTGAAGCTCTCGCAGTAGCCGTTCTCCCACGGGCTTCCGGGCTCGATGAACAGCGTCTTCACGCCGACGCGCTCCAGCCAACCCCGCACCTTCTCCGCGGTGAACTCCGAACCGTTGTCACTCCGGATGTATCGCGGAACGCCACGACGCACGAACAGGTCGCTCAGGCGTTCGAGCACGTCGCCACTCTTGAGATTCCTCGCCACGTCGATCGCCAAGCATTCCCGCGTGTGCTCGTCGATCAAGGTCAGCATCCGGAAGGCCCGGCCATCGCTCGTCCGGTCGTGCACGAAGTCGTAGCTCCAGACGTGGTCCTTGAACCGCGGCCGCAGCCGCACGCACGAACCGTCCGCCAGCCACAACCGCTTCCGCTTGGGCTGACGCCCCGGGACCTTTAGGCCCTCCCGACGCCACAGGCGTTCGACCCGCTTGTGGTTCACACGCCAGCCCTCCTCACGCAGCAGGGCCGTCACCTTCCGGTAGCCGTAGCGGCCGTAGGAGCTCGCCAACTCAACCATCCGGCGGACCAGCCGCGGCTCGTCGTCTGGCCGGCGACGCCCACGACGCTGCGTCGCCCGCGGCTGACCGATTACCTTGCACGCCCGACGCTCCGACACGCGGTCACGACCCAGGGCGTCCCGGACGTGCTCGACCGCCTCGCGTCGCTTCGCCGGGCTCAATAGTTTCCCGAAGCGGCTTCCTTCAAGATCGCTTTGTCGAGCTCCGCGTCGGCCAGCAAGCGTTTGAGCCGGGTGTTCTCCTTCTCGAGCTCCTTCAAACGCTTCGCCTGGTCCATCCGCAGGCCACCGTACTCCTTACGCCAGCGGATCAGCGTCTGCGTCGATACACCGATCGCCTTCGCCGCGAGCTCTTGAGTCCGGCCCTGTGACATCAGGACCTCCGCCTCTCGCAGCTTCGGGATCACCTCTTCTGGACCGTGCTTCTTACCCTTCGGCATCCTTCTACCTCCTCAAAGGTCATGTCCTCGACGCCCGGGATTATCCCAAACGGCGTGGACTTATTTGAAGGGGCTGGGTCA